>NZ_JBLVKW010000022.1:0-110402 GCF_048270745.1 Streptomyces sp. NPDC056231 | reverse complement strand
AATCACCATGGCTCCGCCATGCCTCAATCCTCCGCCTTGCAGCTGCACGCACCCAGCCCCGCTCCTTCTCCCACCTCCCATTTGCCGGTCGGTCTTACGCGTCCGGCTCGATCACCGTGAAATAGACGGCGAACGCGGCAACCGCCTCGTCCTCGGCGATCTTGCCGTCGTGGTCCGTGTCCAGGCTCCGTGCGGCCAGTTCCGCCGACTCCTCGCTCGCGCCCAGGACCTTCAGCGCCCGCTCCACGGCGGGCACCGAGGCCGCGCCGTCGTCGTCGTTGTCCGCCACGGCAATCGCCGCGCGCAGGAACGGGCGGGCGATCTCCGCGAAGCGCTCGGGGTTGTCCCGCAGCCGTTTCACGGCCCCGCCCACGAACTCCTCACGGGTGACACGCTGGTCCCCGTCGACATCGGCGATGCCCGCCATGCCCTGCCAGAACGCCTCGGCCCCGGTGTAGAGCGCCTGCCCCTTGTCGCAGCGGGCCGTCGTACCGAATTCGGCGAGCAGACGGGCCGCGGCGGCGTTGAAATCCGCGCGATCGATGTATCCGTTGCCGTCCTGGTCGAAGGCGGCGAAGCGGAAGGCGATCTTGCGCTCATATTCTGCGCTGTCCATGCGGGGAGCGTACGTCGCCTGCGGGCATCACGTGTCACTTACGCGCGCCACCGGTGTGACAACCTGGTCTTAACGCCGGGTGGCGGGATGGTTTCAGGCCGAAAGCGGCTGGGCTCCGTCGTCGACGGCCGCGTCCCAGTCGGGGTAGACATCGAACAGACGGCGCACGCCGAGGGCGGCGAGCACCCGGTTGACGTGAGAGCCCTCCTCCGCGCCGCGGGCCGGCAGGATCAGCCGCAGCCGCCCGCCGCAGGAGCGCATCAGACGGCGGGCCGCGATCAGCACGCCGACGCCGCTCGAATCGCAGAACAGCACCTCGGAGAGGTCGAGCACGACGTCGTGACGTCCGACGGCGACCGCGTCATGGACGGACTGGCGGACCGCGGGCGACGTCAGCAGGTCCAGTTCGCCGCGTATGTGCAGCACGGTCCACACACCCTGCTCGGTCTCGGCCACTTTCAGAGTCACTCGACTGGGCCTCTCGTTCCGGGGAATCCGACGATCCGGAAGAATCTGTTCCTCCTCGCGGCTGCCCCCGCCGCACACCCATGAAACACCGGCCCACAGAAGTAGACACAGACGGGTTTCAGGCAGAAATGATCACTTCAGGTCCGATTCCAACATCCCGGGACGTCGCATTCCGCACCGTCCAGGGTGTCCTCAGGGGCGCACTTGCCGCAAAGACACCTGCGAGCGGGTGCCGCCGACTACATTCGGTGTGACGAGGGGGACAGGGCTGGGGGTCCTATGGCGAAAGACGCACCGCCCCGCTGGGACCGCAAGATGCAGCAGCGGCTGGCACGCGGCGAGGCGGCGGCCCTCAGCGAGCTCTACGACCGTTTCGCCCCGCTCGTCCACAGCCAGGCCCACCGGATGCTCGACGACGAGTCGGCCGCCGACCTGGTGACCCGCGAGGTCTTCGGGTACGTGTGGGAGAACCCCGACGCGTACGACCCCAAGCAGGGTTCGATACGGTCCTGGGTGGCCCGGCTCACCCACCGCCAGTCCGTGCGGCGCCTGCGTGCCGCGGAACCGTCCCCGTTCGCGCGGGGCGAGGAAGGCAGCGAGGACGGCGAACACGGCAGGAGTGAGGACGCCGCGGCCCGGCAGGAGCTGGAGGAGCGGGTGCTGCGCGCCACGGCCGCAGCCCGCGCCGACTACATCGTCGCCTCCATGCCCGCACCGCTGCGGGCCGCACTGGAGCTCGCGTACATCCAGCGCAGGGACTACCGGCAGGCCGCGGCCGACCTCGGGGTGACCGCGGACGAGGCCCGCCGCCGGCTGCGGCTCGGGCTGCAGCTGCTCGCCACCGCCGGCACCCGCCCGCTCGAGGGGTCCGAGCCGCCCGGATACGGACGGATGCTGTGACCGGCGACGACGACGCGAACATGCACGACGACGGAATGCGGGGCGCGCGGCGCATACCGGGACCGCGGGCGGCGGCGGACGACTTCGATCTCGGCGCCTTGCCGATGGCGCCCGGACCCGCGGCACGTGAACCGGCAGCACGCGAACCGGGACCGGAATCTCCGGCGGCGCCACCGCAGCCGGCTGCCCCGGTGTTTCCCCACGGCGTGCTCAAGGCCCTTCTCGGCGCCTGGGCGCTGGCCGCCTGTTCCGCCGAGGAGACCGAGGCGGTCGAGGAGCACCTCACCGGGTGCGCCGCCTGCGCGGACGAAGCGCTCCGGCTGCGCGACGCGGTCGGTCTGCTGCACACCGACCGCAGCCTGGACCTCGACCCGCTGCTGCGCTCCCGGGTGCTCGAAGGCTGTCTGAACCGTCGCCCGGCCAAGATCCCGGTACCGGGCTGGGCCGTTCCGTACGACGCGGAGACCGCCCGCCTCGATGCGCTCCTCCGTGACATCGGCAGCTCGGAATGGCATGCGCCGGTACGGCTGAGGTGGTTCGAGGGTGAGCGACAGGTCAACCGCAAGACGACGGTCGCCGGCGTGATCGGCCATCTGATGACCGTCGACGGGCTGGTCAGCACCGCCCTCGGTCTGGACGATCCGGCCGTCGGCGGACGTGGCGGGAGCGATACCTCCGCGGGCTCCGGGTTCCCGCTCTCCCCCGCCCCGCGCACCGAGACGTACTGGTCGGCGGCCCGACGACCGCCCACCCGGGCCGTCCGCGAGCCCTGGCGCGACCAGAGCCACGCCCTCATCCGCGCGGTGTCGTTCGCCGGCCGCGGGGTCGCCGAACTGTCCGTCTCGTACGGGGACTTCGCCCTCCCGCTGCAGGACGCCCTGCTGGACCGGGCCTTCGAGTGCTGGGTGCACGGCGGTGACATCGCGGACGCGGTGGACTATCCGTACGAGGCCCCGTCCGCCGCCCATCTCCACCGGATGATCGACCTGGCGGCCCGGCTCCTGCCGGCCGCCCTCGCCGGACGCCGCCGGGCCGGGCTCGCGGCGCCCGCCCGGCATCCGGTGACGGCCGGTTCGCCGGGCCGTTCGCTCCATCTGGAGATCGAGGGCTCGGGCGGCGGCAACTGGTACATCGCCCTGGACTCCCCGGCCGCGCCCGGCTCGCCCGACCACGCGGTCGCGCAGGTGGCACTGGACAGCACGGAGTTCTGCCGGCTGATCGCGGGCCGTGTGTCACCCGTCGACGTGGCGGCCGGGCAGGAAGGCGACCGCGACGCGATCGGCGACGTGCTGTTCGCGGTGGCGTCGCTCAGCCGGCTCTAGGGCGTGCTTCGCGCTACGCGAAGATCACCGTGCGGCGCCCGTTGAGCAGGATGCGCCGCTCCGCGTGCCACTTCACCGCGCGCGCCAGCGCCTGGCACTCCACATCGCGCCCGATCGCGACCAGCTCGTCCGGTGTGACGCCGTGGCCGACCCGCTCGACCTCCTGCTCGATGATCGGCCCCTCGTCGAGGTCGGCGGTCACGTAGTGCGCCGTCGCACCGATCAGCTTCACACCGCGGGCATGCGCCTGGTGGTATGGCTTCGCGCCCTTGAAGCTCGGCAGGAAGGAGTGGTGGATGTTGATGATCCGGCCACTGAGCTGCTTGCACAGATCGTCGGAGAGGACCTGCATGTAGCGGGCGAGGACGACCAGCTCGACGTTCTCCTCGCGGACCAGCTGCAGCAGCTGTGCCTCCGCCTCCGCCTTGGTCTCCTTGGTCACCGGGATGTGCCGGAAGGGCACGTCGTACGAGGCGGCGAGCTCGGCGAAGTCCGTGTGGTTGGAGACGACCGCCGCGATGTCGATCGGCAGCGCGCCGATGCTGGAACGGAACAGCAGGTCGTTGAGGCAGTGGCCGAACTTGCTGACCATCAGGACGACCCGCATCCGCTCCGAGGACCGGTGGATCTGCCAGTCCATCCGGAACGAGTCCCCGATGGCGGCGAAACTGGCCCGCAGCTTCTCCACGGTCACCGGGGCGTCCGCCGAGAAGTGGACCCGCATGAAGAACAGACCCGTGTCATGGTCGCCGAACTGCTGGCTGTCCTCGATATTGCAGCCGGTCATGAAGAGATAACTCGACACGGCGTGCACGATGCCCTTTTTGTCCGGGCACGAGAGGGTGAGGACGTACTGCTCGGGGATGGTCTCAGCAGGCTGCGGCGCGGTCATGTCCGTAGCGTGCCACACCGTCCCCGATTCAGGCGGTTCTGGTCATGATGCGGAGCACATCCAGGGAGCGCGGCGGGGTGTCGGGGTCCTCGCCGTCGTTCGTGGCGAGCAGCACGTGCGCCTCACGGGCGGCCCGTACGCCTTCCGGCCAGCCGTGGTGCTCCAGGTAGGCGGAGACGGGGGCGTCGGCGCCGACCTGGTGCATGATGCGGAGCACCCGCAGCACGGCGATGTCGACGAGGGCGGCCTCACCGGAGTCGCGGAAGACCGTGCCGACGTATTTCTCGGCGGACCAGTTGTCCAGCCAGGTGTCCTCGACCAGGCGGTACACGGCGTCGGTGACATCGCCGTACCCCTCCCGGCCGGCCAGCCAGCACTCGTGGTGGAAGACGGGGTCGGAGAGCATGTGCAGCGCCGAGCGCACGTTGCTGCGCCAGCGCCACCAAGGAACGTCATTGAGCGGCATGCCGCCCATGGTGGAGGAGCGACGGCCGCGACGGGAAGTGTTCTCCGAACCTTGCTGCACGGTTGTCGATCGTACGTTCCCTCCTTCCGGGCTCGCATCGACCCCTGCAATTCACCTGGACGTCACCGAGCGTTGAACGGAGCACACATTGGCGTTACCCAAGGCGCGGAAATGTCCATGTCCATGACCGGACGGCAACGCCTCACTTCCTCCCGCCCCTACACATTCCTCACATGTACGGCGGCGGCCGGGGCATTGCTGATCACCGGCTGCGGTGCACTCCCTGGGGCCTCGGGGGACTCCAGGGAGCCCGTCACCGTCATGACCTGGGCCCCCGACGGCTCCAACGGTCCGGATACGGAGAACATGGCGGGCATGACGGCCATGGCCCGCGCCTATGCACGCTGGGTGAACAACAACGGCGGGCTCGACGGGCACAAGCTGCGCGTCGTCACCTGTAACGAGGACGACACGTCGACCGGCGCGGGGGACTGCGCCCGGCGGGCGGTCACGGAGAAGGCGGTCGCGGTCGTCGGCTCGTACAGTCCGGAGGGCTACTCCTTCATGGGGCCGCTGGAGGCCGCCGGGATCCCGTACATCGGCGGCTACGGGGCCTCCGCCGAGGAGTTCACCAGCTACAACTCGTACCCCGTCAACGGCGGCCAGTCGGCGCTTCTGGCTGGCAACGCCAAGCAGCTCGCCCGCAGTTGTGAGCGGGTCTCCCTGGTGCGCCCCGACACGCAGGGCGGCGACGGCCAGGCGTGGCTCTTCAGCACCGGCCTGAAGAAGGAGAAGAAGCAGCCCGCGTCCACCGACGTCCGGGCGGAGGAGGCGGCCACGTCCTACGACCAGGCGGCCGAGCAGGCGCTGGAAGGGGCGGGGCGGTCCGACGGGTGCGTGACAGCGGTGCTCGGGGAACGCACGGAGACGTTCTTCGACTCCTTCCGCCGGCTCGAACCGGCGGACGGGTCCGTGCGGATCTCGTCGGTCCTCGGCAGCGTCGGCCAGCCCCTGATCAACAGCACCGGCGGGCGGAACAGCCCGTTCGAGGGGGCATCCGTCACCGGCTGGTACCCCGAGTCGGGGGATGCCCGCTGGGACGAGATGCGCTCGGTGATCCGGAAGCACGCGTTCCACGACAACCGGATCGACCCTGACGACACGGGTGTCCAGACGACGTGGATCGCGTACACGGCACTGAAGGAGATCGTGACGGCGATCAACGCCCCGGACATCACCGGCAGCAAAATCACGACCGCCCTCAACAGAGGCACCGAGGTCGACACCGGTGGCCTCACGCCGGTGCTGCGGTGGCGGTTCGAGGACGCGCTGGGCTCGTCGGCGTATCCGCGGATCGTGAACCGGAAGGTGACGTTCCAGGTGGTGCGGAAGGGGCGGCTGGTGGCCGAGAGGAAGGGGTTCGTGGACGTCACGAGCACGCTGTCGGAGGCCAGCGCGAAGGGCTGAGCACCCGCAAGCCCCTCCGGCGGTCGAGGAACGGCGCATGGAGGGTGCGGACGCACGGGGGGCGTGCGCACGGGGGGTGCGGGGGAGCTGTCCCAGTGCTGGGCAGCACCCCCGCACTGCCGTCAGAGCTCCGTCGGCGCCCGCCGCGTCAACCCGTACTTCGCCGCGATCGAGTTCCACAGCCCCGACGCCTGCGCCTTCGCCTTGCTCGCCTCATAGCTCGCCCGGTCGGCCTGGCCCTTCTCGGGCGTCGGGCGGGCGTGCCCGTGCTTGCAGACCTTTTTGCCGTTTTTTGCCTGCGCGGCCCATGCCGCGTAGTGGTCGTCGGCGGAGGCCGACGCCTGCCACGCCTTCGTGAGCGCCGCGGTCAGCTGCGCGTTGTTCGGCAGCTTGTCGACGGTCAGCCCCTGCAGCTGCGTCACCAGGTCGCGGCGCTGCTTGGCCGCGCCCTGCAGATCGGTGACCGCCTGGTCCAGGTTGGTGCAGGACTTGGTCTTCTCCACGGCCCCGATGACCGCCGCACGGCTGTTGTTGCTGTCCGCGAGCAGCCTGTCGAGCGCCTCGGCCTGCGGCTTCGCCGGGTCGGCCGCCGCCTGCGTGGAGGGCTTCGCGGCGGGCGAACTCGCCGAGGCCACCGGCTGCTTGTTGTCCGTGCCCTTGTCGTCGCCGCCACTCATCAGCGCACCCGCGCCCAGCCCGACGACGGCGCAGCCGACGACGACCGCGGCGATCAGCGGGACGTGCGACGGCTTCTTGCGCTGCCCGGCCCGGCCCTGCGACGGCTCGCCGTGCTGCGGCCGGTAGGCCGACGCGGGCTGCTGGTACGACTGGGCGGCGCCCTGGTACGGCAGCTGCCCCGGGTCGAACTGGGGCATCTGCTGCGTGGAGGCCGTCGACTCCTCGGCGCGGAACAGGTTGTCGAACTCGGCGGGGGGCTGCCGCTCACCGGGCGTCTCCGGGCTGATGCCGTACGGGGCACCACCGGGCACCGGCGGAATGTACTGGGTCGCGTCGGCGTCGGAGGCCGATGCGGGCGGCTGCGCGTGGGCGATGAACGGGGGCGCCTCCGCGGCAAGCTCCGCCGGCACCGGCGCGATGAACTGGGTCGCCTCCGCGGCACTCTCGGCCGGCACCGGCGCGATGAACTGCGTGGCATCCGCGTCGCCACCCATGCCTGCACCCGCACCCGCGCCCGCACCCGTTCCCGGTACGGCCTCCGGGGGCAGCGGCTGGGCGTAGGGCTGGGGCTCTGCGTACGGCTGAGGGTGGGCGTACGGCTGAGGCTGGGCGTACGGCTGAGGTTGCGGCTGGGCGTACGGCTGGGGCTGGGGCTGGGCATACGACTGAGGCTGCTCGGCCGGCAGAGCCGGGCCCTGGTGCCCGTACGCCTGCCCCTGGTCGTGCTGCGGGTACTGGCCCTGCGGCGACACGTCCTGCTGCGGCGCCTGTGGCCCCCAGGGCTGACCCCATGGCTGCCCGCCCGCCGGAGCGGACTGGTCGGCCGGTCCGCCCGGTATCCAGGGCTCGCCGCCACCTGCGGGCAGCACGACACCTTCGTGCGCGGGCCGTACAGCAGGGAGCTGCTGCTCGTCACCCTGTCCGCTCTGCGTCACCGGGACTCCTACGTGTGAACCTACGGAATCGTCGGCTCACGCTATCGGGTGGCAGCCGCTCTCCGCCAAGCCGCCCGATATCACTCATCACCCCTTCACAGGGGCAGTAACACGCCGGGCCCCGGCGACGCAGTTAACGGGCGCCCGAAAAAATCCCCGATCATACGCCGGTCAGGCCGCCTGGAGCTCCAGCCGCGCCCCGAACTCCCGGACCGCCGGCTCGTCGCCGTACGGGACCAGCCGCTGCTGCAGATCGTCCAGGTACTCCGCGCCCCGGCTCGACCGCACCGTCCCCAGCAGCTCCATCGCCCGCGCCCCCGTATGACACGCCTGCTCCACCTCGCGCAGCTGCACCTGCGCCGTGGCGAGCAGCACCAGACCGATGCCCCGGCGCCGGGCCCGGGACTCCGGGAGAGCGGCCAGGGACTCCGTCGCCCGGCGCGCGGCCGCCTCCGCCTGGCCGAGATCGCGGTGACAGTGGGCCAGCTCGTCGGCAAGATAGGCGGAGTCGAAGTGAACAATCCACGACGGATCGTCACCGGTGTCCGTCTCGGCGTGTTCCAGCGCCGTCAGGGCCCGGCCCGCCACCGCCTGGCAGGTCCGGACATCGCCGAGCAACGCGTGTCCGCGCGCCTCCGCCGCGTAGAACATCGCCTCCGCGCGTGGGGTGACCCGCCCGCGCGCCCCCTCCTGCGCGGCCCGTGCCAGCTGCGCGATCTCCCGCGGGTTGCCGAGCTGTGCGGCGAGATGACTCATCGAAGCGGCCAGCACATAGCCGCCGTACGCCCGGTCGCCCGCCGCCTGGGCCAGCCGCAGAGCCTGGATGTAGTACCGCTGGGCGAGCCCCGGCTGCCCCGTGTCCACCGCCATGTACCCGGCGAGCTCGGTGAGTCGCGCGACCGCCGCGAACAGCTGCCGCCCGACGGTTTCGCGGTAGGCCCCCGAGAGCAGCCCGGAGACCACGCTGTTGAGGTAGTGCACCAGGACCGGCCGCACATGTCCGCTGCCGAACCGGTGGTCGAGGTCGACCAGCGCCGCTGTCATCGCCCGCACCGCCTCCACGTCCGACATCCCGACCCGCGCCCCCGCCGCGCGCGCCACCTGCGGGTCGGCGCCGGTGATCAGCCAGTCCCTGCTGGGCTCGACCAGCGCCGAGGAACCGACCGCCGAACCGGACAGGGCGTCGCGGCGTCCGACATCGCTGCGCCACAGCTCGCTTACCTGCTCGATCGCGCCGATCACGGTCGGCGCGAACTGCAGGCCGACGCCGGACGCCAGATTCTTGCCGTTGGCCATCCCGATCTCGTCGATCGTGACCGTACGGCCGAGCTTGCGGCCGAGCGCCTCGGCGATGGTTCCCGGTGCCCTGCCGCGCGGTTGCTGTCCGCGCAGCCAACGGGCCACTGAGGTCTTGTCGTAACGGAGGTCGAGGCCGCGCTCCGCGCCGACCATGTTGACTCGGCGGGCAAGGCCCGCATTGGAACATCCGGCTTCCTGGATGAGCGCCTGGAGCCGTTCGTTCGGCTGGCGTGCGACGAGAGGCCTGGCTGCCATGTTTCCCCCTGAGACCGCAGTGATCAGTGGAATGGATCACTGCCCGGCATATGCCCAAGAAATGCGCACATACATCGTGTTGGTGTTTTCCGTGGCGTTCACGGTATTCACGGCATTCATGGCGCTTATCGTGTCGTTGTTCAGGTTCAGTGCGTATTCGGCATGGGGGAACTGTTCCGGATTCCCCACATGTGACTACCCGTCCCTCGACACGCCGCCTCATGCGCGCCCCCGCTCATGCATCCATGCGCCCCATGTGCGGGCCGATGCACCATGACCGCGTTCGCCACCCCGTCGCGTACTTCCAGCCCCTCGTTGGACATCGTGGTCGCGACCGTCGTCCGGGGCCGTCAACCGGAAGAGAAGACGAAGACGGGCGTACCGGGGGATCGTTCAGCGCCGGTGCCGTGATCGCGCCAGGTGGTACAGGCCGGTGCCGAGGCTGGTGATCAGGAGGGCGAGGCCGAGGGCGATCATCGCGGTGATCACCGGCCGGCGCAGGGCCGGCGGCAGGTACAGGGCCAGGAACCAGGAGCGGTGGACATGCCCCGTGGCCAGCATGACCGCGGGCACGACGCCCTGGGCGACCAGAGGGACCCAGCACAGCGTCATGCCGACGACGACGTAGATCCGCTGCCCGACGGGCGCCGTGTCGAGGCCGAGCCGGGCCAGGACCGGGGCGGGCCGGCGCAGGGCAGGCAGGCCCGCGGGCACAAGGGGCGGCGGCGCGGCCCGGACGCGCCGCCGGCGAGCCGGAGGCGTACCCGTGCGGAAGCGCTGGAGCAGCTCCGGAGCCGTGCGCCGGAGCCGGATGACGGCGACGCGTCCCAGCAGCCACGTCAGCAGGGCGCCGCTCACCGGCCCGGCCACCGGTCCGGCCCAGGCCGGGCCGAACCGTACGGCGAGCAGGGCCGGGGCCGCGGTCGCCGCGGTCAGGAGCAGCATCAGCAGGACCTGCGTGAAGTCGGTGCCGTTCTCCAGCAGGCCGCCGGTCCGGCGGTGCGGGTCGCGCAGCGGGACGGGGCGCAGCACCGACACCAGTACGGTCACGCCCGCCGCGCCGCCGAGCAGCGCGGGGACGAAGGTGACCAGCCACAGCCACGGCACGGACCCCCCGGACAACGCGGCCGGAACGAGCGTGAGGAGGACCGTCGGGGGCGCGGTGACCAGGAGCCAGCCGAGCTGACGGCCCCGTACGTCGTGCCGGGCGGTGCCCGGGATCACGATCTTGCCCCAGAGTTCGGTGCCGTCCTCGCCGTAGAGGTTCGCGGAGACGGCCGACATCCACAGTGCGAAGACCAGGCCGGTCCACGGCAGGAAGTCCGTACTGCCCGCGGCCAGCGGGAGCAGGCAGAACACGAGGGCGTATCCGAGGGCGAAGCAGACGAAGTGGAAGCGCTGCAGATCGCGGGTGCAGGTGCGCAGTTCACGGGCGGCGACGGCGGTGACCGGGCCGCGGGCCCACCGGCCGAGGGTCGCGGTCGCAGCACGTCCGCCCGAGGGGCGCGTGGTGACCTGGCGCCGGGCCAGGAGGGCCCAGCCGTACGCGCAGGCCGCGGTGAACAGGGCCAGGCCGGCCAGGGCCGCGAGCACGCCGGGCCGGTCGCCGCGTCCGGCGGCCTCGACGGCGGACAGCCCCCAGCCGGAGGGCAGGCCGCGCAGCCATGCGGCGGCGGGGCGGGGCAGGCCGTCGTCCAGGGCCGTGCGCACAAGGGGTTCGAGGATCCAGCCCGAGTGCAGCGCGGCCAGGATCGCCGAGCTGGTGAAGGCGGCGAGCGCGGCGCCCGTACGGGACCGCGCGACCTGCCCGAGCACCGCGGTGACCAGGCGTGAGCACAGGACGGTGAAGGCGAGTTGGAGCACCGTGGCCGGGGCGGCGACGGCGACGGCGGCCGGGCCGAGGTGTACGGCGACGACCACGAGGCCGCTCAGCGCGATCAGGGTCACGGCAGGTGCGACGCCGACGAAGGCGGCCGCCGCCAGACCGGTCGCCAGGGCGCGCGGGCGCAGCGCGTGGAGTGCGAAGTGCTCGGGGCGCAGGGTCGTGTCGCCGCCGCCGAAGAGGACGGGGCCGAGCAGCCAGCCCGCCGTCCACACGGCCAGCGCGGCGCCGAGCAGGTCGAACCGCTGCGCGGCGTGCGGGTAGCCGCGGCCGGCAAGGAACAGTACGGCGGCGGCGAGCGCGAGACCGGCCGCGCCGCCGACGATCATCCGGGCGGCCGTGGCGCGGGTGAGGGAGTTGCGCTGGACGGCCAGTTTCATCCGGATCAGGACGCCAACCATGCCAGCCCCTCCACACCCCGAGCCCCGGGCGAGCGGCCGGCGACCAGGCTCACGAACCGCTCCTCCAGGCTCAGTCCGGCCCGCACCTCGTCCAGCGGCCCGGCCGCCACGACCCGTCCGGCGTCGACCACGGCGAGGTGGTCGCACAGCTGCTCCACCACGGCCATCACATGGCTGGACAGGACCACGCTGCCGCCGGCGCGGACGAACCGCCGGAGGATCTCCTTCACGGTCGCCGCAGCGACCGGATCGACCGCCTCCAGCGGCTCGTCGAGGACCAGCAGACGCGGCGCGTGCAGCAGCGCGGCGGCGAGGCCGATCTTCTTGCGCATACCGGTGGAGTACTCCGCCACCAGGGTGCGCCCGGCAATGTCGAGGCCCAGGGTCCGCAGCAGTTCGTCCGCGCGGCGGTCCGCCTCAGCGCGGGCCATGCCGCGCAACAGCCCGGTGAAACAAAGCACTTCACGCCCGGTCAGCCGCTCCGGCAGGGCCAGGCCGTCGGGCAGGACGCCGACGAGCCCCTTCGCCCGGGAGGCGTCCGCCCACACGTCCGTACCGAAGATCTCGGCCCGGCCCGCGTCGGGGCGCAGCAGGCCCACCGCCATGGACAGGGTCGTGGTCTTACCCGCGCCGTTGGGGCCGACCAGGCCGAAGAACGACCCGCTCGGCACGGTCAGGTCGATGCCGTCGACGGCGCGGTGGGTGCCGAACTTCTTGGCCAGGCCGGTGAGTCGCAGCGCCGGAGCGGCTGTGCGCGGTCCCATGCTCCCCCTCGGGCATGTACTGAACGGCACGTGCCGTGCCGTTAGTGAGATGGGGGGATCATGCTGAAGGCGAAGGCAGCTGTCAATACGGCACGTGCCGTGCCGATATCGTGAGGCGATGACCGACAGACGCAGCAGCCGCGGAGCGGGCCGCACCGAAGAGATCATGCGGGCCACGCTCGAAGTGGGCGAGGAACTCGGCTACGCCCGGCTCAGCATCGAGGCGGTCGCCGCCCGCGCCGGTGCCGGCAAGCACACCATCTACCGCCGCTGGTCCTCCAAGGGCGCGCTGTTCCTGGACTCCCTGCTGTCGCTGAACGAACCCGGCCTCGACTACCCGGACACCGGTGACGTCATCGCCGATCTGCGCCACCAGATCCACACGGCCGTCGACCTCCTGAGCCGCCCGCCGATGGGCCCCCTGTACGTGGCCCTGCTGGTGGAGGCGCAGCACGACCCCCAGGTCGCCGACGCGCTCGACGAGCGTTTCATCGCCCCCCAGGCCGAGAAGACGATCGCGCGGCTGGAACGCGCCCGGGAGCAGGGCCAGTTGGCGCCGGACTTCGACCTGGACCTCGCCATGGCGATCCTGTCCGGCCCGCTGTACTTCCAGCACCTGATCGCCCGGCGGCCCCTGACCCACGACTGGGTCGACCGGCTCATCGACACCCTCTTCGCGGGAATGGGACCGCGCTAGTCCGGCAGTTCCCTTCTCAGATCCAGCCCCGCTCCTTGGCGAGAAGCCCCGCCTGGAAGCGGTTGGCCGCGCCGAGCCGCAGCATGATGTCGGCCACGTAGCGGCGGAACGTCCTCAGGGAGACGCCCAGTTCGCGGGCCGCCGCCTCGTCCTTGTCCGCGTGGGTCAGCGCGTCCAGGACACGGTGCTCCAGAGCGGACAGGACCGGCGCCCGTACCGCGAGGTCGTCCTCGGCGGGAAGCTCGTGGCCGGTGTCCCAGACCTGCTCGAACCAGGCCACGGTGTTGGCCACCACGCCCGGCTGGCGGACGACGAGCGTCGACTCGTAGTGGTCGTCCGGGTCGACGGGGACCATCGCGACGCCGCGGTCCCAGATCGCCAGCCGCCGGATCGCCTGCTCGGTGCGGCGCACCTCCCCGCCCAGCGTCTCCAGTTCCCGCAGATAGGCCAGGGTCGCGGGGTCGGCAAGCGCCTTCGGCGTGGCGACCGTACGCCAGTGGATGCCGCGGCGGAGCATCCTCAGGTCCGAGGCGCGGGCCTCGTCGATGTTGTGGGGGCGCCAGGGCGACGGAAGCAGCGACATGTGCTCGCGGAAGGTGAAGAAGGCCAGGTCGGTGAGGCGTTCGCGGATCGCCTCGGGTCCGTCGACCCGTTCGATGTCGTCGCTCGGGGAGCGGGCCACGCCCTGCTTGTGGTCGTCGATGAGCGTGGCGATCACGGCCCGGGTGGCGAGCACCTCGCCGGTGGCGGACTTGAGTTCCCCCAGGCGCTGTTCCACCAGCCACTCCACGGCGACCGCCGGATCGGAGACCAGCACCGTGTGCCGCTCGGAGAGCCGTATCAGGCTCCGCTCCTGTAACGCGTCCAGCCCCTCGTCAACGGTGTCGCGGTCCCAGCCGAGGGCGCCTCCGGCGGACTCGGCCCCGCGCTCGGGATGGCGCAGGAAGTAGCGGTAGAGCCGCAGGTGTTCGTCGGACACCCCGACCGATGTCAGGCTCATGTTCTGTTTTCCCCCCGGAGCCGGTCCCCCTGGCCTGCCCGTTGGCAGCATGGTGACAGTGGCCGCCCTTTCTGACCGTAGCGCAGTGATCAGCGGCACAACAGGCTGAACACATGCCCTGGATCTTCTCTTCGGCGGGCCGCCCGACGGCGCCCGCATCCTCAGCCCTTTCGGACGGCTCCCGCTCCGGGGAGCCCGCCCCCGCGGTCCGGCTCGACGCCGTGAGCAAGGTGTACGGACGCGGCGAGAGCGCGGTGCACGCGCTGCGCGGCCTCGATCTCGCCATCCCCCGGGGGAGTTTCACCGCCGTGATGGGGCCCTCCGGCTCCGGCAAGTCGACCTTCCTGCACTGCGCCGCCGGCCTCGACCGGCCCAGCGGCGGCACCGTCTCCCTCGGCGGCCAGGAGCTGACGGCCCTCGACGAGACCGCGCTGACCCGGATGCGCCGGGACCGCGTCGGCTTCGTCTTCCAGGCCTACAACCTGATGCCGTCGCTGACGGTCGAACAGAACATCACCCTCCCGCTGCGCCTCGCCGGGCGCCGGGCCGACCCGGACTGGCTGGCACGGATCACCGACCAGGTGGGGCTCACCGGACGCGGCGGGCGCAGGCCCGCCGAACTCTCCGGCGGCCAGCAGCAGCGGGTGGCCCTCGCCCGCGCGCTGGTCACCCGGCCCGAGGTCGTCTTCGGCGACGAACCGACCGGCGCGCTGGACACCATGACCGCCAAGGAGGTGCTCGGGCTGCTGCGCCGGACCGTGGACGACCTCGGCCAGACCGTCGTGATGGTCACGCACGACCCGATGGCCGCGTCGTACTCGGACGCGGTGCTGTTCCTCGCGGACGGGCGGATCGTCGACCGGATGGCCGCGCCGACCGCGGAGCGGGTCGCCGACCGCATGAGCCGCCTCGGAGCGTGGGCGTGATGCTGACTCTCGCGCTGACTACGCTGCGGGCCCGCAAGGGCGCCTTCGCCGGCGCCTTCGTGGCCCTGCTGTTCGCCGCCGCCCTCGTCACCGCGTGCGGGACCCTGCTGGACACGGGGCTGCGCGGGACGATCCCGACGGAGCGGTACGCGGGAACTCCCGTGCTGGTCACGGCCGATCAGGAACTGCACTGGACGAAGGTCAAGAAGGGCAAGACCAAGGAGAAGTCCAAGCCGCTGACCGAGCGGGCCTGGGCGAAGGCGGACCCCGCCCTGGTCAAGAGGCTCGCGGCCGTGCCCGGTGTGCGCGCGGTCGTCCCCGAACTCACCTTCCCCGCACATGTGTTGACGGACAAGGGCCCGCTCTCCGAGGGGGCTTCGTGGGGCCACGCCTGGGAGTCGGCGCGGCTCACGCCGTTCGCGTTGCGCGACGGTCGGGCGCCGGCCGGGGCGGACGAGATCGTGGCCGACGCCGACAGTGGGCTGCGCACCGGTGCGAAGGTGACCGTGCAGTCGACCGGCGCACCCGCCGTGTACGAGGTCGTCGGCATCGCCGCACCGGCCGGCCGTGACGCCCTGGCCCGCCAGTCGACGCTGTTCTTCAGCACGGAGCAGGCACGGCGCCTGGCCGGACACCCGGGGCAGGTCTCCGCGCTCGGCCTGCTCACGGTCCCCGGCGCCACGGTGAGCGACGTACGCGCCCGGGCTCTCAAGGCGGTGTCCGGCACGCCCTCGCTGGAGGTGCGGTCGGGGGACGACCGCGGGCCCGTCGAGTTCATCGACGCCGGCAAGGCGCGGGTCAGCCTGATCAGTCTGGGCGGTGCGATGGGCGGTACGTCGCTGCTCGTCGCCCTGCTGGTGGTAGCCGGGACCTTCGCACTGTCGATCCAGCAGCGGGCCCGGGAACTGGCCCTGCTGCGGGCGGTCGGCGCGACACCGCGCCAGCTGCGGCGCATGGTGGGGCGCGAGGCACTGGTCGTGGGGCTGCTGGCCGGGCCGCCCGGGGCGGTCGCGGGGCTGTTCCTGGCCCGCTGGATGCACGGGCGGTTCGTGGCCGTGGGGGCGCTGCCGGACACCCTGGAGCTCACCGTGAGTGCGTTCCCGCCCGTCGCCGCGGTCCTCGCGACGCTGCTCGCCGCGTGGGGTGCGGCCCGGGTGTCCGCCCGCGGGCCGGCCCGGATGCGCCCTACGGAGGGGCTCGCCGCGGCGGCGCTCGGCTCGGAGCGGCCGCACGCCGGCCGGGTCGTCGCGGGGGTCCTGGCCGCCGTCGGGTACGTCGTCCTGGTCGTGGTCCTGTCCGGGCTGAAGACCGACGCGGCGGCCACCCCGGTGACGTTCCTGTCGGTGATCGTCGCGGCCGCGGCGATCGCGCTGCTCGGCCCGTCGCTCGCCCGGTCCGCGACCTGGGTGACGGGCGGGATCGCACAGCGGATCTCCCCGGCCTCCGGATTCCTCGCCGCACGGAACACCCGTGCCGGCGCCCGGCGTGTCGCGGCCGTGGTCACCCCGTTGAGCCTGGCCGTGGCGATGGCCTCGACGATCCTGTTCACGCAGACGACGTCGAGTCACTCGGCGGGCGAGCAGGCCGCGTCCGGCACGCGCGCCCCCTACGTCCTCGCCGCCTCGGAGCCCGGTGTCCCGGCCGTGGCCGCACAGGCCGTGCGCGAGCGGGTGCCGGGGACGACGGTGACGGAGGTCGTCCGCACCACGGTGCGGATCGGGCAGGACAAGTTCCCCGCTCAGGGCGTGAGTTCACCGGGTCTGGCCCGGACCCTCGACCCGGAGGTCACCGCGGGCACGCTCGCCGCGATGGGCGACGGAACGGTGGCGCTCAGCGACCTGGCGGCCCGTACCCGGCACGCGCGGGTCGGCGACCGTGTCACCGTCACGCTCGGCGACGGGGTCGAGAAGGACCTCGAGGTGTCCGCCGTCTACGAACGCGGGCTGGGCTTCGGCGATCTGCTGCTCCCGCACCGGTTGGTGGCGGCGCATGTCGACCGGCCGCTCTCCTCGTCGGTCCTGGTGGCCGGGGCGCCGAGCCGGTCGGCGCTCACCGCCGCGCTGCGCCCCTTCCCCACGGTCCACGTCCTGGACCGCACCGCCGTGGCAGCGGCGCGCCGCACCCAGGAAGGCGCGCAGGCCCAGGTCAACTACATCGCGATGGGGCTCGTGATCGCCTTCACCGCGATCGCCGTGGTCAACACCCTCGTGATGTCGACGTCCGCCCGACGCCGCGAGTTCGCTCTCCTGCGCATGATCGGCGCGGGCGGCCGCCAACTGCGCGCGATGCTCCGCTGGGAGACGCTCACGGTCACCCTGCTCGCGATCGCTCTGGGAGCGGCGGTGGCCTGCGCGACCCTGACCGCGTACAGCCTGGGCATGACCGGCGCCGCGACACCGTACGCACCACTCGTGCCGTGTCTTGCCGTCGTCGCGACAGCCGTGCTCCTTGCCTTCGTCTCGACGGCCCTGCCGGCCCGTGCCACGCAACGAAGCGGGGCGGGGACGCCGACCGAAGCGGAGTGAGCGCGCGATCGGCGGCGGACCGGCCGTCCGCGCACCCCGAGTTGTGACGTTCGTGGAACGAACCTGCCGCTTGCCCCCGTCACCTGCACCCCGACCGCCGGACGCCTTTCGTAGTCTGGGTCTCTCATACGGGGACATCGAAGGCAGGAGCACCATGTCGGACCAAAACACGGCGGAATCACGCGCGGTGATGGAAGCGGGCGCGGCGCGAACGGCGCCGCCCGCCGTTCGCGTACAAGGCCTGTGGAAGCGGTTCGGGGAACAGGTCGCGGTCGCCGGGGTCGATCTGGAGCTGCCCGCGGGCAAGTTCATCGGCCTGGTCGGACCCAACGGCGCGGGCAAGACGACCACGCTGTCGATGGTGACCGGGCTGCTCCGTCCCGACCACGGCACGGTCGAGGTCGGCGGGCACGACGTCTGGCGGGACCCGGTCGAAGTGAAAGCCAGGATCGGCGTCCTGCCGGAGGGGCTGCGGCTCTTCGAACGCCTCTCGGGGCGCGAACTCCTCGCGTACATCGGACGGTTGCGTGGGCTGCCGGGCGCCGAGGTCGACCAGCGGGCCAACCAGCTGCTGGACGTGCTCGACCTGGCGGGATCCGGGAACAAGCTGGTCGTCGACTACTCGACCGGCATGCGGAAGAAGATCGGGCTCGCCGCGGCGCTGCTGCACAACCCCGACGTACTGTTTCTGGACGAGCCGTTCGAGGGCGTCGACCCTGTCTCGGCGCAGACCATCCGCGGGGTCCTGGAGCGGTACACCCGCTCGGGGGCGACCGTCGTCTTCTCCAGCCATGTGATGGAGCTCGTCGAGTCGTTGTGCGACTGGGTGGCCGTCATGGCGGGCGGCACGATCCGGGCGCAGGGCACCCTCGCGGAGGTGCGCGGCGACGCGCCGTCGCTGCAGCACGCGTTCCTCAAACTCGTCGGCGCGGGCGGCCGGAACAACGGTGACTCCCTCGACTGGCTGGGCGGCGCCCGATGAGCGTGCTCGACACACCCGTCACCTCCGCCGCCCGCCCCGCCGCCGGTGGCGGCGAACGGCTCGTCCGCGTCTTCGTACGGCTCAAGCTGACGCTGCTGCGCAACGGGTTGCGGCAGTCCTCCGGCAGACGGGTCGCGTACATCTCGTCCGTCGTCCTCACCCTGCTGTTCGCCGCGGGCCAGATCGTCGCGCTGGCCGCACTGCGCGGCCATGCCCACGCGGGTTCCCTGACAGTCCTGCTGGCCGGGGTACTGGCGCTCGGCTGGGCGGTGATGCCGCTCTTCTTCCCCAGCGGCGACGAAACCCTCGACCCGAGCCGGCTCGTGATGCTGCCGCTGCGGCCACGCCCGCTGGTCGGGGCGCTGCTGGTGGCATCGCTCGTCGGCTTCGGACCGCTGTTCACGCTCTGCCTTGCGGCCGGTTCGGCGTTCGCGGTGACACACGGGGCGGCGGCCGTGGTGTGCGCGGTGGTCGCCGTGCCGCTGACACTGGTGGTGTGTGTCGCCCTGGCGCGGGCCGTCGCCACGGCCAACACCCGGCTGCTGAGCTCCCGCAAGGGCCGCGATCTGGCGCTGCTCAGCGGACTCGTGGTCGCGGTCGGCATCCAGGTCGTCAACTTCGGTGCGCAGCGGCTGGGCCGGTCCGGTGGGCTGGCCGCGCTTGACCCGGCGGCGGAGGTGGTGCGCTGGCTGCCGCCCGCCTCGGCGATCGGCGCGGTGGACTCGGCGGCGCAGGGGTCGTACGGGCGGGCCGTGGCACAACTGCTGCTCTCCGTCGCGGCGCTGGGAGCGCTGCTGTGGCTCTGGCAGCGGAGTCTGGTGAAGCTGATGACCGCCCCGGACGGTTCCACCCTGGGCGCCGCCGAAGCGGCCCGGGAGAAGTCCGGCAGGGGCGGCTCCCGGCTCTCCGCGCTGCTGCCCGAGGGGCGCACGGGGACGGTGATACAGCGCAGTCTGCGGTATGTGGCACGGGACCCGAAGACCAAGGCCGCCTGGGTGACGGCGCTCGCCATCGGGCTGATCGTGCCGTTGCTCAACGCGGTGCAGGGCACCGGCTCGGTCTACTTCGCCTGCTTCGCCGCCGGGATGCTCGGCATCCAGATGTACAACCAGTTCGGGCAGGACACCTCCGCGTTCTGGATGGTGGCGCTGACGATCTCCTCCACCCGGGACGCCTACCTCGAACTGCGGGGGCGGGCGGCGGCACTGCTGGTGATCACTCTCCCGTACACGGTGCTGGTGACCGTGGTGACGGCGGCGGTGCTCGGCGACTGGGAGAAGCTGCCGAGCGCCATAGGGCTGTCGCTCGCCCTGCTGGGCGCGATGCTGGCGACGGGGGCGCTGGCATCGGCCAACTTCCCGTACTCGATTCCTCAGGACAGCGGGTTCAAGAACGTGGCACCGGGGCAGGCCGGGCTCGCCTGGATCTCGATCTTCGGCGGCATGGTCTCGGCGGCGCTGCTGTGCGCGCCGCTGATCGTGGCGACGATCTGGCTGCATCTCGTCGACGCGGAAAACTGGATGTGGGTGCTGCTGCCGGCCGGCAGCGCGTACGGGGCGCTGGTCGCCTGGGCGGGGCTGCGGCTGGCCGCACCGCGCACGGCGAACCGGCTGCCCGAGATCCTGGCGGCGGTCAGCAAGGGGTGACGCGAGCCGGGTCGGGCCGCTCCGTCACGGGGAGACGGGCTCGCGGTCGTTCCGCGGGTCCTCGGCGAACTCCTCCAGGAACGGTTCGACCGCGGCGCGCCAGCCCTCCGGCTGGTCGTAGTGGATGAGATGGCCGGCGTCCGCCACCTCCGCGTACTGTCCGTGCGGCAGTACGCGGACCATCTCCTGGGCCTCCGCCCGGCCCAGCTCGCCGTCCAGGCCGCGGAGCACCAGTGCCGGGCACCGGACCTGCGTCAGCTCCTCCCAGTGCGCGTCGTACACCCATGTCGCGCGGGACTGGAGCATCTGGCGGCGGGAGAAGACGGGGCGCCAGCCGTCGGCGCGCTCGGCCATCACCTCGGCGAAGAAGTCGCCGCGGGCCGGGTTCGGCCGCTCCACCCAGGGGTCGTCCTCGCCGAACCACTTCCGCACGTCGGAGAGTGTCGCGAACGGCACCGGCCAGGACTTGAACCAGTCCTCCCACTCCCGCTGCGAGGCCGCGCCGAGCGCGGAGGCCCGCATGTCGCAGATGACCAGGGCCCGGACCAGATCGGGGCGCTTCGCGGCGAGCTGCCAGGCGGTGAGGGCGCCCATCGAATGGCCGACGACGGTGACGGGGGCCAGGCCGAGCTGTTCGATCGCCGCCTCGGCATCGGCGACGTACGCCTCACGGGTGTACGGGCCCTCGGCGGGTTTCTCGCTGCGGCCGTGCCCTCGCTGGTCGAGCCCGACCGCCCGGTGCCGCTCGGCGAGCCAGCGAGTGGTGGAGGCCCAGTGGGAGGCCCGGCCCATCAGTCCGTGAAGCAGTAAGACCCCGGGGGCGCGTTCGCCCTCCGTGCGCTCCTTGGGCGGATCCGCGAACTCCCACGCCGCGAGGCGTACGCCGTCGGATCCGGTTACATCAATGCGCCGCACCATGTTTCCTGGCACCCCCTTCTGGTCCTCGACAACCGCTCGATCGCCGTGTGGTCGTGTCACGCCAGACTATCGAACCTGTATTCGAAAATCGGTGTTCGGCGCGCAACACCCCTCGTTCGAGTGACCCCTGCCGAGGATTGACATCGGCCACTGAGGGGAGATCTTCTCCGGGAGGCGGACCACTCGGGGATGAGGGTCCGTGGGGACCGACCTTGAGAGCTCGGGGCTCCAGGTCGGAACAGGGGAGGAGAGGCCCCGGCGCCATGCGGCGCCGGGGCCCTCCCATGTCCGGGGGGCGCGCGGGGCGGCGTGCGCCGGAGCATGCGGGGCCGGGGCCGCGACGTGCGGGGCCGCGGCCTCGAGGGCGGTCCTGCCCCTCTGGGCAGGGCTGACGGGCGGGGCGGTCCGGGTGCTCATGATCGTGGCAGCCGCCCTCTGCTGCACATGCCAGTACGACGGGCGCATCCGCTGCTCCCTCCCCGCCCGCATGGCCAGGCGGCCGGCACTCTCAGGTATGGCTCAGCCACAGCCTGGCACGCGATGCGCCCGGCCGCTGCCATTCGGGACGGAAAATCGGAAACCGGACGTTACGCTCCGGCACCCCGCGTGCGTTCTACGCGCGTTCACACGTGCGGTCCCCCGGGCCGCCTCCGGTCAGCGCTTGGCCACGAAGACATGCGAGGCGACGTCGGCGTCCAGCTCCGCCGCCTCACCGCTGCTGCCGACCAGCACCCCGCCCGGCGACTGCGTCACGCTGACCACGGAACCGGGCTGCACGCCCGCCCGCCGCAACGTATACATCAGCTGGGCGTCCGTCTGGATCGGCTCACCGATCCGGCGCACCACCACGGTCTTGCCGTCGGCTCCCGGGTCGAGCTCCGACAGGCTCACCATGTCGGCGTTCAGGAACGGGTCGGCCTCGGCCTTCTCGCCCAGCTCCTCCAGGCCCGGGATCGGATTCCCGTACGGGGACTCCGTCGGGTGGCGCAGCAGCTCCAGCACCCGCCGCTCCACCGCCTCGCTCATCACGTGCTCCCAGCGGCAGGCCTCGGCGTGCACCTGTTCCCACTCCAGGCCGATCACGTCGACGAGCAGGCACTCGGCGAGGCGGTGCTTGCGCATCACCCGGGTCGCCAGCCGACGGCCCTCCTCCGTCAGCTCCAGATGCCGGTCGCCCGCGACCTGCACCAGACCGTCGCGCTCCATCCGCGCCACCGTCTGGCTGACCGTCGGACCGCTCTGGTCCAGCCGTTCCGCGATCCGGGCGCGCATGGGAACGACGCCTTCCTCTTCGAGTTCGAGGATGGTGCGGAGATACATCTCCGTTGTGTCGATCAGTCCGGACATTCGTGCCCCTCGATGCTGTGACATGAAAAACGTCGTGCGCTGGCCCTCAGGCAATTCTGACGCATACCGCTGACAACCGTGCCGTGCCGACCCAACCCCGGACCGCCCGTTCGCGTCCCGGACGGTATTGACAGGTCACTGGTCCAGACCGCAACGTGATCCGCGGCACGGATACCCCACTACCCCACCCCTGCGGAGAGGGCCTCCTCCATGAGCGAGAGCAAGCTGGCCGGTCAGTTCTTCGATGCAGCGATCGGCCTGCTGGAACGTGTACGCGACGAGGAGGCCGGCCAGATCGCGGCAGCCGGCGCCGCGATCGCGGACACCGTCGAAGCGGGCGGCCGGCTCTTCGCGTTCGGCGCCGGCCACTCCTCCCTCGCCGCCCAGGACGTCGTCTACCGGGCCGGCGGACTGGCCCTGATGAACGTGCTCGCCGTGCCCGGCACACTCGGCGTCGACGTCATGCCGGCGACGCTCGGCTCGGCGCTGGAACGGGTCGAGGGGCTGGCCGGCGCCGTGCTCGACTCCAGCCCGGCGGGCGCCGGCGACCTGCTGGTGATCATCTCGCTCTCCGGGCGCAACGCGTTGCCCGTCGAAATGGCGGTCAACGCGCGGGCACTCGGTCTGAAGGTCATCGGCGTCACGTCGGTCGCCTACGCGGACGGGACCCGGTCGCGGCACGTCTCGGGCGGGTTCCTGCGGGACCACTGCGACATCGTGGTCGACAGCAAGATCGCGATCGGCGACGCGGAGCTGACGGCGGAGGGCGTCGAGGCGCCGTTCGCGCCCGCGTCGACGGTGGTCACCAGTGCGGTGATGCAGGCCATGATGGCGACGGCCGCGGAGCGATTGGTCGAGCGGGGGATCGAGCCGCCGCTGCTGCGGTCGGGGAACGTCGATGGCGGGCACGAGTGGAACGGACGCGTGATGGCGGAGTACGCGGACCGGATCTTCTACCGGCACTGAGGCAGGGGCTGCGGCTTCCCCGGGCGATCGGTTCCGTCCTCGAGCGGCGGACGCGCCGGACCGGTGGCCCTACGGGGTTGCGGGCAGTGCCCGGGACAGGTCCACCGCTGCTGCCACCCGGGCCGCCACGCTCTCCGCGTACGTCGCGTCCTGACGTTCGAAAGGGCTGCGGTTCACCGCCCGGAGGAACGTCACCACGCCGAGCGTCCGGCCCCGGCTCCGCAGCACCGCGCACAGGGCATGGACCGAGTCGCCCGGCCACTGACGGTCCGCCGCCCAGGCCTCGGCCCGCGGCGCCGCACCGGCGCTCGCGCGAACCGAGCCCGTGCGGTCCACCGCCTCGAGCGCCGGATGGCCCGGGGCGTAGCGGAGCGGAATGCCGCCTCCCGCCACGGGCCGGCACGGGCCGGGGGCGTCGGCCGGTGTCGCCGCCGCCCGGACCAGCCGCGCCCCCGCCACCAGGTCGATCAGGGCATGGTCGGCGAAGCCCGCGAGTGCGTAGTCCAGGTAGGACGTCGCCGCCTCCATCGGGTCCTCGCACTCGGCCGCCGACCGGCACGCCCGGTGCAGCTGGTTCGACCGGAACCGCACCCGGTCCGCCTCCTGCGCCGCCAGCCGATCCGCCGTCACGTCCTGGAACAGCCAGCCGACCCCCAACGGAACCGGCTCGTCCACGAGCGGCGACGCCAGCTGCAGGAACCCGCTGTGCCAGCAGCGCCGCCGGTCCCCCGCAGCCGTCCGCAGCGTCACCCACAGGTCGGCGGGTGCGGGCGGCGGCCCCTCGGCCAGGACGTGCTGCAGCGCGCCCTCCAGGTCCTCGACACCCTGCACGAGCAGCTCTCCGAGCGGGCGTCCCAGCATCGTCGTACGGCCGCCGCCGAGCGCGCGCGCCGCATAGGCGTTGACGACCGTCGGCCGCAGGTCCACGTCGACGAGGACCACCCCCCAGGAGGCGTCCTCGAACAGCGCCTCGCTGAGGGCGATCGACCGCTCCAGGTCGATCTGGGCGTGCACCTCGCCGAACGCGCAGTAGACCCCGGCCGACTTCCCGTCCGCGCCCCGCACCCCGGCCGACTGGGTCCGTACGAGCACCCGGCCGCCGTCCTTGCGCAGCAGTGCGAACTCGTGGACCTGGCGGCCCGGCGCGTCCATGGCCGCCATCAGCCGCCCGTGCACCTCACCCGCGTCCGCATGGCGCACCGCCCACCCCGCGAACCCGGGCCGCCCCACCGCTTCCTCGGCGGTCCAGCCGAGGATCCGCTCGGCCTCGCGGTTCCAGTGGGTGATCGCACCGCCTGCGTCGAACGCGCAGAGCGCCGCGTCCATGCCGTCGAGCAACGCCGCGAGCAGCTCCGCCCCGGGGATGGGATCGGGGCCGAGGGCGTCGGTGATCCCACTGCTCCTGGAAGCGCTCATCCCGGACCCCCTGCCGGACGTGTCCGCCGTTGCCACACGTCAGATCATTGAACTCGAACGTGACTCAGCACACATCGACTTCCGGGAAATCGGTCGAGCCCGTCGTGCGAGTTCACCGACTAACACGACGAACAATCGGGCATTCGATGTTCGGCAAAAAAACACGCCTACGGGTGGTGATGGTCACCTCCTCACCCCGCCCGCCCTTAACAGAGCTAGCGTCCCGCACTGACACGTTGAAAGGAGATCACTCGCTCCCGCTCCCTCCTCGCGAGGCGAGCCGAGTGAACAGCCCTGGTCATCACGATCAGCGATCAAAGGCCGGTGCCCTTGATGACTACGTTCCCCGCAGGCGAGCAGACCCACCGAGCTGTGCTTCCTCAGCAGCCCGCACTGGAATCCGCGAGAGCAGACACCCCTGGGAGCAGGGACGAAACGGCTCACGGACAACCCGCCATCGCGCGGGGCACCGGCAGGGAACATGGGCGAGGGGAGACCGGCGGGCGCAGCACCCGGCCCCGTCGGCGTCACGCCACAAAGGCAGAGACCGGGGACGGTGACGTCCCCTCACACAGCAACACGTACGGAGGCGGAACAGGCGCAGGCAGAGTCTTCGTCCTCGCGAAGGGCGGACAGCCACTCATGCCCTGCCATCCCGCACGCGCACGCGAATTACTCACCAAGGGGCGCGCTGTCGTCGTACGACATGCCCCCTTCACCATCCGTCTCAAAGACCGCACACGCGCCGGATCCGACGTCGCCGGAGTGCAGCTACGGATCGACCCCGGGTCCAAGGGCACCGGTATCGCCCTCACCGACACGAAGAAAGAAACCGGCCCAGGCGACACACCTGTGACCGTTCGGCGCGGACTCATTTCACTCGAGCTACGACATCGGGGCGAGCAGATCCACCGGGCCATGGGGCAGCGAGCCGGGTACCGGCACCGACGACGATCGGCGAACTGCCGCTACCGCGCGCGCCGGTCGGGCAACCGCACCCGCCGAGAGGACTGGCTACCCCCGTCGGTGCAGCATCGGGTCGACACCACGGCAGCGACCGTCCGCCGCCTCTGCCGGTGGGCTCCGGTCACCGAGATCCACATCGAGCAGGTCGCCTTCGACACCCACGCCATGAGCGCGGGCCACAGCCTCACTGCTGCCGAATACCGCAGTGGCACCCTCGCGGGCACCGAAATCCGCGAATACCTGCTCGCCACACGGGGACGCGCCTGCGCCTACTGCGGTGCCACCGGCGTGCCTCTGAACATCGACCACATCCGGCCCCGCAGCCGCGGCGGCTCCGACCGCATCTCGAATCTGACCCTTGCCTGCGCCCCCTGCAACCAGGCCAAAGCCTCCACCCTCGTGGAAGAATTCCTGGCCCGCCGCCCGGCCTGTCTCGCGGTGATCCGATCGCAGATCAAGGCTCCCCTCCGCGACGCCGCAGTCATGAACGCGACCCGACAGCTGCTCACTGATGCCCTCGGCACACTCTCCAAGTCGGTGCACGCCTCGTCGGGTGGCCGGACAAAGTGGAACCGTACGGCCATGGGCCTGCCCAAGACCCATACGCTCGACGCCCTCTCCGTCGGGCGACTGGACCACCCGAGCGGAGACGCGATCGTCCGCGTGCCTCAGCCGGTCCAGATCGTGAAGGCGACCGGGCGAGGCACCTACGCCCGCACCACACCCGACCGGTACGGATTCCCCCGGCTCATTCGCCCGCGCCGGAAGCAGCACTACGGTTTCGCCACCGGAGACCTCGTCCGCGCCACCGTGCGCAACGGCAGGTGGGCAGGCACGTGGACCGGGCGTATCTCCGTACGATCGTCCGGACAGCACAGCCTGACCACGCCCGCCGGCCGCTTCAACGTGTCCCACGTGAACCTGCGGCTGCTCCAGCGGGCCGACGGATACGCGTACAGCACTGCACAGGAGCCGCTGATGAAAAAGGGTTGAGACACCCGCCGAAGGTTCCTAGGCTGGGGCCACACGCGAAAGGAGGTGATCCGAAAAGTGCAGTCTTATCGGATTCGTGAGGTGGCTGCGGGCTGACAGCCCGTCGTCGCACTTCGTGCACCTCGGCAGGCTGTCTGCCGAAACCCAAGCAGTCACCGACCCGCGGGCTCGCCGGTAGATCCGGCCGGCTCCTCCGCAAGGAGGGACCAGAGCCCGCGGGTTTCTGCGTGTCCGGGGCCGGTCAGGGGCTGAGGCGTTCCACTCGCCAGCCCTCGCCCTCGCGTACGTACCGCAGCCGGTCGTGGAGACGGTTCTCGTGGCCCTGCCAGAACTCGATCGTCTCCGGTACGACACGGATGCCGCCCCACTCGGGGGGTGCGGGGATGTGTTCGCCCTCCGGGTAGCGGGCCGCCAGTTCCTCGTACCGGTCGATGAGTTCCTGGCGCGAGCCGATGACCGTCGACTGCTCGCTCGCCCAGGCGCCCAGCTGGGAGCCGTGCGGGCGGGTACGGAAGTAGGCGACCGTCTCCTCGCGGGCGACACGGGCCGCAGTGCCGGTGATGATGACCTGGCGGGCCAGCGGGTGCCAGGGGAAGAGCAGGGAGACGTACGGGTTGGCGGCCAGCTCACGGCCCTTGCGGGAGGCGTAGTTGGTGAAGAAGACGAAACCGCGGTCGTCGTACTTCTTCAGCAGCACCGTCCGGGAGGAGGGGCGGCCGTCGGGGGTGGCCGTGGAGACCACCATGGCGTTCGGTTCGTAGACCATGCCACCTGCGGCGATCTGCCGGAACCAGTGGGCGAACTGCTGCATGGGGTCGGCGTCGAGCGTGTCCTCGGTGAAGCCCTCGGAGCGGTACTGCTCGCGCATCGCGGCCGGATCGGTGGTGGAATCGGAAGGGGAATCTGCGGTGGGCACGGGGCCATCCTGCCGCAGGGGCCGAGTCTGCCCGGTATGGAGGGGTGTCAATCGCGCATGGATGACGTGGGTGGCTGTGCCGGATGTCACGCTTCCCCGCATCGTGGGAACCCGCCAATATCTTGGGGTAGGCCCCTGTGGCCTCCATACAGCCCGTCGATCGAGGGAGCCGCATGATGTCCGACTTCGTACCCGGACTCGAAGGAGTCATCGCGTTCGAGACGGAGATCGCCGAACCCGACAAGGAGGGCGGCTCACTCCGCTACCGCGGGGTCGACATCGAGGATCTCGTCGGTCATGTGTCGTTCGGGAACGTGTGGGGTCTGCTGGTCGACGGGGCGTTCAACCCCGGGCTGCCGCCCGCCGAGCCGTTCCCGATCCCGGTCCACTCGGGTGACATTCGGGTCGATGTGCAGTCCGCGCTGGCCATGCTGGCGCCGGTCTGGGGGCTGAAGCCGCTCCTCGACATCGACGAGGAGACCGCCCGCAACGATCTGGCGCGGGCCGCCGTGATGGCGCTGTCCTACGTCGCCCAGTCGGCGCGCGGGCAGGGGCTGCCGATGGTCCCGCAGAGCGAGATCGACAAGGCGCAGTCCGTCGTCGAGCGGTTCATGATCCGCTGGCGCGGCGAACCGGACCCGAAGCACGTCAAGGCCGTGGACGCGTACTGGACTTCGGCCGCCGAGCACGGCATGAACGCGTCCACGTTCACCGCCCGGGTCATCGCGTCGACCGGCGCCGATGTCGCGGCCGCGCTGTCCGGTGCGGTGGGCGCGATGTCGGGTCCGCTGCACGGCGGCGCCCCGTCCCGGGTCCTCGGCATGATCGAGGAGATCGAGCGGACCGGTGACGCCACCGCGTACGTGAGAAAGGCCCTGGACAAGGGTGAGCGGCTGATGGGCTTCGGACACCGGGTCTACCGGGCCGAGGACCCGCGGGCGCGCGTGCTGCGGCGTACGGCGAAGGAGCTTGGCGCGCCACGGTTCGAGGTGGCGGAGGCACTGGAGAAGGCCGCGCTGGAGGAGCTGCACGCGCGGCGCCCGGACCGGGTGCTGGCGACGAACGTGGAGTTCTGGGCAGCGATCATGCTGGACTTCGCGGAGGTTCCGGCGCACATGTTCACGTCGATGTTCACGTGTGCGCGTACGGCGGGATGGTCGGCGCACATCCTCGAGCAGAAGCGGACGGGGCGGCTGGTGCGGCCGTCGGCGAGGTACGTCGGTCCCGGGCCGCGTGACCCGCGGGAGATCGAGGGGTACGAGCAGATCACGGGTCTGGGAAACTGACGGTCCCGGTGCTGCGCAAACCCGGCGGGGTTCGAAACACGCCCTAGAGCTTGCCGCGGAGAGTGACGGTGCGGTGCCCGCCGAGGCGGCGCCGCACCTCCTGTTCGAAGCCGTAGGTCAGCTCCGCCCAGTTCCAGAAGGTGAGGCCGAGCTGCCCGCAGGCGTAGTAGTCGTCCTCCCAGCTCCAGCGGTCGATGCCGGAGGGCCGGTGGCAGGAGGGGCACTCCACGATGCCTTCGCCGCCGTTCGCCCAGGCGCCGAGTCGGCCCGCGAGCGGGGCCCAGGCACTGTCGACGGGGCACCAGGTGTCGTCGACGAGGCGGATCTCGGTGGCGCAGAGCGGGCAGGTGGCGGCTCCCGCGTCGCCCTGGCCGCTGTCGAAGACGGTGCGTCCGGTCGCAACGTAGAGGCCGTTGCTCCACAGCTCGACCGGTTCCGGGTCGTCGACGGCCTCGGCGTGGTTCGGACCAGGTGCGTTGCCGTAGCCGTCTCCGTCGAGGACACAGTCGGTGCGCTCGGCGCTGACGATTCCCTCGGTGATCAGCCAGTCGAGGAGCCCGGCGCCGAGCTGTACGGCGTCCTGCTCGGTGGCGTCGAGGTCGACGATCGTCTGGAAGTAGTCACCCACAAGGTCCCCCAAGGTCAGTCGAGTGCGTCGTCCACCAGTGCCGCCCACTGTGCCACGACCCTCTGACGCCGGGCGGTGTCATCGGTCAGCACGTTGGCCAGCCCGAGGCCGCGGGCCATGTCGAGGAGCCCCTGGACGGTTTCGCGTGCGCCGGGCTTCGTCTCGTCGGCCGCGAGGAGTTCGACGGCGATGCGGTGGGTCTCCCGGCCGACGCGGGCTTCGAGTTCGGTGACACGGGGGCGGAGCTGGGATTCGTTGGAAGCGGCGACCCAGAGCTGGAGGGCGGCGCGGAAGAGCGGGCCGGTGTAGAGATCGACGAGGGCGGCGACGACAGCCGTACGGCTCTGGACGGGCAGGGCGCGCAGGGCGGCGGAGCGTTCCTCGGCGACGTATTCGACGGCGGCGGTGAACAGGTCCTCGCGGGTGGGGAAGTGGTGCTGGGCGGCGCCGCGGGAGACCCCGGCGTGTTCGGCGACGACGGAGACCGTGGAGCCTGCCCAGCCGTGTTCGGCGAGGCAGGCGACCGCGGCTTCGAGCAGCCGTTGGCGGGTGGCGCGGCTGCGGTCCTGCTTGGGGGTCCGGTCGGTGGGGGGCGTCACAACACCCATGCGGGCTCCCGTCGTTCGAGGAAGGCCGTCATCCCTTCCCGTGCCTCGGCGGAGGCGAAGAGTGCTGCCGAGCGGGCGATGAGGTCTTCGGCGTACTGGTCGAAACTCTCCCGCACAGTAGCTGTGACCAGCTCCTTCGATGCGGCCAGCCCCTGCGGTGAGGCCCGGCGAAGTCCGTCCAGTACGGGTACGAGCGCCTGGTCCGCGTCCTCGGCGGCGAGCGTCACCAGGCCGGTTCTGGCGGCCTCGGCCGCGTCGAAGCGTTCGCCGGTGAGGTAGTAGCGGGCCGCGGCGCGGGGGTCCATGCGCGGCAGGAGCGGGAGGGAGATGATGGCGGGGGCGAGGCCCAGGCGGGACTCGGTGAGGGCGAACGTCGCCGCCGGACCCGCCACCGAGATGTCGCAGGATGCGAGAAGCCCGAACCCGCCCGCCCGGACATGCCCGGTGACCCGGGCCACGACCGGCTTGGGCAGCGTCACGATGCGCCGCATCAGGGCGACGAAGGCGTGCGGGTCGGCCGGCGCCTTCAGGTCGGCCCCCGCACAGAACGTGGTCCCGGTGTGGGTGAGGACCACGGCCCGGACCGCGTCATCGGCCGCGCAGGCGTCGAGGGCCTCGGACAGCTCGCCGACCAGGGGGGCGCTCAGCGCGTTGCGGTTGGCCGGGGAGTCCAGCGTGAGTGTGGTGATCCCGCGCTCATGGGCGGGCGGGGCGAGCTGGCTCATGGATCGCTCTCCTTCTGCGGGGCACCTCGCCGAGCGTGGCAGCAGGAGCAAGAACAATCAAGCGTGCTTGCATGATTTCGAGGACTCGACGAGCCTCGTCGCGCGCGCACGCCGGAAGAAGTCCTGGTGGCCCGAGGTCCGCGACACGCCCAGCGGGAGCTGTTCGAATCTCCTTGCCCCACCGCGCGCCCGGGTCGCAGAGTTGTGCGGCGCCGCAGGTTGCGGGGCGGTCGGATGCGGTTCGGCAACGGGGGCAGGCAGTGGCGGTCGACGCACTGGATCAGGGGGGCGGCACGGCGGAGCCGGTGCCGATCTACGAAGGGGGAGACATCGAGGAACTGCGCCAGGTCGTGGGCCGACGCCTGTCGCCGCACCGGCTGACGATCCTGGGGCCTCAGCGGCTGCCGGGCAGGTTCCGGGCCTTCCACGAGGGCTCCGTGGGGCTGTACGACCTGGCCTACGGTGCTCCGGTGCGGCTGCTGGCACAGGATCTGCCCGGCTTCTACAACGTCATCCTTCCCCAGGCCGGTGCCGGGGTGGTGGTCGTCAACGGCACCGCGCTGCCGTCCTCGTTGTCCGTGGCGGGACCGGGCGACGTGGTCTCGATGGAGTGGGACCACCTGGCGGTCAACGGGGCACTCGCCATGTCCCGGGACACCATGACCGAGGTGGCCGCGGTGCGCCTGGGCGACGTACCGCAGAGGCCGCTGCGTTTCCACCGGCACCTGCTGGACCGGGCGGACCCGGCCGTGCGTTCCTGGCTGGCGCTCGTCGACGCCTTCCGGCAGTTCCTGCTCTCCCCGCTGGCGCACCGTCCCGGCCTGGGCGTACGGCACTTCGAACGTCTGCTGGTCGACACCCTGCTGGACGTCCAGGCCCACTCCTGGAGCGTCGAGGTGCCCGGCGGCGGCACCACGATGCTGCCGGGCGCCCTGCGCCGCGCGACGGCCTACTGCGAGGTGCACGCCGACGAGGCCGTCTCCGTCTCCGACATCGCGCAGGCCGCCCGGGTCGGCGTGCGGGCTCTGCGGGAGGGCTTCCGCAGGCACCTGGACACCACGCCCCTGGCCTACCTGCGCAGGGTCCGGCTCGACCATGCCCACCGCGAACTGACGGCCATCGCCGAGGGGAACGCCACCGGATCGGTCACCGAGGTCGCCTGCCGCTGGGGTTTCACGCACCTCGGCCGCTTCAGCGCCGAGTACCGGCAGGAGTACGGGCGGCTGCCCTCGGATACCTCGAAGGGGCGGCACGGACTATCCACAAACGCGTGATTCCCCGGCTCCGAACCGGATAGTTCGTGGACACGGCCCGGGAGAGTCTGGGTTCCGACAACGGCCGCGCCGCCGCGAGGCCGAGACGACGAAGGGACACAGTCTCCATGGCTACGAAGACCGCCAAGGCCCGGCGCAGGAGCGTTCTGGTGAGGATGGCGGGCGTCACCGCCGGGCTCGCGCTCCTCACCGCCGGCACGGTCACCCAGGCCCAGGCGTCGACGACCGCCGGCTACATCGGCGACGGCTACGCCAACAACACGCACGGCGTGTGGTGCGTCCAGCACCTCCTCAACGACATCGCCTACGACCACGGCTACGGCCGCCCGCTGGCCGAGGACGGCCACTGGGGCCCGGACACCAGGAGCTGGGTGATGTGGTACCAGCGCACCGCCCCGTCCCTCTTCAACCTCACTGTGGACGGCATCGTGGGGAAGGGCACCGGAGGCTACCTGCTGCTGGAGGGCGACGACTACTACGGCGGCAACAACTACTGCTACACCTACGTACCTTCGAGGTTCTGACGACCACCTCACCGGTCGCCGTCGCGCCGTCCGCACCGCATGGGCCGAAGCCTCACCGGAGGGCTTCGGCCCATGCGGCCGTACGCGCACCGGCCCGTGCGGCCCGGCCGCCCCAAGAGGGTCAGCGCCCCGCCTGCCGTTCCCGCAGTTCCCCGCGCGGGATCTTCCCGGACACCGCGCGCGGCACCGTCTCGATGAACTCGACCTGCCGGACCTTCTTGTACGGGGCGACCGGTGGATGGCGGTGTCGAGGGGCTGGACGTCGGGGTAGTCGCTCCGGAACACGTGCACCGTGGCGGTTGGGTTCCTTCGATGCGGATGGGCGGGGTGGCGGCGGGCGGGACGGCCCCCGTACGACGCGTGGGAGGTGGCGTGCGGGGCCGCCCCCTGATAGCCGTGGCGGCCCCGCACGGTGTCGCTGTGGAGGGACAGCATGGCGTCTGTCAGTACGACTTGGGGAGACCCAGGGACTGATGGGACACGTAGTTCAGGATCATTTCCCGGCTGACGGGTGCGATCCGGGCCACCCGGGCGGCGGTGATCAGGGACGCGAGGCCGTACTCGCGGGTGAGGCCGTTGCCACCGAGCGTGTGCACGGCCTGGTCCACCGCCCGGACGCAGGCCTCACCAGCGGCGTACTTGGCCATGTTGGCGGCCTCCCCCGCGCCGATGTCGTCGCCGTCGTCGTAGAGGCGAGCGGCCTTCTGCATCATGAGGCGGGCGAGTTCGAGTTCGATGTGGGCCTGGGCCAGCGGGTGGGCGATGGCCTGGTGGGAGCCGATCGGCTCCTTCCACACCTGACGGGTCTGCGCGTACTCGACGGCGCGGCCGAGCGCGTAGCGGCCCATGCCGATGGCGAACGCGGCGGTCATGATGCGTTCGGGATTCAGTCCGGCGAAGAGCTGGAGCAGACCCGCGTCCTCTCCCCCACTCTCGGCTTCGCCCGAGCGGGAGGTACCCCCTCCGACGAGGGCGTCGGAGGGCAGCCGCACGTCGTCGAGCACGAGCTCGAACTGCTTCTCCGGCGCCTGGAGTTCCATGTCGATCTGCGAGCGCCGGAAGCCGGGGGCGTCGCGCGGGACGATGAAGAGACAGGGCTTGAGCCTCCCCGTCCTGGCGTCCTCGGTGCGGCCGACGATGAGGGTGGCGTCGGCGATGTCGACGCCGGAGACGAAGACCTTTCGCCCGGTGAGCAGCCAGTCCTCGCCGTCGCGGCGGGCGGTGGTGGTGATGCGGTGGGAGTTGGATCCGGCGTCGGGTTCGGTGATGCCGAAGGCCATGGTGAGGGAGCCATCCGCGAGGCCCGGGAGCCATTGCCGCTTCTGGGTGTCGGTGCCGAAGCGGGCGATGACGGTGCCGCAGATCGCCGGGGAGACCACCATCATCAGCAGCGGACAGCCCGCCGCACCCAATTCCTCAAGGACGATGGAGAGTTCGGCCATGCCGCTGCCGCCTCCGCCGTACTCCTGCGGGAGATTCACCCCGAGGTAGCCGAGCTTGGCTGCTTCGGCCCACAGTTCGCGGGGGTGGGCTCCGTCGCGCACGACGGACATCATGTAGTCACGCCCGTACCGCTTTCCGAGTGCGGCGACGGCGGCGCGCAGGGCTTGCTGCTCTTCGGTTTCGAGGACGGCACTCATGGGGTCGGTTCCTCCTGTACGACGGCGAGCAGGGCGCCGACCTCCACCTGGAGGCCGGGTGCGGCATGCAGTGCGGTGAGGGTGCCGGAGGCGGGGGCGAGAATGCGGTGTTCCATCTTCATCGCCTCCAGCCAGATCAGCGGTTGCCCCGCCTCGACCGCCGCGCCCGTCACCAGCCCGTCCGCGAGCCGGACGACGGTGCCGGGCATGGGGGCGAGCAGGGAGCCGGGGTCGGTGCGGTCGGTGGGTTCGGTGAAGCGGGGCAGGGCGGTGAAGGTGTACGAGCCGGTGGCGCCGTCCACGTACACCCGGTCCTGATGGGCGGAGAGGCGGAAACGGTGGGTGACGCCGTCGTCCGTCTCGACGGTGACGTGGTCGGGGGTGGCGGTGAGGATCCGGGCGCCGGGGGCTTCGATCGCACCGCCGCGGTTGGTGCGGTAGGCGATCTCGTGTTCGGTGCCGTCGGGTTCGCTGCGGTAGCGCCTGGTCTGGGGCTGCGAGGGGACATTGCGCCAGGCGCCGAAGCGAGAACCCGGGGGGCGTGATGGGTTGGCACCGGTGTATGGCTTCCACGGGGTGCCGGTGGCGCGGTGGCGGGTGGCGGCGGCGGTTGCGGCGAGGGCGGCGAGGTTCCGGTGCGTGGCGTCGTCGGGGGCGGCCGTGAGGGCGTCCAGGTGGCGGTCGTAGAAGCCGGTGTCGAGGCGGGCGGCGGTGAAGTCGGGGTGGCGCAGGGACCGTACGAGCAGGTCGCGGTTGGTGACCGGTCCGTGGATGCGGGTGCGTTCCAGGGCGCGGGCGAGGAGCCGTACGGCCTGGGTGCGGGTGGGGGCGTGAGCGATGACCTTGGCGAGCATCGGGTCGTAGTGCACGCCGATGGTGTCGCCGCCGGCGTACCCGGTGTCCAGGCGCAGTCCGGGTTCGTCCGGTACGTCGAGGGTGTGCAGCGGCCCGGTCCGGGGCTGCCAGTCGCGGGCGGGGTCCTCGGCGTAGAGCCGGGCCTCGACGGCGTGCCCGTGCGGGGCGGGGGGTGCGGGGGCCGGGAGGGGTTCGCCTTCGGCGACGGAAAGCTGCAGGGCGACGAGGTCGAGGCCGAAAACGGCTTCGGTGACGGGGTGTTCGACCTGGAGGCGGGTGTTCATCTCCAGGAAGCAGGGGCGCCCGTCGGCGGTGACGAGGAACTCGACGGTGCCCGCGCCGCGGTAGCCGACGGCTCGGGCGGCGGCCGTCGCCGCGTCGTGCAACCGGGTGCGCAGCGCCTCGTCGAGGCCGGGTGCGGGTGCTTCCTCGATGACCTTCTGGTGGCGGCGCTGGAGCGAGCAGTCGCGGGTGCCGAGCGCCCATACGGTGCCGTGCTCGTCGGCCATGATCTGGACCTCGACGTGCCGGCCGTGCTCGACGTACGGCTCGGCGAAGATTTCCCCGTCCCCGAAGGCGTTCGCCGCCTCGGCCGCGGCAGCCGCCACCTCACCGGGCAGCGCGCTCAGTTCCCGTACGACCCGCATCCCGCGCCCGCCGCCACCGGCCGCGGCCTTCAGCAGCAGCGGAAGATCGTCCGCGGTCGCCTTCGCCGGGTCGACGGGGGCGAGCAGCGGCACTCCGGCGGCGGCCATCAGTTCCTTGGCGCGGGTCTTGGACGCCATCATCTCGATGGCCTTGGCCGGCGGACCGACCCAGAGGAGGCCGGCGTCCTGCACGTCCCGGGCGAACCCGGCGTTCTCGGAGAGGAACCCGTAGCCGGGGTGCACGGCGTCGGCGCCCGCGGCGAGCGCGGCACGTACGACGAGGTCGCCGCGCAGATACGTGTCGGCGGGGGCGGCCCCCGGCAGCCGTACGGCCGCGTCCGCTTCCCTGACATGCAGCGCGTCGGCATCCGCGTCGGAGTACACGGCGACGGTGGCGATGCCCAGGGCGCGGCAGGTCCGGAAGATCCGGCAGGCGATCTCGCCCCGGTTGGCGACGAGCAGGGTGCTGATCATGGTCGTCCTCACATCCGGAAGATGCCGAAGCCGCCGCGGGCGCCTTCGACCGGGGCGGTGTGGATCGCGGACAGGCAGATCCCGAGGACGGTCCTGGTGTCGCGCGGGTCGATGACCCCGTCGTCGTACAGCCGCCCGGAGAGGAACATCGGCAGCGACTCGGACTCGATCTGCTGCTCCACCATGGCGCGCAGCCCGGCGTCGGCCTCGTCGTCGTAGGGCCGTCCCTTCGCGGCGGCGGAGGCGCGGGCGACGATGGAGAGCACGCCCGCGAGTTGCTGCGGTCCCATGACGGCGGATTTGCTGCCCGGCCAGGCGAAGAGGAAGCGGGGGTTATAGGCGCGCCCGCACATGCCGTAGTGCCCGGCCCCGTACGAGGCGCCCATCAGGACGGACAGGTGCGGGACCCTGGAGTTGGACACCGCGTTGATCATCATCGCGCCGTGCTTGATGATGCCGCCCTGCTCGTACTCCTTGCCGACCATGTAGCCGGTGGTGTTGTGAAGGAAGAGGAGGGGGATGTCGCGCTGGTTGGCGAGCTGGATGAACTGGGCGGCCTTCTGCGACTCCTCGCTGAACAGGACGCCCTGGGCGTTGGCGAGGATGCCGACGGGGTAGCCGTGCAGCCGGGCCCAGCCGGTGACGAGGCTCGTCCCGTAGAGCGGTTTGAACGCGTCGAAGTCCGAGCCGTCGACGAGCCGGGCGATGACCTCGCGTGGATCGAACGGGACCTTCAGGTCGCCCGGCACGATGCCGAGGAGCTCCTCCTCGTCGTACTTCGGCGGTTCGGCGGGTCCCGGATCGGCGTGTGCCTTGCGCCAGTTGAGCCGGGCGACGATCCGCCGCGCCTGGCGGAGCGCGTCGTGCTCGTCGACGGCGAAATGGTCGGCGAGCCCGGAGGTACGGGCGTGCATGTCGGCGCCGCCGAGGGACTCGTCGTCGCTCTCCTCGCCGGTCGCCATCTTCACGAGCGGCGGTCCGCCGAGGAAGACCTTGGACTGCTCCTTGATCATGACGGTGTGGTCGGACATGCCGGGGACGTACGCCCCGCCGGCGGTCGAGTTCCCGAAGACGACCGCCACGGTCGGGATTCCGGCGGCGGAGAGCCGGGTGAGGTCGCGGAAGAGTGCGCCGCCGGGGATGAAGATCTCCTTCTGGGACGGCAGGTCCGCCCCGCCCGACTCGACCAGGCTGATGCAGGGCAGCCGGTTGGCGAAGGCGATCTCGTTGGCACGCAGGGCCTTCTTCAGGGTCCAGGGGTTGGAGGCGCCACCGCGGACGGTCGGATCGTTGGCGGTGATCAGGCACTCCACACCCTCGACGACGCCGATGCCGGTCACGAGCGAGGCGCCCACGCTGTACTCGCTGCCCCAGGCGGCGAGCGGCGACAGTTCCAGGAACGGGGTGTCGGGGTCGACGAGCAGCTCGATCCGTTCCCGGGCGAGGAGCTTGCAGCGCCTCCGGTGCCGCTCGATGTACTTCTCGCCGCCGCCCGCGATGGCCTTGGCGTGCTCGGTGTCGAGGTCGGCGAGCTTGGCGAGCATGGCGGTGCGGTTGGCGGCGTATTCGGGGCTCGCGGCGTCGAGCCCGGTGGCCAGGACGGTCATGCGTGCACCTCCGGTGCGTCGGTGGATTCGAGCAGGCTCACGGGGACGGGGAGGTGCCGGGACCGCAGCCACTCCCCCACCGCCTTGGCCTGCGGATCGAAACGGGCCTGCGCGGCGACGCCTTCGCCGAGGAGACCGTGGACGACGAAGTTCAGGGCGCGGAGGTTCGGCAGGACATGCCGCACGACGGTCAACCCGGCGGTCTCCGGGAGCAGTTCCTGGATCCGCTCGACGGTGAGTTCATGCGCGAGCCAGCGCCAGGCGTCGTCGGTTCGGACCCAGACGCCGACGTTGGCGTCCCCGCCCTTGTCTCCGCTGCGGGCGCCCGCGATGCGGCCGAGCGGGGCGAGCCGGGTGACCCCGGTGGGCAGCGGCGCTGGAAGAGCGGGCTCGTCCACGCCCTCGAGTTCCCTCACGTGTAGCGGCGTTGCCATGTTCTCCCGCCGCCCGTCCGGCAGTACGGCGACGTGGTCGACCTCTCCCGCCGGTACATACCTCGCCTCGAACACCCCGTAGGGCGCGCCCTTGCCGGGCGGGGTGGTGACATGGAAGCCCGGGTAGCTGCCGAGGGCCAGTTCGATCGCGGCCCCGGAGACGGTGCGTCCCACCGTCTCCGGGTCCTGGTCGCGGACGACGAGACGGAGCAGGGCGCCGGCGGTCTCCTCGGTGTCGGCGTCGGCCCTGTCGGTTCGGGCCAGCTCCCACCGCACCTCGTCGGGTTCCGTACCGCTCCGGGTGAGCGCCTGCGCGAACTGGTCCTGCACCAGCTGCGCCTTGGCCTCGATGTCGAGTCCGGTGAGCACGAAGACGACCTCGTTGCGCCAGCCGCCGAGCCGGTTGAGCCCGACCTTGAGCGTGGGCGGCGGAGCCTCGCCGCGCACTCCGGAGATCCGTACGCGGTCCGGTCCGTCCTGCGTCAGCCGTACGGTGTCGAGCCGGGCGGTCACGTCCGGTCCGGCGTACCGGGCGCCTCCGGTCTCGTACAGCAGCTGAGCGGTGACGGTCCCGGTGTCGACGAAGCCGCCCGTGCCGTCGTGCTTGGTGATGACGGACGTCCCGTCGGCGTGGATCTCGGCGAGCGGGAATCCGGGCCGGCGGATGTCGTGGCCGCGGAAGAAGGAGTAGTTCCCGCCGGTCGCCTGGGTGCCGCACTCCAGCACATGCCCTGCGACGAGGGCACCGGCGAGCGCGTCGTGGTCGTCGGGTTCCCAGCCGAAGTGGGCCGCGGCGGGACCCGTGACGAGGGCGGCGTCGGTGACCCGGCCGGTGACGACGACATCGGCCCCGGCACGCAGGCAGGCGGCGATGCCCGCGCCCCCGAGGTACGCGTTGGCGGTGAGGAACCCTTCGGGGACGGGCAGGCTGTCGCCCTCGACATGCGCGACGCGCACCGGCACGCCCACCTTCTCCGCCAACTTCCGGACCGCTTCGGCCAGTCCGGCCGGATTGAGCCCTCCGGCATTGGCGACGATCTTCACCCCGCGCTCGTGCGCGAGCCCGAGACCCTCCTCGAGCTGGCGCAGGAAAGTGGTGGCGTAACCGCTGTTCGGGTCCTTGATTCGGCTCCGCCCGAGGATGAGCATGGTCAGTTCGGCGAGATAGTCGCCGGTGAGGACGGAGAGGGGGCCGCCGGTGAGCATCTCGCGCACGGCGTCGAAGCGGTCGCCGTAGAAGCCGGAGGCGTTCCCGATCCGCAGCGGCGCGGCGGTCACCGCGCTCCGCCCTTGGGTGCACGGCCGGGGCCGGGCGGACCGGCGAAGGCCTGTGCGATGTCGAGCCACTGGTCGGCGTCGGCCCCGACAGCGCGCACGGCCAGGTCGAGCCGGTGGGCACGCTGGGTGACGAGGAGACAGAAGTCGTGCAGCGGCCCGGTGACGCGCTGCGTGGCGCCCTCGGGTCCGTAGGCGATCACCTCACCGTCAGGCGCGGTGAGTTCCACCCGGAACTCGTCACCGGGCGCCTTGATGCCCTGCACGAGGAACGCATAGTCGCGGGCGCGCACTCCGATCCGGGCGACGTGCCGCAGCCGGGCGGTCGGGGCGCGCACGGCGCCGAGGGCGTCGGCGATGTCCTGTCCGTGGGCCCAGGTCTCCATGAGCCGCGCGGTCGCCATGGACGCGACGCTCATGGGCGGGCCGTACCAGGGAATGCGCGTGCCGGGCGGGGCTGCGCGCAGGGCCTGCTGAAGCCGCTCGCGCCCGTCGCGCCAGCGCGCGAGCAGCGCGGCCGGCTCCACGGCGACGAGTTCCTCGGCAGCCTGATCGACAAAGCTGTCGGGGGCCGCCTGAGCCTTGGCCGCCTCCACCGCGAAGGCGTCCGGATCGGTGGCGGCGAGCAGGGCGACCTCGTCGGTCCAGATCAGATGGGCGATCTGATGGGCGACGGTCCAGCGTTCGGCGGGGGTCGGCCGGGTCCACTGTTCGTCACTCAACTCAGCAACGAGGGCGTCGAGTTCATCGCTCTCGTTGCGCAGATCGTCGAGCACGGCTGTCGCATCGGACACGGTGCGCTCCCCTCCGGGCATGGCGGTGTGCCGAGGAGCATGTCAGCGGACCAGGAAACAAGCAAGCATGCTTGCATTAATTGATGCGTCCGCCCCACCAGCGGTCCGCGACCCAGCTGCTAGCCTCCGCCGATGGCTGACGAACCTCGCACCACGGGCGTGCGTTTCGACGACAACAGGCTTGTCCTGGAGCGGTATCGGGACGAGAGCGGCATCTACTACACCTTCCCCGGCGGCGACCGGACCGCCGCCGGACCATCCGTCGCCCTGTCCCTGGCCGAGGCGCTGCACGCCCGGATCCGTCCGGTCGGCACGGCGGAGCAGGTCCTGCGCGCCTGGTCCGAGGGAACGCTCCCGCCGGACACAACCGTCCTGGACGACCCGACGTCCGTCGCACCGAACCGGGTCCGCGGCGGAGCGATCGTCATCCGTGACCGGCGGATGCTGCTGATCCGCACACCGGAGCGCCACTACGAGATCCCGGGCGGCGGGGTCGAGACCGGCGAGACACCGGAGGTGGCGGCGGTACGCGAACTGCGGGAGGAGACCGGCCTGCGCGGGACGGTCGTGCGCGAGGTGGCCCGGATCTGGCGGAACGGCAACCTCGGCCACTACTTCACGATGGAGGCCGAGGGCGAGGTGGGCGCACCCGAGACGCTGGACAACTACGGCGGCGTCCCGGTCTGGGTTCCCGTCTCCGAGCTGCCCACCACACCGCTCTGGCCCCGTCGCCTGTCCTGGCGGATCGCCCACTGGCACGGCTCCGACTGGCCTGCGCAGCCGGCGGAACTCGCGGACTCCGTCTGGGACCTCGACGCGGAGTGCGGCTGGTGAGAGCCCGTACCGCTGCCCGGCTGCCCGAGGGCAGCAGGCGGTCGCGCCGGCACTGCCCGGCGGCCTGCCGAGACCAAGAAACGCGGCCCGTTCGCAACGCGGGGCGCCGCGGCGCCCCGCTCCCTACGGCCTCTTGCGGCGGCCGCCGCTGACCTGGCTGCGGACCGCTCCCATGCTCGCCCCGATGACCAGGGCGATGGCGAGCGCGTCGGTGGCGGTCAGCGCCTGGTCGAGGATCAGGAAGCCGGCCGTCGCCGCGATGGCCGGTTCCAGACTCATCAGGACCGCGAACGTCGCCGCGGGCAGCCGGCGCAGCGCCATCAGTTCCAGTGTGTACGGCAGCACCGAGCTCATCAGGGCCACCGCCGCGCCCATCGCGACCGTCGACGGGACCGCGAGCTTCGCGCCCGACTCCAGGATGCCCAGCGGGAGCGACAGGACCGCGGCGACCGCCATCGCCAGGGCCAGTCCGTCGGCCTGCGGGAAGCGGCGGCCGGTGCGGGCGCTGAAGACGATGTACGTCGCCCACATCGCCCCGGCGCCGAGGGCGAAGCCCGCGCCGACCGGGTCCAGGCGGTCGAAGCCGCCACCGCCCAGCAGGAACACTCCGCCCAGCGCGAGCCCCGCCCAGACGAGATTGATCAGCCGGCGGGAGGCGGCGACCGAGAGCGCGAGCGGGCCGAGCACCTCCAGGGTGACGGCCGCACCCAGCGGGATGCGGTCGAGTGCTTGGTAGAAGAGCATGTTCATGGCGCCCATCGCGACGCCGAACGCGACCACCGTCCCCCAGTCGGCCCGTGAGTGGCCGCGCCACTTCGGGCGGCAGACGATCAGCAGGACGACCGCGGCGACGGCCAGCCGGAGCGTGACCACGCCGAGCGCGCCCGCCCGCGGCATCAGCAGCGCCGCGACCGCGGAGCCGAACTGGACGGAGAGTCCGCCGGCGACCACCAGCGCCACCGGAGCGAGCGCCGCCCTGCGGCCGCCCGGTCGCGCGGGGCCCGCCCCGTCGAGGGCGGACACCGCCTCCGGTACGGCGACGGCTGCTGTGGCCGGCTCCACGGCACTGCGCTGGTCATTCACGGGTGGCCTTCATCCTCGAAGAGTTCAATGTGTTGCACTTCGCAATTGAAGATACTGCACTCCTGCGGTGCGGCTCATTTCTTCACCGTAGAGACGTCCGCGCGGCGCGTGAAATGCCGATTGCGCTCCCGTTATGCTCCACACGCATGAGCACAGGACAGGGCCCTGGCCGCACCGTCGAACTGCGTCATCTGCGGGCCTTCCTCGCCGTCGCCGAAGCGGGCAACGTCACACGCGCCGCCGCCGCGCTCCGGCTCACCCAGCCCGCCGTCTCCCGCACCCTGGCCGCCCTGGAGCAGCACCTCGGCGTCCGGCTCGTCGACCGCTCCACCCACCACCTCTCCCTCACCCCCGAAGGCGTCGTCTTCCGAGACAAGGCCGCCGCGGCGGTCGCCGCCTTCGACGAGGCCGTCGCCCCCGGCGGTCTGCGCCGCTGGCCGCTGCGGCTCGGACACGCCTGGGCGGCGCTGGGCCCGTACACCACACCGCTGCTCCGCAGCTGGCAGCAGCGGCACCCGGAGACGCCGCTCGAACTGCTGCGGATCGACGACCGCACCGCGGGACTCACCCGCGGCGAGGTCGACGCGGCGCTGCTGCGCGGCCCCGTCGACGCGCCGGGGCTCGTCACCGAAGTGCTGTTGTGCGAGGACCGGGTGGCGGCGGTGACCGTGGACGGGCCGCTCGCAGCGCACGCCACACTCCGTCTCGCCGATCTCGCGGGCGGCCCGATCGTCCTGAACACCGTCTCCGGCACCACCACCGTCGACCTGTGGCCACCCGGAGCGCGGCCCGCCGCCACCGTCACCGTCGCCAACACCGACGACTGGCTGACCGCCATCGCGGCCGGGCGCGGCTCCGGGGTGTCGGCCGCCTCCACCGCCGACACGCATCCGCACGCGGGGGTCGCCTACCGCCCGCTCGTCGACGCCCCGCCCCTCCCGCTGCTCCTCGCCCGGCGCGACGCCCCCGGCCACCCGGCGCTTCCCGACCTCGCCACGCTGGCCCACGAGATCATCGGGCAGAACATCGCCCGATGAGGGAATGCCCGGGTGGCGCCGCGCTGTTGGGGTGCTCCGGACGCCGCGCGAGGGCGGGTCATCACCTGGGGGGAAGCGACCATGACATACGACGACATCATCGTGCACGGAACCGTCGCACCCGGCTTCGAAGGCGTACGGGACGTCTACGCCGCCGCGCTCGCCGAGGACAGCACCGAGCCCGGGTCCCAGCTCGCGGTGCGGCTGCACGGCCGGACGGTTGTCGATCTCTGGGCCGGGGACGGGATCGACGCCGATTCGCTGCCCGCCGTGTACTCGTCGACCAAGGGCGCCGCCCATCTGGTCGTCGCCCTGCTGGTCCAGGACGGCATCCTGGACCTGGACCGCACCGTCACCTCGTACTGGCCCGAATTCGCCGCCGCAGGCACGGACGCGCTGACACTGCGGGAGCTGCTCGCGCACCGTTCCGGGCTGATCGGTGTGGACGGAGGCTTCCCGGAGGACGTACTGGCCGACGACCGACTGGTCGCCGCACGGCTGGTCGCGCAGGCACCGTACTGGGAACCCGGCACGGCATACGGGTACCACAGCCTGGTGATCGGCGCGCTCACCGGCGAAGTGGTCCGCCGGGTCACCGGACGGTCGATCCAGGAACTCTTCGAGGAGCGGGTCCGGGCCCCGTACGGACTGGACTTCCATCTGGGGCAGCCCGAGGCGCTCGAACCGCGCTATGTGCCGATCCGGCCGATGCAGCCCACCGCCGAACAGGCGGCCCTGCTGGCAGCGGCTCCCGAGGATCCGCGGAGCCTCGCTTCGATCGCGTCCAACCGCCCGACCGATCTGGTCGAGTGGATCAACCGGCCGTCCGTCCGGGCGCTCGGACCGGCCTCGGTCGGTGGTGTGGGGTCGGCGCGCGGGCTGTCCGGGATGTACGCGGCCGCCATCTCCGAGGTGGACGGCCGCGCACCTCTGCTGAAACCGGAGACGCTGGCCGAGTTCACCCGGCTGCACTCGGCGGGCACCGATCTGGTGACCGGCGAGGAGGACCACTTCGGGCTGGGCTTCGAACGGCCGTCGATCCGGTATCCGTCGCTGAGCGAGTCGGCCTTCGGGCACTGCGGGGCGGCAGGCGCGCAGGCATTCGCCGATCCGGCGAGCGGGCTGGCGTACGGGTACACACGCCGCCGGTACGCCTTCCCGGGCGGGGCGGCCCCGGAGAACGAGCGGCTGGTGGCGGCGGTGGTGCGCGCGGTCGAGGCGGGCTGACGGCGGGGGACCTGGCCGGCGGAGCGTCCGGGTGGGGCGGGGATGTCCGCCCCCGCCCCACCCCACCCCACCCCGCCCCTTCCCGAACGAGGCACCGCCCGGGGCCCTGCCCCTCGATCGCCGCAGGGGGTGGAGCGGACGCTCGGGTCAGTTGCCACAGGGGTGATCAGCGGGCCCGTCCAGTCCCTCCGCCAGCAGCTCCGCCAGGTGCCTCGCCCGCACACCCGCCAGCTGCGCCAGCTGGGTCCGGCACGAGAAACCGTCCGCCAGGATGTCCGTGCCGGGCTCCGCGCCCCGTACCGACGGCAGCAGCTGCTCCTCCGCGCACGCCACCGACACATCCCAGTGGCCCCGCTCGAAACCGAAGTTCCCCGCAAGACCGCAGCACCCTCCGCTCAACTCGCCGGCCAGCCCAGCTCGTTCGCGCAGCCTGCGTTCGGCCGCGTCACCGAGGACCGCATGCTGGTGGCAGTGGGTCTGGCCCGCGACCCGGCGGTCCAGGCGCGGTGGCCGCCAGTCGGGGGCGTACTCCTCCAGGTACTGCGCCAACGTCCGGACCGAACCGGCGAGTTCGGCGGCGCGAGGGTCGTCGGGGAGGAGTTCCGGGAGGTCTGTACGGAGGGTGGCGGCGCAGCTCGGTTCGAGGACGACGAGCGGGTCGCCGAGGAAGAACCCCATCCGGTCCAGGGTGCGGCGCATGACCGTGCGGGCCTTGTCCAGTTGGCCCGTCGACACATAGGTGAGTCCGCAGCACACGCTCCGTTCCGGGTAAAGGGCTGTCCGGCCCGCCGCCTCCAGGACCCGGACGGCCGCCTTCCCGACCTCCGGGGAGAGGTGGTTGGTGAAGGTGTCCGGCCAGACGGCCACCACCTGATCGCTCGACAGGATCACCGTCCCGCGGCCCCTGCGCTTTCGGGCCCACCGGGTGAACGTCTCCCCCGCCAGCACCGGAATCGTCCGCTCCGCCGTGATGCCCGCCAGCCGCTTCGCCAGTGCGGCGAACGGACTGATCCGGGCGAGTGCGTTCAGCACCGGCGCGACCGGGGCCACGAGCCGCAGCCACTGCGGCAGCCGGCCCATCACGTAGTGGGCGGCGGGCCGCAGCCGCCCCCGGTAGTGGTGGTGCAGGAACTCCGCCTTATACGTGGCCATGTCCACGCCGACCGGGCAGTCGCTGCGGCACCCCTTGCAGGACAGGCAGAGGTCGAGCGCGTCCCGCACCTCCTCCGACCGCCAACCGTCCGTGATCACCTCGCCGGCGAGCATCTCGTGCAGCAGGCGGGCCCGGCCACGGGTGGAGTGGGCCTCCTCGCCGGTCGCCCGGAAGGACGGGCACATCACGTCCGCGCCCGCCGGCTGCGCCGTCCGGCATTTCGCGACGCCGACACATCGTCGTACGGCCGCCGTGAAGTCGCCGCCGTCGTGCGGGTAGCCGAAGGTGACGTCCACGGGGCGTTTCGGCAGGACGTCGAAGCGGATGTTCTCGTCGAGGCGGGCGGGGCGGGCGAGGATGCCGGGGTTCATGCCGCCGTCCGGATCCCAGAGGTCCTTGAACCGGCCGAAGAGCGCGACGAGTTCGTCCCCGTACATCCGGGGCAGCAACTCGGCCCGCGCCTGCCCGTCGCCGTGTTCCCCGCTGAGCGAGCCGCCGTGCGCGACGACGAGCGCGGCGAGCTCCTCGGAGAAGCGGCGGAAGCGGGCCACACCGTCACCGCTCAGCAGGTCGAAGTCGATCCGCACGTGGATGCAGCCGTCGCCGAAGTGCCCGTACGGCGTGCCGCGCAGCCCGTGTGCGGTGAGCAGGGCGCGGAAGTCTCGCAGGTACGGGCCGAGGCGGGCGGGCGGTACGGCGCAGTCCTCCCAGCCGGGCCAGGCCTCACTGCCGTCGGGCATCCGGGTAGCGGTGCCGGACGCGTCCTCCCGGATGCGCCACAGGACCCGCTGTCCGGCCGGGTCGGTGACCACGGCCGCGTCCACCGCGTCGGCCGCCCGCACGATCCGTTCGGCGTGCGCCCGCGCCTCGGCCGGGGTGTCCCCGCCCGTCTCGACGAAGAGCCAGGCTCCGCCGCGCGGCAGCCCGGCCGGTTCGCGTACGAGATCGGCGGCCATGCCCTCGACCGTCAGGGGGCGGTACGGGAGGAGGCCCGGGGCGGCTTCGGCGGCCGCGGACTCGTCGGCGTAACCGAGTACGGCGAGGGCGCGGGATCCGGGCGCCTCGACCAGTCGCACGGTCGCCTCCGTCACCACGCCGAGCGTGCCTTCGCTGCCGCAGAAGGCTCGGGCCAGGTCCGGGCCGCGCTCGGGGAGCAGGGCGTCGAGGGCGTATCCGGAGATGCGGCGCGGGAGTTCGGGGAAGCCGGTGCGGAGGAGCGCAAGGTGGGAGCCGACCAGTTCGCGCAGGCCGGCGGGGGCGCCGTCCCACCTCCCCCGGTCGAGCCGGAGCGTGTCGCCGCCGTAGCGGGCGACGGTCAGTGCGTGGACGTTGTCGGCGGTGGTGCCCCAGGCCACCGAGTGGGAGCCGCAGGCGTTGTTGCCGATCATCCCGCCGAGCGTGCACCGGCTGTGCGTGGAGGGGTCGGGGCCGAAGGTGAGGCCGTGGGGTGCGGCGGCGGCGCGCAGGTCGTCCAGGACCACGCCCGGCTGGACGACGGCCGTCCGGGACGCGGCGTCCAATTCGACGATCTTCCCCAGGTGGCGGGTGAAATCGAGGACCACACCGGTGCCGGTGGCCTGCCCGGCGATGGAGGTGCCGCCGCCGCGCGGCACGACCGGCACCGCGTGCGCACGGCAGACGGCGAGCGCGGCGGCGACGTCGTCGGCGTCGCGCGGGGCGACGACGCCGAGCGGCACCCGGCGGTAGTTGGAGGCGTCCATCGTCGTCAGCGCCCGCGCGGTGGTGCCGAACTCCACCTCTCCGCGCACGGCGCTGCCGAGGGCCCGTGCGAGAGCGGTGCGGTCCTGTCGTTCTGCCATGGGCCCAGCATGCCGCTGGTCGGGGCAGTGGGCCCGTCGCCCCCTCGCGTTTCCCTCGAATACGTCAATTCGTCGGAATACGTCGGATGCATAGTCACATACGTGACAGGGAAGACCACAAGCCCTTCCCAAACAGATCGTCAATTCTCATATAGTGGCCACGACTTGATCAGGAATTATCAAATCCGGTTGACCTCTTTCGCCCGCTGCCGTACTGAAGTGTCCGGATCCGCCCCCTGTCCGTAGCCGTCCGCCCCCAAGGACTCCGCTTGCGCCCCACATCCCGGCCGACCGCACTGGCCCTGCTGGTCTCGGCGGCCGTCACCGGCTCCTGCAGTCTGTGGGCGGTCCTCGCCGCTCCCGCTTCGGTCAGAACCCCGCTGTCCTGGGGGGCGGGCGCAGCCGCCCTGCTGCTGTCCGTCGCCGTGGCGACCGTCGTCCACGCGCGGGCCACCACACGCCTGCTGCGCGCGCACAACGCCGCCGAGACCCGGCGGTTCACCGCCGAGACGTCGCGGCTGGTGTCGTCGTCCGCGGCCGACGCCCAGCGGTTCACCGCGGAGACGGCCAGGATCAAGGCCGCGGCAGCGGCCGAGAACGCCCGGATCACCGAGCTGGCCGCCGCGGAGACCGCCCGGCTGGAGGACGAGGTCAAGCGGCTGGACGACCGACTGCGCGACGAGGTCGAGCGGCTGGGCGCGCGCGTGGCCCGCAGCGAGACCGAACGCTCCGCCGCGATCGCCGCCTGCGCCAACGCCGCCGGTCGGATGCAGGCGCTCGCCACCAGCATGCTCGCCGACCTGCGCGAGATGGAGCACCGGCACTCCGCCGAGGACGTCCTCGGCGATCTGCTGCACCTGGACCACCGCACCGCCCAGGCGGGCCGGCTGGCCGACTCCATCGCCGTGCTGACCGGCGCCCGCTCCGGGCGGCGCTGGGCGAAGCCGATCGTGATGGAGTCCATCCTGCGCGGCGCGATGGGCCGGATCAACGGCTATCAGCGGGTACGTCTCCACTCGACCAGCGACGTCGCGATCGCCGGTCACGCAGCCGAGGGCGTCATGCACGCGCTCGCCGAACTCCTCGACAACGCCGCCAACTTCTCGCCGCCCACCGCGGAAGTCCATGTGTACGTGGAGGAGGTGCCCGCCGGCATCGTCCTCACCGTCGAGGACAGCGGTCTGGTGATGAGCGACGTACAGCTGCGGCGCGCCGAGCGTGCGGTGTCTGCCACCAACCAGGACCTGGCCGGCCTGTCCGGCACCCGCCTCGGTCTCGCTGTCGTGGGCCGGCTGGCCCGTAAGCACGGTCTGACGGTGTCGTTCCGGCCGTCCGCGCGCGGCGGCACGGGCGCCCTGATGATGCTCCCGCAGGAACTGACCACCCGGACACCGGTGACCCCCCCGGCGCCCGCCCCGGTCGCGGAGCCGACGACGGAACCGGAGCCCGTCGACACCCCCGTCCCGGCCGCCCGGCCCGCCCCCGCGAACGCGGAGACCGGCTCCGGCTCCGCGTCCGAGACCACCGGCAGCCCCCTCCGGTTCGGCGAGAGCGGCCTCCCCAAGCGCACCCGGGGCCGTACCCTCGCCGCCGCCGAATCCCGTAACAACGCCAACGGCGCCATCCCCGGCGCCGCCGCGACTTCCCGGCCCCGTACTTCCGACCCCAAGGAACAGGCAGCCCGCTTCAGCAGCTTCCGCCAGGCAGTACGGCCCAATCCCCCGCACCCGGAAGGCAACACCCGATGACCGCGACCACCGACGAGAAACTCAACTGGCTGCTGGAGGGGCTCCTGGAACGCACCCCCGGCGCCCGGCACGCCCTCGTCCTGTCCAGGGACGGCCTCAAGCTCTGCCGCACCCCCGAGCTCTCCGTCGATCAGGCCGACCAGCTGGCCGCGATCTCGGCCGGCATCCAGAGCCTGTCGCACGGCGCCTCCGTCGAGTTCGGTGACGGCACCGGCGGCGTACGGTCCGCGATGGCCGAGTTCTACGGCGGCGTGCTGTTCATCGTCGAGGCGGGCGCGGGCGCCCATCTCGCGGTCGTCGCCTCGGAGGACTCCGACGTCGGCCTCATCGGCCACAACATGACCGAGCTCATCGAGCAGCTCGGCGAACACCTCAGCGCCCCTCCGCGCTCCTCCGCGACCTCCGAAGCCGCCGACGCGACCGCAGCCGTATGACCCGCCCCCGTCCCGGCCGGGACGACGACCCGGACCGGCTGTACACCCTCACCGGTGGCCGCAGCCGGTCCGATTCGGACGTGTTCGATCTGGTGACGCTGGTGGTCTCCGAATGCGAGCCGACCGCCGGCATGCAGTCGGAGCACGTCGCGATCCTGCGGATGTGCCAGAGCCCCACCGCGGTCGTCGAGATCGCGGCAGGCCTCAGGCTGCCCGTCAGCATCGTCCGGATCATGCTGTCCGATCTGCTGGACACCGGCCGGATCAGCGCCCGTCACCCCCGTACCGCCCGTGTCGCGGACCGGCTCCCCGACCCCGACATCCTGGAACAGGTGCTCGTTGGACTCCGCAACCTCTGACCGTGCCGCCCTGCAGGCGACGGCCGACAACGGACTGAAGATCGTCGTCGTCGGCGGCTTCGGGGTCGGCAAGACCACCATGGTCCGCTCCGTCAGCGAGATCCGTCCGCTGAACACGGAAGAGACCATGACCCGCGCGGGCGAGGCCGTCGACCACCTGGACGGTGTGCAGTCGAAGACGTCCACGACCGTCGCCTTCGACTTCGGCCGGATCTCCCTCGACGAACGCTCGGTGCTGTACCTCTTCGGCGCACCCGGTCAGGAACGCTTCTGGTTCCTGTGGGACCGGCTGTTCTCGGGCACGCTCGGCGCCGTCGTCCTCGTCGACACCCGTCGGCTCGCCGACTCCTGGTACGCGATCGACCGCCTGGAGCACCATGGCACGCCGTTCATCGTGGCGTGCAACGACTTCGGCGGCCCGCTCCACACCGAACAGCAGATACGTGAGGCGCTCGACCTCTCGGACGACGTGCCCCTGGTGGAGTGCGACGCCCGGGACCGCTCGTCCAGCAAGTACGTACTGATCACGCTGGTCGAGCACCTCCATGCCCTCGCGGTCGGCACAGCATCCACCCTTGGAGGCCAGAGATGACCCGTATCGCCCTCGACCCCTTCGTCGCCGATCTCGACGGCGAGAGCGCCCGGCTGCGCGCGGCGGGTCCCCTCGCCGAGGTGGAGCTGCCGGGCGGGGTGCACTGCTACGCGGTCACCCACCACGCCGAGGCACGCCAACTGCTCACCGACAGCCGGATCGTGAAGGACATCAACGTCTGGGGCGCCTGGCAGCGCGGCGAGATTCCCATGGACTGGCCGCTGATCGGCCTCGCCAACCCGGGCCGCTCCATGCTCACCGTGGACGGCGAGGACCACCGCCGGCTGCGCACGCTCGTCGCGCAGGCGCTGACCGTGAAGCGGGTGGAACGGCTGCGGGCCGGTATCGAGGCGCTGACCACGGCGAGCCTGGACCGGCTGGCGGCGCTGCCCCGGGGCGGGCAGGTCGACCTGAAGGCCGAGTTCGCGTACCCGCTGCCGATGAACGTGATCAGCGAGCTGATGGGTGTGGACGACGCCGACCACCCGCGGCTGAAAGAGCTGTTCGAGAAGTTCTTCTCGACGCAGACGCCGCCGGAGGAGGTCCCGCAGATGATGGCGGACCTCGGCACGCTCTTCACGAGGATCGTCGACTCCAAGCGGGAGAACCCGGGCGACGACCTGACGAGCGCCCTGATCGCGGCCTCCGAGGACGGCGACCACCTCACCGACGAGGAGATCGTCAACACCCTTCAGCTGATCATCGCAGCGGGCCACGAGACCACGATCAGCCTGATCGTGAACGCGGTCGTCGCGCTCCAGACCCACCCGGAGCAGCGCAAGCAGGTACTGAGCGGGGAGGTGCCGTGGGAGAACGTGATCGAGGAGACCCTGCGCTGGAACACGCCCACCTCCCACGTGCTGATCCGGTTCGCCACGGAGGATGTCGAGGTCGGTGACAAGGTGCTGCCGAAGGGCGAAGCGCTGATCGTCTCCTTCGGCGCGCTGGGCCGCGACGAGGCGCAGTACGGGCCGACCGCCGGTGACTTCGACATCACCCGCTCCCCCAACCGCCACATCGCCTTCGGCCACGGCCCGCACGTGTGCCCGGGCGCGGCGCTGTCCCGGCTGGAGGCGGGGGTGGCGCTGCCCGCGCTGTACGAGCGGTTCCCGGAACTGGAGCTCGCCGTCCCGGCGTCCGAGCTGCGGAACAAGCCGATCGTCACCCAGAACGACCTGTACGACCTGCCGGTCGAACTGGGCTGACCTCGCCATCCGGAGAGGTCCACACGCCGGAGCGGGTGTCTCATCCGACGGACACGGCGCTCGGCCGTGCCCGTGAGGCACTACGCTCCGGTTCGTGGCCGATATCCAGATTCCCGCTGACATCAAGCCCTCCGACGGACGCTTCGGCGCCGGTCCTTCCAAGGTGCGGACGGAGGCGCTCGACGCGCTGGCCGCCACCGGAACGTCTCTTCTCGGTACGTCCCACCGCCAGGCCCCGGTCAAGAACCTGGTCGGCTCGGTGCGTCAGGGTGTTCGCGACCTCTTCTCCCTCCCCGAGGGATACGAGGTGATCCTGGGCAACGGCGGCTCCACCGCCTTCTGGGACATCGCGACGCACGGTCTCATCGAGACGAAGTCCCAGCACCTCACCTTCGGTGAGTTCTCGTCGAAGTTCGCGAAGGCCGCCAAGCTCGCCCCGTGGCTGGCCGACCCGACCGTGATCGCCTCCGACCCGGGCACCCACCCGGACCCGCAGGCCGAGGAGGGCGTGGACGTCTACGCGTTCACGCACAACGAGACCTCGACGGGTGTCGCCGCGCCGGTCAAGCGCGTCGCGGGCGCCGACGAGGGCTCCCTGGTCCTGGTGGACGCCACCTCGGGCGCGGGCGGCCTGCCGGTCGACATCACCGAGTCGGACGTCTACTACTTCGCCCCGCAGAAGTCGTTCGCCTCCGACGGCGGCCTCTGGATCGGCGTGTTCTCCCCGGCCGCCCTGGAGCGCGCCGCGCGCATCCACGCGTCGGGCCGTCACATCCCGGAGTTCTTCAGCCTGCCCACGGCGATCGACAACTCCCTCAAGAACCAGACGTACAACACCCCGGCCCTGGCCACGCTCTTCCTCCTGAACGAGCAGCTGAACTGGCTGAACAGCCAGGGCGGCCTGGACTTCTCGGTCCGCCGCACGGCCACCTCGGCGCGGCACCTGTACGGCTGGGCGGAGGAGTCCAAGTACGCGACCCCGTTCGTCACCGACCCGGCGAAGCGCTCGCAGGTCATCGGCACGATCGACTTCTCGGACGAGATCGACGCCGCGGCCGTCGCCAAGGCGCTGCGCGCCAACGGGATCGTCGACACCGAGCCGTACCGCAAGCTGGGCCGCAACCAGCTGCGTGTCGCGATGTTCCCGGCGATCGACCCGGCGGACGTGCTGGCCCTGACAGCCTGCATCGACTACGTGATCGAGAAGCTGTAACGAGCAGCTCTACGCCTCCGAGGGCCCCCGGTACGAATCCGTGCCGGGGGCCCTCGCCGTTGCTCACCCAGCGGCCTCCGCCAGGACCGCCCGGAGCCGGCCGATCCCTTCCTTCCACGGCTCCTCGTGCCCGCCCTCGCTCCACAGCTCCAGCAGCTCGGACGGCTCGGTCACCACTCGGTCGAGGGCCTGAACGGCAAGGCCCCGCAGCTCCACGGGCAGCTCGGGGAGCGGCTCGTCCGGCCCGTACGCCGTCGTCACAGGCTCCCCGCCCGGGCACTGCGCGGCCACCAGCGCGGCCGCCGCCACGGCAACGACGGCGTCGTCGGAGTCCAGATAGTCCGTGGTCCCGACGACGGCCGTCAGCGCATCGCGGATCAGCTCAGCCCGCTTGTTCCGTGGGGCGTCGTCGAGATCCCCCGAGAAGTCCGCTGCGGTGTCGCTGTCGAAATGGCCGATGTCCCAGGTGCCCATGGCGCCCCCTTCTCCGATGGTCCGGCCATCCTCGCAACCACCACTGACAACAGGCCCGTCAGTGCCCGTTGTTACGGTCCTCCCATGACGAAGACCGTGCCGTACACCGGCGGCGAGAAGGAATCCCTGCACATCGCCCTCGACCGGCACCGCGACGCGGTGCTGTGGAAGCTCGACGGCCTGATCGACGGGGCGACGGGCACTCACCCGCAGAACACCTCCGCATAGGCCCGGCCGCCTCGTTCACTCGACCGAGTGGACGATCACCAAAGGGACATGTGGGGGGCGCCGTCCTACGATGATGCTCTCGACACCACCCACCAGGAGGCCCGCAATGTCTGCAGCAGCAGTCGAGCACCCCGGTGATGGTGAGCCGGAATCGCAGCTCGACGTGGCCAACAGGCTCATGGAGCAGCATCCGGGTTACCGCGTCGAGATCATCGGAGGCGTTATCACCGTGGCCCCGCCCCCGGACGGCCCGCATGCCCGGGCACTGACCAAGCTCATGCGCCCGTTCATCGCGGCAGGGCTCGATGACGGGGAGACGGAGGTCCTCCAGGGGGTCGGCTTGTGGCTTCCCGGAGGGCCTGAGGATTACGCGATCCCCGATCTCTCCATCGTCGACGCCGATCTCGACGAGCATGTGATCGAGAACAACTGCTACGACCCTGCTGTTTTCCGCCTCGTCCTTGAGGTCACCTCCAGTAACTACAACAACGATCTACGCGCCAAGGTCACCGCGTACGCCGAGGCCAAGATCCCGGTCTATGTGATCGTCAACCGCAAGCACGGCCGGGTCCACGTCCTGACCGAGCCCCTCGCCGACGGGTACGCCAGCCATCAGGTGTACGCCCCCGGCCAGCAGGCCACCCTCCCCGCCTCCATCGGCGCCGAGGTCACCCTTGATGTCGCGGACCTGCTCAAAACCGGGCAGCGCCAGAAGTGACGTCCGTGCGCCGCCACCGCCGCTCCCCGTCCTCCCACTCGTCGGTGGCCACGAGTCCCGCCGCCGCGGCCACCGCGGCGGACGCGGTGTGGTCGGGGTGGATGTGGGCGACGACCGTACGGACCGTCCCCCCGGCCAGCAGGTGCGCCACCAGCCCTGCCGCCGCTTCCTTCGCGTAGCCCAGGCCCTGCCACTCGGTGCCGACGACCCAGGCGATCTCGGCCCGGGGGCCCGCCACCGTGGCCTGGACCCAGCCCACGAGACGACTGTCGGCGCGTACCCGGAGTACCCAGTTCCACCAGTGTTCGGCAGGGTCGGGCGACCCGGCTTCCCAGCGGGTGTAACGGGCCCGGAGGGTGTCCAGGTCCTCCGGGGCGCCGCCCGTGTACGTGTGCAGGGCCGGGTCGGCGAGGACCGCCGCCATCTCGTCGGCGTGCGCGGCTCGCAGCGGCAGTGCGTCGAGCCGCTCGGTGGAGAAGGCCTCGGGCCCTTGATTCGTCACAGCGCCCGACCCTACGTGCGGCGCGCCAGGTCATGACTCCGGGCCCGGGGCGTGCACCGGCGGGTTCGGTCAGCCGCGCTTGCGGCGCCGGTTCATGAGGACGAGTGCGCCCACGGCGGCGAGCACCACCGCTCCGAGCAGCGTGCTGCCTTTCACCTCGCTGCCGTCCCCGCCCGTCCCGCCGGCGGCCGACGCACCGCCACCGTCCTTCGACGGCGACTTGGCGTCTCCGCCGTTCCTGTCCGCGCCTGCGATGTCCACCCGCACCACGTCGCTCCGGGCGCCCTCCGAGCCGAACATCAGCGCCGAGCCGTCCGGCGTGTACGTCACCGACTCGGCCTGCCGCTGGAGCGGTGCCTGGACCGCGTGGTCGGCGCCGAGCCTGCCGTCCTTGAAGGCGTAGCCACGGGCGCTGAAGTAGGACCGCAGCACCAGCTCCTTGCCGTCCGGCGAAAACGCCCCGTCCGTCACCCACGGCACCTCGCCGACCCGTCGGAACACATTGGTCCGTCCGGTGGAGAGCTCGGCGGGCCCTTCGTACAGTCCGCCGCCGTCCTCGTTCTTCGAGGCGATGTAGACCCGGCCGGTCTTCGGGTGGACCATCAGTGCCTCGGCGTTGCGCGCCCCGTCCGCGTACTTCACGTCGAACTGGGTCGCCCGGACCGTCGCGTCCTTCAGCACCTTCGGCTCCGGGAACCGGTAGATCCAGACGTGGTCCCAGCTGCCGTTCAGGTTGTCACCGATGTCACCGACGTACAGATTGCCGTCGGGCCCGAGTGAGATCGCCTCGACATCGCGCGGCCGCCCCACCCCCCGCATGGTGATCGTCGCGACGGTCTTCCCGGTGCGGGAATCGACGGCGTAGACGTACGGCCCGTCCCCGCTGTCGTTGTGCGTCCAGTAGATGCCCGGGTGGGCGCGGCTCGCGGCGAGGCCGCTGGACTCGGTGATCCGGGGGTCCTCGATCGTGAAGCTGCGGTCGGCGGACCCGTCGTCGGCCGTGGCCGGGGCAGCTGCCGCCCCGGTGAGGACGAGCAGCGCGGCGGCACCGGTGGCTGTCAGATACGAACGCATGGACCAAGTGTCCATCGTCACGTCGCAGCTCCGCGCGTTGATCCGCCATGATGGCGCCATGCGTTTTCTGTTCGTCGGCGATTCCATGACCATCGGCCGCGCCGGCGACTTCACCTGGCGCTACCGCATGTGGCAGCACCTCGAAGCGGCTTTCGACGGTCCGTACGAGATCGTCGGTCCCCGGACCGAGCTGTACGACACCGCCACGAACACCCCGGTCTCCTACGCGTACGGCGCCCCGGATTTCCCCGCCCGGGCCCGCCGCCATCTGGCGGGCTGGGGCGAGGGATGGCTGCACATGGCCCCGGTGATCGCGGACACGGTCACCGCGACGCGTGCCGACGTGCTGCTCGTCTCGCTCGGCCTGATAGATCTCGGCTTCTACACGGACAGCGGGCAGACCGCCGACAACGCCCGCGCGTTCGTCGCGGCCGCCCGCACCGCGAACCCGCATATCAGAACCGTGCTCCTGCCGGTCATCCCGAACATACGGGCCGAGTCGGACGCTCCGTTCGCCGCCGAGTGCGACCGCTTCAACGAGCTCCTCGCGAAGGCGGTCGCCGACCTCGACGAGCCGATGTCACCGATCCTGCTGGCGTCGCGCCCGCCCGGGTACGACATCCACACGGACACATACGACGGCACGCACCCCGGCCCGACCGGCGAGCAGAAACTGGCTGCGACGTTCGCCGACGCGATGCACCAGGCGTGGGGCATCGGCGGGCCGTACGCGGGCGGCCGCGCGGAAGCGTGACGCCCGGCCGTCCCGGTGCCCTCACTTTTTGCCGAGGTGGCGGGTCAGCGGCATGAACTTTCGGCGCAGGTCCCTCAGCCGTGACCCGACCCCGGTCAGGACAGCGGCGAACTCATCAGCGGCCCCCGCATCCGCTTTCGTGCCGTCTCCCATTGCCCCATTGCTCTGCGGTACTTGAGCGCGTGGAGGGTCAGGGTGAACCGAGCATCGTCAGGGAGAGCCGCGTGAGCTCTTCGGTCAGCCAGTCGGGCGTGACCTGACGGGGGCGGCGGGCGTGGTGGGCGAGGAGTTCCTCGACCGAGTGGGTCATCACCGTGACCGCGACCCGCTGGTCACCGTCACCCACCTCACCCCGCTCGGCGGCACGTTCGGCCTCACAGGTCAGAAACTCGGACCACATCTTCCGCCACATCGCCAGATGGTCGTCGACGGTGCGGCTCACGCCCAGCGTCTCGACGAACGCCACCCGCGCAGCCCGCGGATCGGCGGTGACCCCGCGCACATAGGCGGCGAAGAGGCGACGGAACCGTTCCTCCGTCGCACACTCCTCCATGTCGTCGGAGAGCATCGCCTCCTCGGACGCGCGCAGTCCGCTGGTCGCCACCTCGTCGTACAGCGCGATCAACAGCGCCTCCCGCGAGGTGAACTGCTGATGGAACGCGCGAATCGGCACGCGCGCCTCGGCGCAGAGCTGTTCGATGGTCGTGTGCGCGTAGCCGTATGCGGCGAACAGGTCCCGCCCGGCCCGCAGGAGCCGGCCACGCCACTGCGCCCGGTCCTCGGCGGACTCGGTCATCCCTGTTCCGCGGCTCACCACGGCATTCACCACAAGTCCTCCTTCGTCGGCCCGGAGTAGCTGCCATTGTCCTCGCTCCGCCCCGGCGGCGGCGGATCCGCCACACCCCTGGGCAGCGGCGCGTCGCCGGACGACGGCATCTGTCGTCGTGGATCCATGGCCTGTCCCGAAACCGGCGGTGACGACATCGACGCCGCCGAGGCGTTCATGAAGCCGGTGGGCAGCTCGGTGTACGACGCCTACGAGGCGTTCTTCGTGTCAGTGCTCGACCGGGTGCCAGGGGGCGCCCGGTCGGGTGGAACGCGCGTCGGCGGCAAGCCGTAGGGCGTACACCGGCTGGTCGCTGCCGGGGACGGGGCCGAGGTAGGTGTGGCCGGTCATGTGGCACCAGGCGGGCAGGTCGAGCGGGGCGGCCGGGTCGGTGGCGATGACGTGCACGACCGTGTCCGGCTCGGCGGCGTCGATCTGCTTGCGCAGCCGGAGCAGGAGGGTGACGCAGAGCAGGCCGGTGCCGTCGACGGTGAGGTCCGCCGCGGGTATCTCGCCGGCGGTCATCGGGGCGCCGTCTGCGTGACGCGCCACAGGCGACGGGGCAGGTCACCCTCCTCGAAGGCGTGGACCTCGTCCAGGGTCCAGCCGTCGGCGAGCGAGTCGACCAGACCGTGGGAGAAGAAGTGCACGGCAAAGCCACCGTGTTCATAGATGTCGTCGCCATGGGCGGTGCCGACGCCGTAGTGGGCGTCGCCGGTGTGGCGGACGGTGTAGACGAAGTGTCCGCCGGGGCGCAGGACGCGGCGGACCTCACCGACGAGGGCGTGGATCTCCTTGGTGGACAGGGCCATGCACAGCAGCATGTGCGCGAAGACCGCGTCCACCGAGGCGTCCGGCAGGGGGAGCGGATCGCGTACGTCGTGCGTCGTGGTCGTCACCCGCCGGCCCACGCCCTGGGCGTGGGCCGCGTCCCGCAGCTGTTCCAGGCCGGTCGGGCTGAAGTCGGTGGCGTGGACGGTGAAGCCCTCGCGGGCGAAGTACAGGGCGTCCCGGCCGTGCCCGGCACCGAGCTCCAGGACGTCTTTCGCTCCGGCCGCGCGGAACCGTCCGGCGGCATGGACGGCGGGTGCCGAGGGCTGTGCGCCATACATGCCCGGGTGGTCGGTGTACGTGTTCTGCCAGTGCCGCCGCTGTGCGTCGGCCAGGTCCTGCTCGCTGTCCGCCACGTGCTCGCTCTCCTCGTACGCCGGCCGGTGCCGCCGCCAGCCTAAAGGGCGCAGGTCAGGGCCTGCCGCAGCTGGTCGGGCCCGGGGAGCCCGGTCAGGCCGTCGGGTGTTTTGTATACCCGGCAGGCGAGCCCCGGCGCGCGGCCGGGCTCGGCGAACGGGTCGCGACCGTCGATCAGGAAGGTGGGCGACCCTGTGAACGCGGCCGCCTCGGCCGTGGACTGGTCGGCGATCACTCGCGTCGAGAAGGCGGTGTCGTGCAGGCCGACGTCATCGAGCACCCGACGCAGGAGGTTGGCCGCCGGACCGGTGTTCGGACAGTCCGGCACAACCAGGATCTCAATGTTCATGCCTTCAGGATCGCCCATGCCCCATGAAATCGCGGCCATGGGAATCGTGATCCGCGGCAAGCTCCGGTCACCCACCGCTCAGACACTCGCCGCCTTCACCCGGACTCGCCGCGAGGGCGGCAACCCGTTCACGCCAGGGGACGTTCGGGGGCCGGGCCCCGACGGCTGCCTGACGGGCGAGCCAGAACTGCCGCGCGTCCGCCCCGCGACACGGACCGCAGTGCGTCTCCTCCCCCACGGGCCGGAACACGTGATCGTCACCGGGCCCCTCGCAGACCACCAGCTCGGCCACACGCGGCGCGGGCCGGGCCTCGACGGTGAGTGGCGGTACCGCCTCCGGGAGCTTCTGCACGAGACGGTGCCGCAAGAACCCCACTGCGGATCGCACCCCGCTCTCGGGCAGCCCACTGGTCAGCGCCCGCCGCAGATCAGCAGCCGTGACTCCGCGCCGCAACCACTCGGCGGCGGCCTCCGCGAGACCTCGCGCCTCCCGCGCCCCCAGATGCAGCTCCCGGTGCGCATGCCGCAACGAGAGCAACACCCGTTCGCCCTCGGCCACTTCCGACGCGGATTCAGCTTCGGATTCGGCTTCGGTGGGTGGGTGGGATGAGTTCTTCCCCAGTTCTTCCTCTACCGGTGTATAGCCACCGGCCACCCGACCCCTCGGCTGACCGACCGTCCGTTTCTGCGCAGTCGGTGACACCTCGACACCCCGCCCGTCCCGGAGCTCGGCCGCCGCCGCACTCGTGACCGGGGAGTTGGCGAAGAGCTGTACGGTCACCCATCGCCCCCGGTCGTTCTGCTGATGCCACTCGTGCAGGAACCCGTCCTCGATCAGCATCTTCTTGGCCCGCTGATAGGCCCGCCCCGTGATCCCCAGCTGCCGCGCATGCTCGCTGAGCGGCTTGTCGGCCAGACCCTCGGGGAGCCCCTGCACGTACAGGAGCAGAATCTTCGCGTCACTGTTCAGACGCGGATGACGCACCACGTCGTGCGAAGCCTTCGTGAAGCGCCGAGACGGCGCGATAGCATGCCAAAGCATCCCGGTGGACCTCAGTATCCACTCGTGGTGAAGGCCTCCGGATTGGTGTTGGTAGCACCGCCGGGGGCCGCCCCGTATGCGGCTGCATACAGAGCGTGATGACGACGTCACCGTACCGCACCCGGCTCCCGCTGCACCACGCAAACGGACATTGCACCCGGCAACGCGCCTGCCGCGAGGTCCTTTTCAGGAGACCTCCGCCTCATCCGTCAGCACAGCCACCGTCAGTTTGTGCAGCAACTCCGCATTCACGAACGGCGTCTCGGGCGTGGGCAGGGAGCGCCAGTCGAGCGGCCAGGTCAGCCCGTGCAGCGCGGGCACCCCGACGAACGCCGCCGCCCGCCCGTCCCGGCTCATCGCCTCCGCACCGGCCGGCCAGCGGTAGGCGCGCGTGGTCTGCGGCGGCAACAGGAAATACATGGTCCGCGCCCCGATCCGCGAGCGCACGATGGGACCTGCCCGGAAGTCGGTGAACTGCATCAGCTCGTAGGCGACTTGCTCGCCCCCCATTCCAGTGATCCGTACGGCGTCGAAGTGGATGCCCGCATGCCGAAGGGCGTGCCCGCTCGCAGGCACCCACGAGGGCACCGGGTCCAGTGAACTTTTCCGTTCCATACGGAAAGCGTCGCGCCCCACACGTACCGTGACCAGGGACACAAGGCGTCTGTGCACTGTTGTGCACTCGGGAGGTGAGTTGTGCACTCCGGTGGCCAAGAGGGCGGCAACGCCCAGATGTTCGGGACGCTATTGCGCTTCTTCCGGGAGCGGGCGGAGCTGTCGCAGGAGGCCCTGGGGCTGAAGATCGGCTTCTCGAAGTCGCAGGTGGCGATGGTGGAACGGGGGCAGCGGCCGCCGAAGGGGAATTTCATCGCGCGGGCGGACGAGGCGCTGGGTGCACAGGGTGCACTGAACGCAGCGGGAGCCGAGTTGGTGTCCAGCCATTTGGCTTCGTGGTTCGAGCCGTTCGCCGACGAGGAAGCCACGGCATCCGCCAGGCATGAGTACGAGACGCATGTGGTGCCTGGGCTCCTTCAGATCGAGGAGTACGCTCACACCGTCCTCAGCCACACCTACCCATCCGTTGATGATGAAGAAATCGAGGGTCGGGTCGCGGCCCGTCTCAAGCGCCAGAGTCTCTTCACACGCAGGCCGACACCGGACATCGGATTCGTCCTGGAGCTAAGTGCTCTCACCAAGCCCCTCGGGGGCCGTCATGTGCGTAAGAGGCAGCTGCGCCACATCCTCGACGTCGCCCAACTCCGCAACGTACAGCTGCAGGTGATGGCACCGGACCGCCAGACCCACGTCGGTCTCGATGGTCCTTTCGTCCTGCTGGAGACGGAGGAACGACGTCAGCTCGCCTACATCGAAGGGCAGGGCGGCAGCTTCTTCATCAGTGAACAGCCAGCTCTGGGGAACCTGTTCGGGAAGTATGGCATTCTGCGGGCGCAGGCTCTCAGCCCCGAAGAGTCCATCAAACTGATCGAACAGGTGGCAGAGGAACGATGAGCACCGGACTCAGCTGGGTCAAGAGCAGTTACAGCGGCAACGACAGCGGCAACTGTGTCGAGGTCGCCGCCTGCCCCCACACCGTCCACGTCCGCGACTCCAAGGACCTCACCGTCCCCGCCCTCACCCTCTCCCCCGCCGCCTGGACCGCCTTCCTCGGGTACGCCGGCGAGGGCGGCGCCTGACCGGCTGATGGGCAGCTCCCGGGCGTATCCCGTCTACCGCAGCAGCGACCCGCTCGACGTGTACGCACAATCGCAGCGGCTGTGCGCTCTCCTCGACTCGCGGGACGCCGGTGCGCACGTGGGCGCGGAACTGCGGACGGTGGCGGACGTGCAGCGCATGGTGAAGCTGCTGCCGGACATGTCCTACGACCCGGACCGGGCGCTCACGGACCCGGTCACCGGCGACTGCCTCTTCTTCACGGGGCGGACGCTGCCTGTGGATCCCGTCGAGTTGGAATCCTTGCTGCCGTTGTTGCTGAATGATGAGTTCGTGAGCGGAGGCGTCGAGGCGTCAGTCGAGGCGTCATTCGTGCGTGCTCTGGGCAAGGGACCGGCGACGGTCGGCTGGACGGGCCGGTGGCCGGACGACCCCGCGCTCGGGTCATTCGGAAGCCCGAAGTACGACGGTGTCCAGGCCGTGTTCAACAGCGACGACAGCGACTGGGAACGGTGGGCCGACACCCACACCGTCTTCGTACATGTGACGAAGTTCGGCGACCTCGACCGGGCTCAGTGGCTGGCCGCGCAGATCGGCGGCGAAGTACTGGGCGAGGCCGTGTTGGGCTGGTGAGCGTGCGCGTCGCCGTGGCCGAGAGGCGGCAGCCCTATGGGCCGCCTCTCGCACCGGCTCCGTAGGGTGTCGGCATGTCCAACGAGCCCCCGCTGATCCAGAGTCTGCGTACCGCTGTTGCCGCGGCGCCCACCGACGTACCGCTTCGGCTGCATCTCGCCGAGTTGTTGCTCGGTGAGGGGCTGAACGATGCCGCCGTCGCCGAGGCTGCCGTCGCGCTTCAGCATGCGCCCGGCGACGCCGGTGCGCGGGCGCTCATGGTCCGGGCGATGGGCATGCCCGCTCCTGCCCCGGAAGCACCCAAGGCACCGGACGCACCCAAGGCCCCCCAAGCGCCCGACGGGCCGTCGGCACCCGCAGCACCGACCGGGTTCGACTGGCGTGCCGCCGAGGACGAGATCAGGGGCGCCGTGCCGCCGCGCTTCGTCACGTCCGGGACTCCCGAGACGCCCGTCCCCGTGGACGGCCAGGGCGATCCCGGGCCTGCCGCCACCTGGGAGGTCGACACCCCCGGTTCCGTGACGCTTGCCGACGTCGGCGGCATGCACGAGATCAAAGAGCGCCTCGAAGCCGCGTTCCTCGCCCCCATGCGCAACCCCGAACTGGGCAGGCTGTACGGGAAGAGCCTGCGCGGCGGGCTGTTGATGTACGGGCCGCCCGGGTGCGGGAAGACGTTCATCGCGCGGGCCGTCGCGGGTGAGCTCGGGGCGAGCTTCATGTCCGTGTCGATCAACGACGTGCTCGACATGTGGATGGGCAACTCCGAGCGCAACATGCACGAGGTCTTCGAGACCGCCCGCCGTCAGGCGCCGTGCGTGCTGTTCCTCGACGAGGTGGACGCGCTGGGCGCCAAGCGGAGCCGTATGCACCACGGCGGGATGCGCAACACCGTCAACCAGCTGCTCACCGAGCTCGACGGCGTCGACGGGGCCAACGAGGGCGTGTTCGTGCTCGCCGCGACCAACGTCCCCTGGGACGTGGACATCGCGCTGCGGCGTCCCGGCCGGCTCGACCGCACCCTGCTCGTCCTGCCACCGGACGCACCCGCACGCGAGGCGATCCTCCGCTACCACCTGCGTGACCGGCCGATCGAATCCGTCGACCTGGGCAAGCTGGTCAAGGTCACCGAGGATCTGTCCGGCGCCGATCTGGCGCATCTCTGCGAGTCCGCGTCCGAGCGGGCGTTGCTCGACTCGACCCGCACCGGCACGGTCCGGATGATCAATATGAAGGACCTGCTGGCCGCCGCGAAGGAGGTCCGGCCGTCCACCGACCCCTGGTTCGCCTCGGCGCGCAATGTGGCGATGTTCGCCAATGAGGGCGGCATGTATGACGAGTTGCTCGCCTATCTGAAGAGGAAGCGCAAGCTGTGAGCGCCACGGGACAGGACCTCACCGAGCAGGCGTCCGCGCTGCTCTCGCTCGACCGGGTCGACGAAGCGAAGGCGCTGCTGGCGCAGCGGCTGGCCCAGGACCCCGAGGACGTCCACGCGTGGGCGAAGCTGGCCCGCTGCCATCTGCGGGTCAAGGAGTACGACAAGGTCATCGAGGCGACCGGGGCGGCGCTGGAGATCAACCCGGAGCACGTCGACGCGCTGATCGTACGGACCTACGGGATGCGCCGGACGGGGCGCCCCGACGAGTCCCTCGCGGCGGCGCAGGAGGCGGTGCGGCTGGCCCCGCACATGTGGCAGTCGTACGTCGCGCTCTCCGAGGCGCTCGGCGCCTGGCAGCCGCGCTGGCCCGAGGTGCTGCAGGCGGCGCAGGAAGCGGTGCGGCTGGGCCCGGAGGAGACCGGGGCGTACTACGCGCTGTGGAAGGCCGCCCTGCTCAATGGCCGGAGCGACCTCGTCGAGCTGGGTGTGCGCGAGACCCTGCGGATCGACCCCACCGATGCGTGGGCGTTGCGCGAGCACGCGGACAGGCAGGCCGCAAAGCCCGGGGTGAAGCCGAAGCAGCGCGCCGAGGTGTACGCGTCGGCGCTGGCTGCCGACCCGGGCTCGGCGGGGCTGCGGCTGGGACTGGACCGGGCGGTGTTCCAGATGCTGCGCGGCACCCGGTGGCTCGCCGTGCTGAGCCTGCTGATGGCGGGCGTGGCGATCAACCTGTTCCCGTCCGACGGGGACGCTCCCGACCTGCCGCTGCCGCTCGGCAGGCGGCTCTACGTGCTGGCGTTGATCGGGGTGGTCTGGGCGTTCGGCGCGTGGCGGCGCTACCGGAAGCTGCGTGCGGGGGTGCAGTTGAGTGTGCGGTCGCTGGTGCGGCGGATGTTCTGGGCGCGGCTGGTACTGGTGCAGGCGGTGCTGGGGACGTTGTGTGCGGTGGCCATCGCGACGGTGCCGTGGACGGACCGGGGCGTTCCGCAGGTGATCTTCTGGGTGGGGCTCGCCCCGACGCTGCTGACGATCTGGTTCGACCGGCCGCGCACGCGGTAGGAGCCCTGGCCGGTTGCCGGTGCCCGTCGTACGGCGCGGTCAGCGGGCGAGCCGGCCGAGGAGCGAACCGGCGGCGACGATGCCGACGCACGCGGCGAGACCGAGTACCGCGAAGTCGAGGCCGAGGTGGGCCGGCGTACCGATGAGCAGTCCGCGCAGGGCGTCGACCTCGTAACTCAGCGGGTTCACCCGGCTGATCACCTGGAGCCAGCCGGGCATCAACGCGACCGGGTAGAGCGCGTTGGAGGCGAAGAACAGCGGCATGGTGATGGCCTGGCCGATGCCCATCAGCCGGTCGCGGGTGAGGACGATCCCGGCGATCGACATCGACAGGCAGGAGAAGAACGCCGACGCGAGAACGACCACCACGACCACGCCCAGCAGCCGCAGCGGGTTCCAGGCCATGCCGACGCCGAGCGCCGCGGCGATCACGATGACGACCGCCGCCTGGATCACGGCTTTCACCCCGGCGGCGAATGCCTTGCCGGTCACCAGTGCGGTCCTGGGCGTCGGCGTGACCATGAGTTTGGTGAGAACGCCGGAGTCCCGCTCCCAGATGATCATGATGCCGTAGAAGATCGCGATGAACATGGCGGACTGGGCGATGATCCCGGGTGCCAGGAAGTCGAGATACGGGACGCCGCCGGTGGGGATGGCGTGGATACGGGAGAACGTCTGGCCGAAGATCAGCAGCCAGAGCGCGGGCTGGACGGCGCGGGTGTAGATCTCGGTGCGGTCGTGGCGCAGCTTCTGCAGTTCGACGGCGCACATCGCCGCGACCCGCGCGGGAACGACGCGCCAGCCCGTGCGGGCGGGCGGCGGCTCCAGGAGGAGGGCGAAGCGGCCGTCGGGCGAGCCGGGTTCAGCCGCGGCGGGATGCGGTGCGACGGGTACGGCGGACATCGTTGAAGGCTCCCTTCTCTCCGGGAGAACCGGGGTCGCCCAGGCCGCTTCCGGAGTGGTACCGGAAGACGTCCTCCAGGGTCGGTGGCGACGGAGCCGTATCACCGGACTCCTCGCGGTGCGCGACCAGTTCGCTCTTGAGCTCGGCGGGTGTGCCGAGCGCGCGCAGGCTGCCCAGATGCATCAGGGCGAGCCGGTCGCAGCGCTGGTCCGCCTCGTCCATGGAGTGGGTGGTGACCAGCACCGTCATCCCGGTGCCGACGCGGATTTCGTTGATGCGGTCCCAGACACTGTCGCGGGCGATCGGGTCCAGACCGATGGTGGGCTCGTCCAGGATCATCAGGCGGGGTGCGCTGACCAGCGCCTGAGCGAGTTCGAGGCGGCGCACCATGCCACCGGAGTACGTGCCGGCGAGCCGGTGCGCCTCGGACCCCAGCCCGACCGCGTCGAGCGCCTGCCCGACACGGGCCGCGCGCTGCCGGCGGGGCACGTCGAAGACGCGGGCGAAAAGGGCGACGTTCTCCCGGCCGGTGAGACTGGCGTCGGCCGACAGCTGCTGCGGTACGTAACCGAGCAGACGCCGTACGGCCATCTTCTGCCGGGCCGCGTCGTGGCCGAACACATCAATGACGCCGGGGGGTACAGGCAGCAGCGTGGTGATGGCACGCAGGGTGGTGGTCTTGCCCGCGCCGTTGGGCCCGAGAAGTCCGAAGACCTCGCCGGGGCGGACGAGCAGGTCCAGGCCGTCGACGGCTTTCGAGGTGCCGAAGGAGTAGGTCAGACCGGTGCAGCGGAGGGCGGGAGTCATAGGGTCTCCTCTCCTTCGCGCAGTGACTCGGCGAGTCTGCGCAGTGACGGGAGCGCGGCGGTCAGCGCGGCCCGGTCGACGGCGTCGAGCTTCGCCACGTGTTCGCGGAAGAGCGCGTCACGCCGGGCCCGCCAGTCGCGCAGCCGGCCGACGCCCGCCGGGGTCGGGTGGAGGAGCGCGGCCCGCCCGTCGCCGGGATCCGGCTCCCGCCGCAACAGGCCTTCCGCGACCAGATGGTTGACCAGTGTGGAGACGGAGTTGGGCGCGAGGCAGAGTTCGCGCGCGGCCGCCGAGACCCGGATTCCGGGCCGGGCGGCAACCAGCCGCAGCAGTTCCGCGTGCGCTCCGCGCAGCCGGGGCGTGGGCAGACCGCCCCACAGCCGCCGCCGGGCGAGCCGCTGGATGCGGAGCAGAAGTCCGGCGAGTTCATCGGGGAGATCACCCGCCACCACTTGCCCATTTTACCTCTGTTTGCGATGTATTACGTGGCAGAGCCCCGGCGAAGAGGGCCACCGCCGGGCGGTGCGTCAACGGGCCGGGGCGCGGCCACGCCCCCTGCTACGGCAGGACGGCGAAGTCCACTTCGGACGCGGGCAGCACGCGAATGCTCCGCCCGGGGAAGTCGATATGCCGGTAGATCTCGTTGTGGTGCGCGATCGACCGGTCCGGCGAGGCGTACTCGCCGGCGTCGGGCCGGACGGAGGTGGTGTGCCCGTCGGCCACCAGCACCACGTCGTACCGGTGGCTCAGCGCCTGCCGCGCCGTGGTGTCCACGCAGATCTCGGTCGCGAACCCGGTGACGACCACCTCGGTGACCCCCAGCGTCTTGAGGGTCTTGTCGAGAGCGGTGTCCAGGAAGCTGTCCGCGCTGGTCTTGTGCACGACCTCCTCGTCGGCGGCGGGCGCGAGTTCGGGCACGATCCGCCAGCCCTCGGTGCCGGCCTCCAGCCCTTCGCCGCGGTGCTGAATCGTCACGATCGGTACGCCCGCGGCCTTGGCGCGTTCGCGGAGCCCGGCGATCGCGGCGACGGTCTCGGCGGCCCGGTGCGCGATGGCCACCAGGGTGTTCTGCATGTCGATGACGAGGAGCGCGGAGGTATGCGGCATGGGTTCACGCTAGTGCTGCGACGTGATCCCGAAGAAAGAGGCCGCGTCACGCAGCCCCTCCCGCCGTCACCTCACCCCTCCGGGAACCGCTCCCCGCACCGGCTGCAGAACACCGGCGCCGGGTCCGGCGAGAGGCGGCCGCACTCGGGGCAGACCCGGTCCAGCATGCAGGGCCCCTCGCCGCCTTCGTGCGCAACCGACGCGCGGACCGACGGCTTGATGGTCAGACCCGGGCGGCGGCGGTGGACGGTCAGGTACGCAAGCCCGTCCGGGCCCGCCGCGAGGGCACGGCGGGAGGTGCGGGGAAGCCAGACGGCCGTGGTGGGAGTCAGCTCCAGCGTCTCCGTGCCCGTGCCCGTGCGTGCGAGGACCCGGCCGCTGCCCGCGATGACGACGAGAAGGACGTCGAGGATGTCCTCCTGATGCTCACCGACCTCGGCGCCGGGCGGCAGACGCACCAGATTGGCGTCCAACTCACGCCCCTGTTCAGCCAGTTGCCACAGGGCGCCGCGCTCCTCCGGGCCCGCTTCGGTGAGCAGTTCGTCGAGTACGGCCAGGATCCGGGCGGTGAAATTCACGGCAGCCAGGTTACGCCCCGCCATAGCCTGACCCCTTTGCGCCGAACCGGAGGGACGCCGCCATGGACCGTGAACCCGACGACAAGTATCCGCCGATCGAACCGTACGAGCACGGGATGCTCGACGTCGGCGACGGCAACCTCGTGTACTGGGAGGTCTGCGGCAATCCGGACGGGAAGCCCGCGCTCGTCGTCCACGGGGGCCCAGGGTCGGGGTGCGGTGCGTGGGCGCGGCAGTATTTCGACCCGGACCGGTACCGGGTCGTCCTCTTCGACCAGCGGGGCTGCGGCCGGTCGACCCCGCACGCGAGCGACCCCGCCGCCGACATGCGGTACAACACGACGGGCCACCTGATCGCCGACATGGAGCGGCTGCGCGTCCGGCTGGGGATCGACACGTGGCTGCTGTACGGCGGGTCCTGGGGTTCGACGCTGATCCTGGCGTACGCCGAGGAACATCCGGACCGGGTCTCCGAGATCGTGATCCCGGCCGTCACCACGACCCGGCGCAGCGAGATCGACTGGCTGTACCGGGGCGCCGGGCAGATCTTCCCGGAAGCATGGGACCTGTTCCGGGCCGGGGTGCCTGAGGCCGAGGGCAAGACGACCCCGGACGTCCTCGCCGCGTACGCCCGGCGGATGGAGAGCCCGGACGCGGAAGTACGCGCGAGGGCGACGGCGGACTGGTGCGCCTGGGAGGACGCGGTGCTCTCCCACGAGACGTACGCGGGACCGCCCCCGTACAGCGGCAGGCCGGGCAGGGCGCAGCAGGCCCTGGTGCGGATCTGCTCGCACTACTTCTCCAACGGAGCCCGGCTGGAGGAGGGGCAGTTGATCCGGAACGCCGGGCGGCTGGCCGGGATCCCCGGGGTGCTGGTGCACGGCCGGCTCGACCTGGGCGGGCCGCTGATCACCGCCTGGGAGCTGGCCCGGGCTTGGCCGGACGCAGAGCTGACCGTGATCGACGGGTCGGGACATCTGGGCGGCGCGGCGACCAGCCGGACGGTGCTGGCGGCACTGGACCGGTTCGCGTCGCGCTAGGTCCTCTTCTTTCGGATCAGGCCGGGCGCGCGGGGGGCGGCACGCACATCTACGGCGGGCCGCCCCACCGTGCACGCAGTTGCAGCGGAACGCGGGCCGCGTTGTTCACTTATGAGCGCAGGAGCGATTTTGCAATCATCTATTGACATGCATATGTAACGCGCGTCACAGTCGTCCCGCCAGTGATCCCGACCACGTCGAATCTGGAGTCCTTCATGTCTGAAGTCCCCGCAGTCTCGCGGCGATCGGTTCTCGGAGGGGCGGTGGCCACGGGCGCGATCGCCGTCGGCTTCGGAGCCGCCGGGTCCGCCCCCGCGCTCGCCGCGCCGGGCGCTTCCGGTTCGGTCACGGCCTCCGAGCCGCGCCGCATCGCCGGCCAGACCTCCATGATCAACGTGCCGTACAAGGTGCACCAGACCGTCCGGGTCGCCGTCATCGGCCTCGGCAACCGCGGCAACGGCATGGCCTCGGGCTGGGCCGCCGTGCCCGGCTGCCAGGTCACCGCCGTCTGCGACATCCGCCCGGACCGCGCCAAGCGCGTCGCTGACAACCTGGTCAAGGCGGGCAAGCCGCGCCCCGCCGAGTTCGGCGGCTCCGCCGACTCGTACGCCGAGATGCTCAAGCGGGACGACATCGACCTCGTCTACATCGCCACGCCCTGGGAGTTCCACTACCCGCAGGGCAAGGCCGCGCTGCTGGCCGGCAAGCACGTCATCGTCGAACTCCCCATCGCCACCCAGCTCGAGGAGCTGTGGGACCTGGTCGACACCTGCGAGCAGACCCGACGGCACCTGATGCTCGCCGAGAACTGCTCGTACGGCCGCAACGAGCTGGCCATGCTCAAGATGGCGCACGAAGGCGTGTTCGGCGACGTCACGAACGGCCACGGCGGTTACCTGCACGACCTGCGTGCGCTGCTGTTCTCGGACACGTACTACACGGACTCCTGGCGCCGCCTGTGGCACACCCGCAGCACCGCCTCCTTCTACTCGATGCACGGTCTGGGCCCGATCGCCGCGGCGATGGACATCAACCGCGGCGACCGGATGACCACGCTGCGCGCCACCGCGACCGCCCCGAAGGGCCTCGCCGACTACCGCGAGCGCTTCGTCCCCAAGGGCCACCCGTCGTGGAACGAGACCTACATCAACGGCGACCTCGTCACCTGCATGATCGAGACCGCCAACGGCCGGACGATCCGCGCCGAGCACAATGTGAGCGAGCCCCGCCCGTACAGCCGCATCAACAGCCTCGCCGGCAGCCGCGGCATCTTCGAGGACTACGCCGGAAACTCCTCCACCGGCGCCCGGGTCTACTTCGAGCCCGACCACGGCGACGACGCCTGGCGGGACTTCGGGTCGTACCGCAAGGAGTTCGACCACTGGCTCTGGAAGAAGATCGGCGACGACGCTGCGAACAACGGCGGCCATGGCGGCATGGACTACGTCCTGCAGTGGCGCACCGTGCAGCTGATGCGCGCGGGCCTCGTGCCCGACATCGACGTGTACGACTCGGCGGCCTGGTGCGCGTCGGTGCCGCTGAGCGTCATGTCCCTGGAGAAGAAGGGCAAGCCGGTAGCGATCCCGGACTTCACCCGGGGCGCGTGGGTGAACCTCCGTCTCGGCCTCGACTCGCGCATGATCGAGATGCCGCCCGTGTGATTCCGGCCCACGTCCAGCCCTGTCCGCTGAACCCTGGCCGAGCACTTCCCGAACCGTGAGAGAAGGAGCGAGCTTTCATGTCCGTACTTGTGACCGCAGCCCGAAGAGCCGCGGCGGCCCTGGCGGTGGGGGCGGTGGCGTTCACCTCCGCCCCCGCGAGCGCCGCGTCGCAGGACGCGGCCGCGCCCGAGGCGCGCACCCAGGTGACGATCGCCCCCATCGACCTGAACGGCCCTGCCATCTCGGAGGTGAAGGTCACCGTCACCAACGCGGGACCCGAGCGCCTGAGCCGGCTCAATGTCACCTTCAACGGCCCCGCCGGCTGGGCCGTGCAGCCCGCGGCGGTCAGCGTCGACGGAACGTACAAGCCGGGTGCCACGGCCACGGCGGAGTTCCGGATCCAGGTGCCCGAACAGCGCACGGGGTTCGTCATGCGCACGTTCACGGCCACCGCCACCTACAAGGGAGGCGACGGCCAGGGCACCGCCACCGGCACGCGGGTCGAACGCTCCGGTACCGCGCTGGCCCGCCTCTCCGACGCGTACAACAAGGTCGCCATCACCAACGAGAACGACACCAAGGCCGGTAACTACGACGGCGAGGGCAACAGCTTCTCCGCACAGAAGCTCGCCGCGGTCGGGCTGACGCCCGGAGCGTCCGTCAGCGCCCTCGGCGCCCAGCTGACCTGGCCTGCCGCGGCCCCCGGCACCAAGAACAGTGTGTCGAGCACCGGACAGGCCGTGAAGCTCGCCGGCAAGGGCAGCAAGCTGGTCTTCCTCGGCTCCGGCGTCGGCTACGGGGCCGCCGGCACGGCGACGGTGATCTACGCCGACGGGTCGAGCACCACCGGGTCGATCGGCTTCCCCAACTGGTCGTTCCAAGAGGACACGGCACACGGCGCGACGCTTGTGAAGTCGTCGGACGGCCGCAACCGTCCGGATGGGTACGGCAACGCGGGCATCGCCTACCGGGTCTTCGCCCACTCCATCGCCCTGGACCCGGCCAAGCAGGTCGAACTCGTGGTGCTCCCGGCCAATGCCAGCATCCACCTCTTCGACATCGCGTTGGCTCCGTAACTCCCCTCGAACACCACGTGCGCCGGCCGGCGGAGGACACATCCTCCGCCGGCCGGCGCGGTTGTTGAAGCATCCCCGTTGCCGATGCCGATAGGGGGCACGGCGGCCCGGTCCTCCCCGGGAGGATCTGTGAGCAGCCAAAGGCGTGGCACAGTCTGCGCGGCGGCCACCGAGGTCTGAAGGCGGCGAAGCACCGGGGCTGTACGCAGCTACGCCAACCACGCTCCGCAGCAGGCGATTTGACCGTGCGGCGCGCGGCAGCCGACATGAACTGCCTTCTTCTCACAGGCATGCCCCGCCTTCGCGGAAATGCGCTCCGATCCATTGCCATCCAATACCCCTAGGGGGTATGTTTTCTCGCGTTCAGGGATACCCCCCAGGAGTATGTGAGGTGAGTGAGATGTCCGCAACATCGCCGCAGCCGTCCCCGCGCAGATGGTGGGGGCTGGCACTGATCGCCATGGCGCAGTTCATGGTGATCATGGATACGTCCATCATTGGAGTGGCCCTGCCCGAGATGCAGACCGACCTGGGGTTCACCCAAGGCAATCTGTCCTGGGTGTTCAACGCCTACGTCATCGCGTTCGGCGGACTGCTGCTGCTGGGTGGCCGGCTGTCCGATCTCCTGGGCGCCAAGCGGGTATTCAGCGCCGGCTGGGCGGTGTTGGCCGTCGGGTCGCTGATGGCAGGGCTCGCGAACGAGGTGTGGGTGGAGCTGGCCGGGCGCGCCGTGCAGGGCGCCGGCTCGGCGCTGATCGCACCCTCCGCGCTGACCTTGCTGATGATGCTGTTCGGATCCAACCCGAAGGAGCTGACCAAGGCGTTCGCCCTCTACGGCGCGGCCGCGCCGGCCGGCGGCACGGCGGGCGTCTTCCTGGGCGGCGTCATCACCCAGTACACGAACTGGCCGTGGGTGTTCTACCTCAACATCCCCGTTGCCGTGCTCGCCCTGGTGGCGACTGTGGGCCTGATGCCCTCCGCCCCACCCGCGCGCGGCTCGATCGACATTCTCGGCGCGCTCACCGTCACCGCCGGCCTCGGCGCCATCGTCTACGCGGTGGTCCGTGCCCCCGAGGTCGGCTGGGCAGCGGGCGAGACCTGGCTGGTGATGACCGCAGGAATCGCCCTGACCGGGCTGTTCGTCGCTCGTCAGGCCAAGAGCCGTGCCCCCCTGATGCGGCTGAGCATCCTGCGCACGCCCAACCTCGCCGGCGCCAACCTCGCGCAGCTGCTGCTGGCCGGGGCGTGGATCCCGATGTGGTTCTTCCTGAACCTCTACCTCCAGCAGGTTCTCGACCTGGGAGCCTTCGCCTCCGGAGCCGCCCTGCTGCCGATGACCGGCGCGGTGATGCTGATGATGATCGTGTTCGCGCCCCGGTTCATGAACCGCTTCGGGCCGCGCACGATGATCGTCTCCGGCATGGTGGCGCTCGCCGCCGGCATGCTGTGGCTGTCCTTCGTCCGCCCCGACGGCTCCTACGCGGTCGATGTGCTGCCCGCCTCACTGCTCGCCGCCGTCGGCATGTCGCTCGCCTTCATCCCCTCCCTCGGCACGGCCATCTCCAGCGCCCGCCCGGAAGAGGGCGGCCTGGCTTCCGGCATCGTCAACACCAGCTACCAGATCGGCTCCGCCCTCGGCCTGGCCGCGATGACCGCCATCGCCGCCTCCCAGGGCGCCGACCAGCTCGGCAACGCATCCGCCCTGACCGACGGATTCTCCGCAGCCTTCCTCGGTGCCTCCGCCATCGCCGCCGCCGGAGCCGCCCTCGCCCTCACAACGCTGCGCGCCAAGCAGCCGGCCGCGCAGCCCGAGCCGGAAACGTCCCCCGCCGCCTGACCACCAGCCGACGCTCTCACCGCACACGCGATCGGCCGCGAATCCTGCAGGGTTCGCGGCCGATCACTGGCACACGCGCAGGTCCGCCCGGCACACCATTCCGGGTCGGCCCCGGCGGCGGTCCCTGCGGATCACGCAGCCGGAGCGGCACCAGGACCTTATTCCCGGATCGGGCCGGGCTCTCCGACCGGGCTCGATTCCGAAGAAATGCCCTAGGCGCCGGGGGTGCGGGACGGGCTGTCGGGCGGCCATGGAAGGCTGTGCGAACGCCGTGACCCAAACGGCTCCTTGCCACCCCCCGTGACACCCCGAGGGATACGACGTGAGATCGCACCGAAAAATATGGACCACGGCTGCCGTCACGACGGCAGCCGTGGCGGGTTTCGTGGTGTTTCAGAACGTGACCGGCGACTCCGCGAATGACAGTGACAGCAAGGCCGGTCCGGTCAGGACCGACGTACGGAAGACGGAGCTGAAGGTGGCCGCGGACGGCAGTTCCGCGTCGCTCGGCCGGCGGGACACCGCACCGTTCAGCATGCTGGGGGTCACCTGGACCGACCCGGCGGCGAAGGTGACGGGAGCGGTCGAGGTACGGACCAGGTCGGCCGCGAACGGCACCTGGACCTCCTGGACGCCGCTGGAGACCGACGTCCACGGCGGTACGGACGCAGGCCGTTCCGGTGGCCGCGGGTCTACCGAACCGCGGTGGGTCGGCCCGTCCGACGGCGTCGAGGTACGCGTCACCGCGGGCGCCAAGGTCTCCGCGAAGTTGCCCGCCGGGCTGCGGCTGGACACGGTCGACCCCGGCAAGGGCCCGTCGCTGCACGCGGCCCCGGTCGCCTTCGCCGCCGAGACCGACGCCCCCACCGACGACCCGTCGTCGTCCGAAACCCCCTCGGCCGATCCGACGGACACCCCCGAACCGACCCCCACGGTCACGGAGTCCGACACCCCCCCGGCAGCCGAGGCGCCGCCCGTGACACCTTCCGAGACGGCCACGAACAGCCCCTCGCCCACGGCGAGCGACAGCTCGCCGACCGCGAGCACCTCGCCGTCCGCGTCACTGCCGCCCGCGCCGCAGTCGACCGTGCCCAAGCCACCCATCGTCTCGCGTGCGGGCTGGGGCGCCGACGAGTCGATCAGCCCGGAGGCGCCGGAGTACAACCCCACGCTCAAGGCCGTCTTCGTCCACCACACCGCAGGGACCAACGACTACTCCTGCGCCGACTCCGCGGCGATCGTGCGCAGCATTTACGTGTACCACGTCGTGCTGATGAAGGACCCATGGAAGGACATCGGCTACAACTTCCTGGTCGACAAGTGCGGGACGATCTTCGAGGGCCGCAAGGGCGGCGTGGACCGGCCGGTCCTCGGCGCACACACCTACGGCTTCAACCGTGAGTCGGCCGGTATCGCCGTCCTCGGCACCTACACGAACACGGCCGCTCCGAGCGCGGTGACCACCTCGGTGGCCCGGATCGCCGCGTGGAAGCTCGGCCAGTACAAGGTCGACCCGGCGGGCACCACGATGCTCACCGCGGGTGATGACGGCAACAACCTCGCGGGCACGAAGTTCGTCCTGGGCACGAAGTACTCCTTCAAGACGATCTCCGGCCACCGCGACGGCTTCGCGACCGAGTGCCCCGGCACCAAGCTGTACGGGCAGCTGCCCGCGATCCGCAGCCTCGCCGCCGGTCCCGTCACCGGACTGGCCATCAAGTCGGTGACCGGCGCCACCCTGTCCGGGACGTCGTACTACACCAAGTCCGCGATCACGGTCGGCTGGTCGGCGAGCACGCCGAGCGCCTTCATCTCCAAGTACGAGCTGCTGGTCGACGGCAAGAGCGTCGCCACCGCCGCGGGCACCGCCACGTCGGCGAAGGCCACCCTCGGCGCCGGCACGCACACCGTCCAGGTCCGCGCCACCCACCAGTCGGGGAAGACGACCCTGTCCGCGGCGGCGACCGTGGTCGCCGACCAGACGGCGCCGAGCTTCACCACCAAGCCGAATCTCGCGCTGCGCACCGGCACGGTGAACACCACCGCCGTCCCGCTCACCCTGAAGTGGAAGGCGACCGACACCGCGTCGCTCAAGGAGGTCCGGCTGACCGCTCCGGTCGCCAAGACCTACGGTCCGACCACCACGAGCGCCTCGCACACCGCGAAGTCCGGCGTGGCGACCACCTGGTCCATGAGCGCCTACGACCTCGCGGGCAACACCTCGGCCGCCTCCGTCTCCGGCACCCCGGTCATCCTCCAGGAGACCTCGGCCACGAAGACCGGCACCTGGACGACCAAGTCCTCGTCCTCGTACCTGGGCGGCAAGTCGTACTCCAGCTCCTCCAAGAGCGCGAGCCTGAGCTGGACGTTCACCGGCCGTTCGGCCGCCTGGGTGGTCTCACGCGCCGCCACATCCGGCCAGGCGTACGTGTACGTCGACGGCACGAAGGTGGCCACGGTCGACCTGAAGTCGTCCACCACCAAGTACCGCGACGCCCTGTGGACGAAGAGCTGGTCCACCAGCGCCAAGCACACCGTCAAGATCGTCGTCGTCGCCACCTCGGGCCGTCCGGCGATCACGACGGACGGTCTCGTCTACCTCAAGTAGTCGCGACGGTCCGCTGACTGACGTACCCGCATGACCTGAGCCCGGCTCCGCGCACCTGTGTCGCAGAGCCGGGCTCAGGCGTTCCGCCGGCCGCGTCGCCTACCAGGCGAAGGCCTCCGGCGACGGACCCGGGCCCGGGAAGATCTCGTCCAGGGACGCGAGCACCTCGTCCGACAGATCGAGGTCCACCGCGCGCACCGCCGAGTCCAGCTGCTCCCGCGTGCGCGGGCCGGAGATCGGTCCCGTCACGCCCGGGCGGGTCAGCAGCCAGGCCAGCCCCACCTCGCCCGGCTCCAGGCCGTGCTTGTCGAGCAGGTCCTCGTACGCCTGGATCTGCGCCCGCACCGTGGTGTTGGCGAGCGCGTCCGCGGACCGGCCGGACGTCGAACGGGCCGCGCCTCCCTCGCGCTCCTTGCGGATCACACCGCCGAGCAGTCCGCCGTGCAGCGGGGACCACGGGATGACACCGAGTCCGTACTCCTGCGCGGCCGGGATGACCTCCATCTCGGCGCGGCGCTCGGCGAGGTTGTAGAGGCACTGCTCGCTGACCAGGCCGTACGAACCGAGGCGCCGGGCGGTCTCGTTGGTCTGGGCGATCTTCCAGCCGGCGAAGTTGGACGAGCCGGCGTAGAGGATCTTGCCCTGCTGGATCAGTACGTCGATGGCCTGCCAGATCTCCTCGACCGGGGTGGAGCGGTCGATGTGGTGGAACTGGTACAGGTCGATGTGGTCGGTCTGCAGCCGCTTGAGGCTGGCGTCGACGGCCCGCCGGATGTTGAGGGCGGAGAGCTTGTGGTGGTTGGGCCAGGCATCGCCTTCCGCGGCCATGTTCCCGTACACCTTGGTGGCGAGAACGACCTTGTCGCGGCGTTCGCCGCCCTGGGCGAACCAGGTGCCGAGGATCTCCTCGGTACGGCCCTTGTTCTCGCCCCAGCCGTAGACATTGGCGGTGTCGAAGAAGTTGACGCCCGCGTCCAGCGCGGCGTCCATGATCGCGTGACTGTCGGCCTCATTGGTCTGCGGGCCGAAATTCATGGTGCCGAGGACAAGTCGGCTGACTTCGAGTCCGGTGCGTCCGAGCTGCGTGTACTTCATGGGCACCAAGCCAACGCCTTCGAGTCCGCTCGAGGCAAGGGGCCGGTGGACGCACAACATCATGCTGGACAACCCCGAGGCGTTCGCGAGGGAGACCGCCCAGGGGTTGGGGCTCGCCTGACGGGAGCCGGTGCCGGCCGCTCAGCCGCCGAGCGCGGCTGCCACGGCGACGACGGCGAACATCAGCACGAGCACGGCCGCCATGATGCGGTTTCTGGTCTTCGGGTCCACCCGTCGAGCCTAACCGCACCGCTCAGCGTCCCAGCGGCCAGGATGCGACCACCTCGTACCGCGGCTGCTCCCCCGGTACCCCGGAGACCGGCAGATTGCTGCGTACGAGAGCGACCTCGCCGACCTCCCACGGTGTGCCCTCGAAGGTGTCCAGTGCCTCCAGATAGGGGCGCAGGTCCGCCTCGGCGCGGCTGCGGGCGAGGGTGAGGTGCGGGGTGTAACGGCGGTGCTCGTCCATCGGCACGCCGGCGCGGCGGGCGGCGGCGTCGGCGCGCTCGGCGAGGAGTCTCAGCGTGTCGAGGCCGCCCGCGGCCCCGGCCCAGAGCACATGGCCGTCGAACCGGCCGCCGCGGTGGATGCGCAGCGGGAACCGCTCGGTGTGACCGGCGGCGCGCGCCAGCCGCTCGTGCAGATCGGGCAGCAGCGCGTCGTCGACCACACCGAGGAAGGCGAGCGTGAAGTGCCATGCGTCGGTTCCGGTCCAGCGCAGGCCACGGGCGCCCGGAAGGCTGTGCAGCGGGGCGACGGCACGGCGGAGCTCCGCGATGGCGGTGTCGGGCGGCAGGACGGCGACGAACAGTCTCATGCGGCTCATGAACCGAGTGTCGCACCGTAGCGGCGTGTCCCGGTCACCGTGCGTATCGTTGTATGAGCGGCTGCCCCGCGCCCGCACGGCAGCGGCGAGGCGCGGCACGATGACCGTCGTGGACACCGACAGGATCGAGATGGCCGAAGAGCGCGACGAGCGGACTCTGGACTCCATGTTCGCCGTGCTTTTCGGCACAGACATCGACCTCACCGACACCTCCGCCGGTATCACCCTGCGAACCGACGAGTTCCCACGCGACTGACGTACTCCGCACATGCAGCGGCCCCGAGCGGCAGGTTCACCGGTCGGGGCCCTGTCACGTCCGTGACGGACCGGCCTCAGGCCGCCGTCGCCAGCTGCTCGCGCGGGACGAACCGCACATGCGGGTGGCCCGGCCGCAGGTCGACCTTGAGGCGCAGGCCGCCGACCCGGGCCAGCATGAAGCCGACGCCGAGCGCGGCCAGCAGCGAGAACGCGCCGCCGACCGCCATGGCGGTCCGGACGCCGTACGCGTCGCTGATCCAGCCCACGACCGGGGCGCCCACCGGCGTACCCCCGACGAAGACCATCATGTACAGGCTCATCACCCGGCCGCGGACGGCCGGGTCTGCCGCCATCTGGACGCTGGTGTTGGCGATGATGTTGGTCGTCAGGCCGATCATGCCGATCGGGACCAGCAGAATCGCGAAGAGCCAGACGGACGGCGACAGGGACGCGATGATCTCCAGGAGACCGAACGCGGTGCCCGCCGCCACCAGCATCCGCAGCCGCGAGGAGCGGCGGCGGGCGGCGAGCAGGGCGCCGGCCAGGGAGCCGGCGGCCATGAGGATGTTGAAGAACGAGTACATCCCGGCGCCGCCGTGGAAGATCTCATCCGCGAAGGCGGTGAGCCAGATCGGGAAGTTGAAGCCGAACGTGCCGACGAAGCCGACGAGGACGATCGGCCAGATCAGCTCGGGGCGGCCGGAGACATAGCGCAGCCCCTCGCGCAGCTGCCCCTTGGCGCGCGGCACGACGACCGCCTTGTGCAGTTCGCCGGTACGCATCATCAGCAGACCGATGAGCGGGGCGAGGAACGACAGACCGTTGAACATGAACGCCCAGCCGCTGCCGACGGTGGTGATCAGGACACCGGCGACGGCGGGGCCGATGAGCCGGGCGGACTGGAAGTTGGCCGAGTTCAGGCTGACCGCGTTGCGCAGCTGGGCCGGGCCGACCATCTCGGAGACGAACGACTGGCGGGCCGGGTTGTCGACGACCGTGACCATGCCGAGAAGGAAGGCGATCAGGTAGACGTGCCAGACCTGGACGACTCCGGAGAGCGTGAGGACGGCGAGGGCGATGCCGCAGAGACCGAGCGCGGCCTGGCTGACGAGGAGGAGCTTGCGCTTCGGGAGCCGGTCGGCGATGACGCCGCCGTACAGGCCGAAGAGCAGCATGGGAAGAAACTGGAGGGCCGTGGTGATGCCGACGGCGGCGGCGGACCCGGTGAGGCTCAGGACGAGCCAGTCCTGCGTGATGCGGGACATCCAGGTACCGGTGTTGGAGATCACGGCGCCCGTGGCGAACAGGCGGTAGTTGCGGATCTTCAGCGACGAGAAGGTCCCGCCGGGCTTGCTCTCGTGGGTGGACGTCGGTGCGGGGGCGGAGTCTGCTCCGGATCCCGTACTCAAAAGGGTTCGCCTCCTCGGCGTGGACTTTTCACTGACTGACGAGGCAGTGACGGCGGTACCGGACCGTGGTCCGGTACCGCCGCTACAGGTGGGCGAGCTTCTCCAGTACGGGCGCGGCCTTGCGCAGCGTCTCCCACTCTTCCTCGTCCAGGCCCTCGGCGAGAGTGGCCAGCCAGGCGTTCCGCTTGGAGCGGCTCTCCTCGAGCATGGCTTCGGCCTGCTCGGTCTGGCTGACCATCTTCTGACGACGGTCATCGGGGTGCGGTTCCAGTCTGACCAGCCCCTTGGCCTCCAGCAGCGCGACGATGCGGGTCATCGACGGAGGCTGCACGTGCTCCTTGCGGGCCAGCTCACCGGGAGTGGCGGAACCACAGCGGGCGAGCGTGCCGAGCACCGACATCTCGGTGGGGCTCAGCGACTCGTCGACGCGCTGGTGCTTGAGGCGTCGGCCCAGCAGCATCACGGCGGAGCGAAGGGAGTTCACGGCGGCCGCACTGTCGCCGTCGTGGATCAGGTCAGGCATGTTCATTAGGGTAACTCATTACCCTTTCTAAAGACCATTCGGTGGTACACGCGCACCAGATCGCTCACCCGAACGAGTGAGTTGGATGCGGAAAGTGACGACAAGCGACCTCGGAGGCCTGACCCTGCTTGCCATGGGATCGACAGTGCTCAGCCTGCGGCTTGACGGTGAGCTGCTCAACCGGCTCCGGCAGCACGCCGCCAAACGCGGAATGAGCGTCCAGGACTATGTGGTCCGGACGCTCATTCGGGACGACTTCGACGAGCGCTTCAAGACGGCCGTCGACGAGACGCAGAAGTTCTACGGGGCGGAAGAGGTCACGTGAGGCCGAGAGACGGCATCGCGTAGTAGAAGACGAAGACCGCCGACACGACGTACATGGCCACCGGCACCTCGCGCCAGCGCCCGGCCGCGACCCGCAGCACGGAGAAGGCGATGAAGCCGACGCCGATGCCGTTGGTGATCGAGTAGGTGAACGGCATCATCACCATGGCCAGGAAGGCCGGGATGGCGAGCGTGTAGTCGCTCCAGTCGATGTCCCGCACCGAACCCGCGATGATCAGGAAGCCGACGGCCAGCAGCGCCGGGGTGGCCGCCTGCGACGGGACCATGGTCGCCAGCGGCGTCAGGAACAGTGCCCCCGTGAACAGCAGGCCGGTGATCACGCTCGCGAAACCGGTGCGGGCGCCCTCGCCGACGCCCGCGGTGGACTCCACGAAGCAGGTTCCCGCGGAGGCGGAGCTCGCACCGCCCGCGGCGACGGCGATGCCGTCCACGAACAGCACCTTGTTCATGCCGGGGAAGTTGCCGTCCTTGTCCATCAGCTTGGCCTCGTCGCCGACGCCGAGGATGGTGCCCATCGCGTCGAAGAAGCAGGACAGCAGCACGGTGAAGACGAACAGGATGCCGGTGAGCACACCGACCTTGTCGAAGCCGCCGAACAGGCTGACGTGGCCGATCAGCCCGAAGTCGGGGGTGGCGACCGGATTGCCCGGCCACTGCGGCACGGTCAGACCCCACGCCTCGCCCGGCAGATCGGCGACCGCGTTGATGATCAGCGCGACGACCGTCATCGAGACGATGGAGATGAGGATCGCGCCCGGAACCTTGCGGACGATCAGCGCGAGGGTGAGCAGCGCGCCGAGGACGAAGACCAGGACCGGCCAGCCATGGAGGTGGCCGCCGCTGCCGAGCTGGAGCGGCACGGTGGTGTGCGCGGCGTCCGGGATGCGGGAGACGAAGCCCGAGTCGACCAGACCGATCAGCAGGATGAAGAGACCGATACCGATGGCGATGCCCTTGCGGAGCGACGTCGGTACCGCGTTCATCACGCGCTCGCGCAGCCCGGTCGCGACCAGCAGCATGACGACGATGCCCGCGAGGACGACCATGCCCATCGCGTCCGGCCAGCTCATCCGGGGGGCGAGCTGGAGGGCGACGACGGTGTTGACGCCGAGGCCCGCGGCCAGCGCGATCGGCACGTTGCCGATGACACCCATCAGGAGCGTGGACAACGCGGCGGTCAGCACGGTGGCGGTGACCAGCTGGCCGCCGTTGAGCTGGTGCCCGTACATGTCCTTCGCGCTGCCGAGGATGATCGGGTTCAGCACGATGATGTACGCCATCGCGAAGAACGTGGCGAATCCGCCACGGATCTCGCGCGCGACCGACGACCCCCGCTCGGAGATCTTGAAGAAACGATCCAGGCTGCCGTGCGGCTGCGGAGCCGCAGGCTGCTTGGAGGCGACCGGAGCGGTGGCCGAGGGGGACATGTATGACCTCAGTCGTACGTAGAAAGGAGAAAAGAATGGTCAGCTTTGGACTTTTACACGAATAAATCGAGCCAGCCATAAGCAGATTCAGTATGAATACATAAGGCGAAGATCGCTATCTCCGCGCGTAGACCCATGGGCCGACTAGCCCGAGGGGCTTTGCATACGGGCCGCATAGACTGAGCCCATGGCGAAGTGGACACCGACACACGAGGCACCCGAGCCCCTGGAGGGGCCCGTCGTCGCCACCATCACCGGCGGCACGATCCTCTGGTTCGTCCTCTTCCTTGTGCAGCTGCCGTTCTACGGCTGGTTCGACGACCACGGTCACGCATGGTGGATCTGGACGTGTCTGGCCGGTGCCGGGCTCGGACTGATCGGTATCTGGTACGTGCGGGGGCGCGACGCGGCGATCAAGCGGGCAGCCGCCGCGGCCGGACGGGCCGACGCGTCCGGCACCACCGCCGAAGGTCAGGGCCGGCCCTGAATTCCGTGCCACCCAAGGACCATTCCGCTCCTCCTCCGGTCTGATCTTCAACCCCCCGACGGGTGAACCGGATGTTCTACCCGTACCGTCGGAACCATGACGCAGAGGGCACTTCGCTCCTCCGGGGAGCACACACCCGGCCGGCCCCGGCCGGCCAGGATCGACGCCGGCTCCGAGCTCGACCCGGTCCACCCGATGAAGCTTCCCGCCCCGGCCGTCCGCGCGAGGGGGCTGACCGCGGCCGAGGTGGCCGAGCGGATCGCCCGCGGCGAGGTCAACGACGTACCCGTCCGCTCGTCCCGCTCCATGCGCGAGATCGTCCGCGCCAACGTCTTCACCCGGTTCAACCTGATCATCGGCGTGCTCTGGCTGATCATGCTGTCCGTCGCGCCGATCCAGGACAGCCTCTTCGGCTTCGTGATCATCGCCAACACAGGCATCGGCATCTTCCAGGAGTGGCGCGCCAAGAAGACCCTCGACAGCCTCGCGGTCATCGGCGAAGTGAAACCCACGGTCCGTCGCGACGGGGTCGCGGCCGAGATCTCCACCTCCGAGATCGTCCTCGGCGATCTCATCGAACTCGGACCCGGCGACAAGGTCGTGGTCGACGGCACGGTGGCCGAGACCGACAACCTGGAGATCGACGAGTCCCTGCTCACCGGCGAGGCCGACCCCGTACTGAAGCAGGCGGGCGACCCGGTGATGTCCGGCAGCTTCGTCGTCGCGGGCGGCGGCGCGTTCTCCGCCACCAAAGTCGGCCGCGAGGCCTACGCCGCGCAGCTCGCCGAAGAGGCCTCCCGCTTCACACTCGTCCAGTCCGAGCTGCGCAGCGGCATCAGCATGATCCTCAAGTACGTCACCTGGATGATGGTGCCGGCCGCGATCGGCCTCATCATCAGCCAGCTCGTCGTCCACAACAGCAACGTCCAGGACTCGATCGCCCGCACCGTGGGCGGCATCGTCCCGATGGTCCCCGAGGGCCTGGTCCTGCTCACCTCGGTCGCCTTCGCGATCGGTGTCATCCGGCTCGGCCGCAAGCAGTGCCTCGTGCAGGAGCTGCCCGCCATCGAGGGTCTCGCCCGGGTCGACGTCGTCTGCCTGGACAAGACCGGCACGCTCACCGAGGGCGGGATGGACGTCACCGAGGTGCGGGCGCTGAACGGCGCGGACGACCCGTACATACGCCGGGTGCTGAGGTCCCTCGGCGCATCCGATCCGCGGCCCAACGCCAGCCTGCAGGCAATCATCGACGCGTACCCGTCCCCGAACGGCGAGGCATGGCGGTGCACGGAGGCACTGCCGTTCTCCTCGGCACGCAAGTACAGCGGCGCCGCGTTCGTCGAGGCCGACGGGCGGTCGTCGACCTGGCTGCTCGGCGCGCCCGATGTGCTCCTCCCGAACCAGGACCCGGCGCTCGACGAGATCGAGCAGCTCAACGAGCAGGGGCTGCGGGTGCTGCTGCTGGCGCGCGCCGAGGGCAGACTGGCGGAGCCGGAGATCGCCCACCGGGCCGTACCGACCGCGCTGATCGTGCTGGAGCAGCGGCTGCGGCCGGACGCCGGGGACACGCTGCGCTACTTCGCCGACCAACGGGTCGCCACGAAGGTCATCTCCGGGGACAACGCCGTCTCGGTCGGCGCGGTCGCGGGCAAGCTCGGTCTGCCCGGCGCCGAGCACACGCTGGACGCGCGCCGACTGCCCACGGACCCGGACGAGATGGCCACGGCCATGGAGGAGAACGCGGTCTTCGGCCGGGTCAGCCCGCAGCAGAAGCGTGAGATGGTCGCCGCCCTCCAGTCCCGCGGACACACGGTCGCGATGACGGGCGACGGGGTCAACGACGTGCTGGCGCTGAAGGACGCCGACATCGGCGTCTCGATGGGTTCGGGCTCCGAGGCGACACGCGCCGTGGCCCAGATCGTCCTGCTGAACAACAGCTTCGCGACGCTGCCGTCGGTGGTCGCGGAGGGCCGCCGGGTGATCGGCAACATCACCCGGGTCGCGACCCTGTTCCTGACGAAGACCGTGTACTCGGTGCTGCTGGCGATCCTGGTGGTCTGCTTCCAGGTCGAGTACCCGTTCCTGCCCCGGCATCTGACCCTGCTGTCGACGCTGACGATCGGCGTCCCGGCGTTCTTCCTGGCCCTCGCGCCCAACAAGGAGCGGGCCCAGCCGCACTTCGTCCGCAGAGTCATGCGGTACTCGGTGCCCTCCGGCCTCATCGCGGGCATCGCCACCTTCGTGACGTACATGATCGCCCGGCACTACTACACGGGGGCAGGTGCGCTGGACGCGGAGACCAGCGTGGCGACGCTCACGCTGTTCCTGGTCTCGATGTGGGTGCTCGCGATCATCGCCCGGCCGTACACGTGGTGGCGGATCGTCCTGGTCGCGTCGATGGGAGCGGCGTTCCTGGTCGTGCTGGTGGTGCCTTGGCTGCAGAACTTCTTCGCGCTGAGGCTGGTGGGCGCGGTCATGCCGTGGACGGCGGTGGCGATCGCGGTGGTGGCGGCGGCTGCCCTGGAGCTCACCTGGAGACTGATCAGCCGCCGCTTCCCCGCGTAGCTGCTACCGCACGTCGACGAAGTCACCGGCGGTGGTGACGGCCGGGGTGGTGGACGTACCGGCGAAGCTGTAGCGCCAGTAGCCGTCGACCGAGGCGGTGACCGTGGTCTTCAGGCTGCCGGTGCTGCTCGACTTGATCGTCTTCACCGTGGTGTACGTGGAGCCGGTCTTCTTGCGGAACTGGAGCTTGACCGCCTGACCGGAGTAGCCCGCGTAGGCGTGCGTCTCCCAGTTGGCGCGCGACAGCTTGCCCGTGACCGTGATGGTCCTGCCCTTCTTGACGGGCTCCGGGGAGGCGTTGACCGTCAGCTTCGACAGCCGCTGGATCTTCGCCGTGGTGTAGGAGTCGTAGGACGTGCTGGAGCCGTCCTTGGCCTCCGCGCCGGCGAGGACGTGCCAGGAGCCGGCCAGCGCGTTCTTCGTCAGATCGGCCTTCGGGTCGATCGTGATGGTGTACGAGCAGGTGGAGGTGGTGGCGCTCGCTGCCTTGCAGGTCGCTTCCTCCTCGTTCGGCAGCAGCGCGCCGTCCATGCCTTCGTCCGGGTTCTTCCCGTGCCACAGGATCACCCAGCCGTCGGCTATGCCGGAGGCGTGCGAGGCGGTGACCGACACGGTGATGGTCTTCGCTGCCGTCGTACCCAGGACGGTGTTCTTGCCGCCGTTGACGGCGACCTTGGAGATGACGGGGTCCGCCGTCGCCGCGTGCGCGGCCGGGACGGCGAGGGCGGACAGGATCAGGGTGCCGGACGCGGCGGCGACAGTGGCACGAATACGCATGTCTTCTCCGGTGGAGAAAGGGGTCCGCCGGGCAGGTGGCGTGGTGGCTCCGGCCGCGGCGGGACCCGATGGGTCAGTGCGTCCGCGGACCCGGCGGGCCGGACGGGGACGCCTGGGGTGGGGGCACGAGAAGCGGGACCCCCTTCCGGAGATCCCGCTTCTCGTGTGGACCACGTGTGGTCCGAGCCTGCAATCAGGCGTGGAACTACCGCACGTCGACGTAGTCACCCGCGGCGGAGACGGCCGGGGTGGTGGACGTGCCGGCGAAGCTGTAGCGCCAGTAGCCGTCGACCTTGGCCGTGCTCGTGGTCTTCAGGGTGCCGGTGCTGCTCGACTTGATCGTCTTCAGCGTGGTGTAGGTGGAGGTGCCCTTCTTGCGGAACTGGAGCTTCACCGGCTGGCCCGCGTAGCCGTGGTAGGCCAGGTCGTCCCAGTTCGCACGGGAGAGCTTCCCGGTGATCGTGACGGTCTTGCCCTTCTTCACGGGCTCCGGAGCGGCGTTGACCGTCAGCTTCGAGAAGCGCTGGAGCTTGGCGGTACCCAGGCCGTCCTGAACCGCGAAGTCGATCTGGTTGGGGTCGGGGTTGGTCGGGTCCTGGCCGTTGTAGTCGACGGCGAAGCCCATCGCCTTCCACGTCGTGGCGTCGGCGTTGCCGATGAGGTCGTAGTACGGCGAGATGGCGATCTGCCCCTTGCAGGTGGCGACCGTCGAGGAGACGGCCTTGCAGGTGGGGGGCTTGGCGCCGTAGAGCTCGTTCGTCGGAACGTTGAACGAACCGCGGTAGAGCGCGACGTCGAGGAAGAAGTCGGCGCCGAAGATGTCCACGTCGGCGGCGTGCGTCACGGTGTACGTGGTCGCCACGGTCTTCGTGCCGGAGGTACCCACGGCGATCGGCTTGCCGCCGTTCACGGTGAGCTTCGAGAAGGTCAGGTCGAGCGGGGCGCCGACGGTCCCGGCGGCGGTGACGGAGCGCGCGCCGGACTTCGCACCGGACTGCGCGCCGGACGCGGCCTGAGCGGCGCGCGCGGCATCGAGGGTGGTGGAGTGGTGCGCGTCGGCGGCCTGAGCCGCAGACGGAACGACGAGGGCGGAGAGAGCCAGGGCGCCGGTTACAGCGGCCACGGTGGCACGAATACGCATGTTTCATTCCCCAATGTGGAGAAGGGGCCCGCGGAGGTCGTCCGTTCCCGGACCCAAGGTCGTCTGTGAAGCCTGGTGACTTCACAGATCGAGACTCCTGGGACGGGTGAACGGTTGTATGGCCCGTGGGGATTTTTGCGAATGCGTGATCCTGCCCGGGTATTGACGCGTTCCGCCCCTCCGCCCCGTCAGTCGAACCAGCGGTCGCGCGCCAACTCCTCCGTGCGCGAGGGATCCTGCAGCAGAGCCGCGACCTCGAAACGGCGCGGCCACTGGCCCGCCGCCCAGGCCAGCCCCGCCGCGACACCCTCCAGCGTCGAGGCGTGGACGGTCCCGTCCGGGGTGCGGCGCCAGTCCAGTTCGACGCCGCCCGCGCGGAGTTCGCCGTGTTCGACGTACGTGTCCGGGGTACCGGCGCCGAGCAGGATCCGTACCGACTCCGGCACCTGGTGCTCCTCGCCGTCCGTCGTCACCTCCGCCTCGACGGTCTCGCCGAGCCGCCGCACCTGGAACAGCTCGGCCAATTCCGCGGCGCGCGCCGGGGCCACCGGCAGGAGCGGCAGACTGCCCGTCAGCGGAAGCAGGTCGGGGGCGTCCGCGATCAGCGCGTCGGCCGCGTCGACGACCCGTACCTCGCCGTCGACCACGGCCCGCAGCTCGTCGGGCAGCGTGACCTGTTCCGGGTCGAGATCGGCCAGCGCCGTGTACAGCTCGTGGAGTTGTACGGCCCCGACCGGACGGTCCTCGTCCGCGAGCCGGCCGAGGAGTTCCGCCGCACCGCCCGGCTCGTCGAGGAGCGCGGCGACGGAGGTCCGTACACCGAGGGCATGCAGCACCTGGGCGTCGTCGAAGCCGGTCGCATCGGTGGAGTCGTACAGTCCGGACAGCCGCGGGTCGCCGCCCGCGGCCCGCAGCCCCGCCGGGCGGCGGCCGTCGAGCACCGGGTGGTCGCGCAGCCACCAGGCGGTGTACGGGCGCACGGATTGGGTCGTGCCGTCCGGGAGCAGCACCCGCACCGGCTGGGTCAGCGCGTCGCGCAGCGGCGGCCGGGAGAGCAGGGCGAGTGCCTGCGGCCAGGCGTCGTCGTCGACGAGGTCCAGGTCGCGGACGGCGACGAGTTCGGTGGCGACCGGCGGCACGGAGACCCGCCCGTCGCCCGACCACCATCCCTCGTCGTCACCGCTGCGCGGCGGCAGACTCAATTGCAGCTGGTCGAGAATGTCCTCGCACCACACGTCGACGGCGTCGAGCAGTCCCGCGTCGTCGGGTTCGGCGAAGTCGCCTTCGCGTGGATCCAGTTCGTCGGGGTCGAGGACGACATCGGTGGCCCGGACGAGCGCGAAGGTGGCCAGCACCCCGCAGGCGGTCAGCGGCTGCTCACCCCAGCGGTCCGCCAGCTCCTCGTCGCAGAGCGCGAGTTCGTCCTCGCGCATGATGCTCGCGAACGGGCTTCCCGGCAGCACGAGTTCACCGGCGGGTGTGGGCTCACCGTCCTCGTCGGGGAGGGCCAGGGCACCGAGCCAGGGTTCGTCGCCCGGCTCGAGGCCGGCGTCCTGGACGAGCGTGAGGACGGTGTCCGCGAGCTCTTCCGCGTCCAGCGCGTCCTCGTCCCACACCTCCCCGGCGTCCAGCGAACCGGCGACGGCCGCACGCACCTGCGGGGTCGTCAGCACCGCGCGCGGGGTGGCGGGCAGGGCGCCCAGCTTCTCCAGGAGCGGATGGGCGGCATCCGGATGCGCGACCTTCAGCCCGAGCCGGGCCAGCTGGCCCAGGACCGGGCCGGTGAGGGCGTCGGGGAGCGGCAGGAGAACCTGGCGGGGGCCGATTGCGGTGCGGGGTGGCGCGATGTCCGGGGCGCCCACCGCGTTCTCCACCGCTCCGGCCAGCGGGACCGGGAGTCCGGACAGCCGGTCGGGGTCGATTCCCGACAGGCTCTCGTACAGCCGCTGCCACCAGGCGGGTTCGCGCTCCAGACCGGCGAGCCGGTCGATCGCCTCGGTCAGCGGGACCCGGGCGACACCGAGGGTACGCAGTTCGCTCCGGCGCTCAAGTCCCGCGGGCAGCAGGCACGGCAGCACCTCGGCAAGCACCTGAACGGTCTCGGCGCCCACCCCCTCCACGACCTCTGCCTCGATCGGCCGCAGCGCGGTGGTGGCCACCCGGACGCTCTCCGTCCCGGCGTCCCAGGCGTCCCACTGCTCGGGTTCGGCGGCGGCGTCGCGCGGAGCGGCGGGCTCCAGGAACGCGACGCGCGACAGCCGGTCCAGGATCGCGCCGCGCACGGCACCGTCCAGCGCGCCCTTGCCGAGCGGGCCGGGCACGAGGTCGAGAGTGGCGATGGACACCGGATGCCAGTCGGCGAGCAGTTCGGCGTACGCGTCGGCCGCGCGCTGCACCAGGAAGTCGGTGAGCGGGCCGGGCGCGGGGTGACGGCGGGTGGTGTCGAGCGGCAGTGACGCGATGAGCAGGGCGGGAACGCCGAGGGGCTCGTCGGTGGGGGTCGGCGCGTGGACGACGGGGGCGGTACGGGGGTACACCGGCGCCCCTTCCACGTCCACGGGCACCGCCCAGGTCACCGACCAATGGGGGCGCAGCCGTTCCTCCAGTGGGCGGTCGGCAAGCAGGGCCGGCTCGATCGGCCCGTGCTGGGCGACGGTGCGCCAGCGGTTCGTGCCGTATGCGGAGTCGTCGATGTGTGTGTACGGGCCGTGCTGGGAGCGGCGCAGCGTCCGTAGGTCCTCGGGGGTGTCGATGACGACCTCTTCGAGACCGCCGAGCGTCAGGAGGAGCGCGTCGTCGACGGCGGCGAGCAGCCGTCCGACGAGGTCCTCGGCGACGCCGTCGCGCAGCGGCAGGACGACGACGGTGTCGTACCCGTCCGGTGCGGTGCCCTCGGCGGGCAGCGGAAGACGCAGCAGCGGTACGTGGCCGTCGCGGCGGCGGAGTTCGTCACCGAGGCCCGGGCTGCCGACGGCGGCCTCGCGGGCCAGGTCACGGGCCTCGGCGAGGGACCAGCGGACGCCGCCGTGCCGGCCGATGACGGCGGGCTCGTCGCTGACCGCGAGGACAGCGGCGAACCCGACGCCGAACCTGCCGACGGCGGACTCGTGCCCCTCGCGCTTGGCGGAGGCACGGAGCGTGCTGAGCGATTCGACGCCGGTGGCGTCGAGGGGGGCGCCGGTGTTGGCGGCGGCGAGGACGGCGGGTCCGGTGTCCGAGGCGGGGTGAAGGGTGAGACGGAGCCGGCCGGGGACGCCGGCGCGGGCGGCCGCATCGGCGGCGTTCTGGGCGAGCTCGACGACGAGGCGGTCGCGGTACCCGCCGAGCGCGAGGTCCTCCTCGGCGTTGGCGTCCTCCCGGAACCGGGCCGGACCGGCGCCCCAGGCGTCGAGCACGCCGCGCCGCAGCCGTGCCGTCCCGAACGGATCGGCCCCCTCGGTCGCATTCATGCTCACGCTCTGACTCCGCTCTGTCCGGTGACGCGTTACCCGTGTACGGCAGGGGTGTGTGCGCGCCTGCGTGCGCGTACACCCGTGCCGCCAGTGTGCGCCCGAAGGTACCGCGACCGGCAATCCTGCGTGGCGTGGCGTCGGGGCGCCGCCCTTGTCCGCCTTCGCCGGGCAGGCGTGAAATGCCCCCGGCACGGCGCCGCCCGGGTCACGTCGCCTTCAGGGCACGGGGGACCTTCTCGGCGAGCCGAAAACGACGGCGGGGCCGCGAACCCGGCTAGTGCCGCGGCAGGCAACGATTGCCCGTGAAGGAGCGGCGTCCGGTGCGTGCTCTCGGCGTGCCGGGCGTCGCGACGGGGCGAACGTTGCCTGCCGCGGCACTGGTCCTCGGCGCCTTGCCCTCAGTCGCCGGACCGGGCTCGATTCCGCCCCCGAAGACCGCACCCCGGCCCCACTCAGCCCGTCCGGCGCTTGAGGACAACACACCCGTCGGAAGCCCCGAGGCCGCACCGCAGCGCGCAACCCAGGCCACATCCAGCCCGTCCGGCGCCTGAGGACAAAGCACCCACCGGGAGCCCCGGAGCCGCCGCGCGCGACCCCCGGGTACCGCAAACCCGGACCCCAGCGACCAGAAGCGTCAGGAGTGGCCCAGGTCCTCCGACGGCTCATCCGGTTCCACCGGGACCGATCCGCTGTCCCGCGCCGGGCGCAGCGGGTACTCGTCCACCTGCATCGTGTCCAGCGCGTGCGGCGCCGGCTTCGGCGGCTTCGGCATCACCGCTGCCTCCGAGTGCCCACCGCAGCCGTACGACAGGGAGACAACATGACCGTCCGCCGGGCCGAACTCGTTCGCGCACACGCCGAACGCCTGCCGCAGCGAACCCGCCAGCGGCACCAGGAAGGCGCAGGTGACACAGGATGCCGGTGCCGCCTGAGCCATCGGCGTCTTCGGGCCGAATGCCTCGTCCCAGCGGTCGGCCGCGGCATGCAGCCCGTACCGGGACAGCACCCGTGCCCGCCGCATGCCGAGCTCTTCCGCGAGCGCGGCGATGGAGCCGCGCCTCGTCGTCTCCGGGCGCGTGGTGAGTTCCGCGTCCTCCGCGTCGACGAGGTCGGCCATCTCCTCCGACATCTCGGAGGCCACCGAGTTCGGCGCCGGCTCGTCCTCGCCGCTGTACCCCGGCTCCAGACGCAGATCCTCCGCCTCCGTCGGCAGCAGATCACCGGGTCCCATGTCGCCGGGCCGCAGCCGCTCGCTCCATGGCACCCACTCGGGAGCCAGCAGCGCGTCGGTCCCCGGCAGCAGTACCGCCTCGTCGAGCGTGACGACCTTGGCACGGGAGGCCCTGGCGACCGTCGCCGCCCAACGCCAGCCCTTGTAGCCGGGCTCCTTGCACTCGAAGTAGTGCGTGACGACCCGGTCCCCCTCGGAGACCAGGCCCACGTGCTCACCGACCTCCCCCGGCGCGGCCACTTCCTCGGCCGCCGCGCGCGCGAGGTCTACCGCCTCGGCGCACAGACGGTCGGGGGCAGGGGTACGGGCAGTACGGCTTCGCGTCGTAGCAGCACTCACAGGTCTCGCTTCTCTCCATACGCCGTCTCACGAGTGCGCCAGCAGATCCATCGATTTCGGCCATGACGGTCGCGGGCGGAGCGGACCTGGGGGCCGCGTCGACGTCCGCACCCGTTGTGCCTGCCTCGGGCGCGCCTTCTGCTATCCATTCTGCGGGATCGCCGAGAGGCGCGCGGCCAAGAACAACCGCCGGGGGCGCGCTACGCACGCTACCCTCTCCGCAGCTCCCCGCCCACCTCCCGTCCCAAACGATGGGGTATCCACCGCGGTGTCCGGGCCGAGCAGTCACAGGAATGCCCTGTCGGCAGGGTGCCCGCTGACCCGACAGGGCGGCGAACCCCGAGACCCGTACCGTTCTCGGTTCGTTACCGCAGTGACTGGGGCACTATGTCGGGGTGGCTTCCGCCAGGTCGCACAACGGGTCCGGCCCGCTCCGCAGGACGGCCCGGTCGATCGGTCATGCCCTGCACACGCCGTTCACCGGCACCGCGAAAGGAATCCGCAAGGCGACGCACGCCCACGGGGCCGGCGAGTCCGGACTCGGCAAACTGATCGAGCTGCACGCCGTGAACGGCGCGGGCGACGTGATGGTCACGGTGGCGCTCGCGTCGACCGTGTTCTTCTCCGTCCCGACGGACGAGGCGCGCGGCCGCGTCGCCCTGTACCTCGCCGTGACGATGGCGCCGTTCACCCTCCTCGCCCCGGTCATCGGCCCGCTCCTGGACCGTCTGCCGCACGGCCGCCGCGCCGCGATGGCGGGCGCCATGCTGGCACGTGCGGTGCTCGCGCTCACGATGTCGGGCGCGGTCGCCACGGGCGGCCTGGAGCTGTATCCGGCCGCACTGGGCGTGCTGGTCGCCTCGAAGGCGTACGGGGTCGTGCGCAGCGCGGTCGTGCCACGCCTGCTGCCACCCCGTTTCTCCCTGGTGAAGGCCAATTCCCGGGTCACCCTGGCCGGGCTTCTGGCCACGGGCGTGGCGGCGCCGATCGGGGCCGGGCTGCAGACCATCGGGGCGCCCTGGCCGCTCTACGGCGCGTGTCTGATCTTCACCGGCGGCACCGTTCTCGCGTTCACGCTGCCCCGCAAGGTCGACTCGGCGAAGGGCGAACGCCGCGCCCAGCTGGTCAAGCCGCACAGCCATCAGTCCCCCGTCCGCACCGGGGCCGACGGCAAGAACGGCGGGGCCAGGGCCAACGGAAACAAGGAGAAGCGGCCGGGGCTGCGGACCGTCGGGCCGTCCGTCCTGCATGGGCTCCAGGCCAACGCCGCGCACCGCGCGCTCTCCGGCTTCCTGATCTTCTTCCTGGCGTTCCTGCTGCGGGTGCACCCGCTCGCCGGGCAGAGCGCAGCCGTCTCGCTCGGCATCGTCGGTGTCGCAGCCGGGGTCGGCAATGCCCTCGGCACGGCGATGGGCTCCTGGCTCCGGGCCCGCGGCCCGGAGGCGATCATCGCCTCGATGCTGGGTCTGGCGCTCGGTGTCGCCGTCCTCGCCGCGGTCTTCTTCTCCACCGTGACGGTCGCCGCGCTCGGCGCTGTGGCGGGTTTCACCCAGGCACTGTCCAAGCTGTCGCTGGACGCGATGATCCAGCGCGACGTGCCCGAGGAGGTCCGCGCGTCGGCGTTCGCCCGGTCCGAGACACTGCTCCAGATGGCCTGGGTGATCGGCGGCGGTATCGGCATCGTCCTCCCCCTCAACGGCGTACTGGGAATGTCGGTCGCTGCGGGGATCCTCGCCCTCGGTGCGGCAGCCTCCGTACGGGGTCTGCTGGGTGCGGCTCGGCGCGGCTCGCCGCACCCCCGCGTGGCGTGAGCGGGAGCGACCGATAGCCTTCGGCCCATGACCGTTGCGTTCTTCTCCGGTAAGGGCCGTCGAATCGGCGTCGCTCTTGGTGCCGTATCCGCGGGACTCCTTGTCCTGTCCGCCTGCGAAAAGCCGACGCCGCTCGCCACCGTGACGGTCGGCGACACCTCGGTGAGTGCCGAGGCAACCTGCTACAACGACGGCAACGCCATCAAGGAGTCGCTGATCCAGGGCTGCCTGAACAACAAGAAGGCCGAGAACACCGTCAAGGTCGCGATGGACGACAAGGTCCGCTTCGGCGTCGACCCGAAGATCGCTGACAACGGCTGGACCCTGTTCATCAACGGCCAGCAGGCCGAGCAGGAGCCGTACAAGAAGACCTACCGGTCCATCCCGGGCAGCGCCTTCTTCTCCAGCCAGACCGGTGCGACCGCGAACAAGACGGAGATCAGCATCGTGGAGACCACGGGCAAGAAGCTCACGGGCATCTGGCACTTCACCTTCGTGAAGACCAACTGACCCCCTCCCGACCCGGGAGGACCCTCCCCGTGCGTGTGCTCGTCGTGACCGCTGTCCCGGTGGAACGGGACGCGGTCACGCGTGCGTTCACGGACGGACCGGAGGTGGTCCGGGCACCGGGCGCCGAGCTGCACCGCGCCGGCGGTGTCGATGTCCTCGCGGGCGGCGCCGGTCCGGCGGCCGCGGCCGCGGCCGCCGCGTTCGGACTTGCCTCCGGGTCCTACGGCCTGGTGGTCTCCGCCGGTATCGGCGGCGGGTTCGCGCCCGGCGCCCCGGTCGGCTCCCTCGTCGTGGCGAGCGCGATCGTCGCCGCCGATCTGGGCGCGGAGACCCCCGACGGGTTCGTGCCCGTCACCGCCCTGGGCTTCGGCCAGGACCGGTTCGAGCCTCCGCCGGCCCTGGTACGGGACGTGGCCGCCGCGACCGGCGCGGTCACCGGCGACATCCTCACCGTCTCCACCGTGACCGGCAGCGCCGCCCGCGCCGCCGCCCTCCGCGGCGCGCACCCGGACGCCGTCGCCGAGGCCATGGAGGGCTTCGGGGTCGCCGAGGCAGCCGACCGGCTGCGCGTACCGGTGCTGGAGATCCGGGCCGTGTCGAATGCCGTCGGCCCGCGCGACCGGGACGCCTGGCGCATCGGCGACGCGCTGGCCGCGCTCACCGACGCGTTCGGGAAGCTCACCCCCGTACTGGAAGGTTGGACCCAGCATGACCGACTCGACTGAGGGCACCCCGACGCCCGGCACCGCTGTGAAGATCGCCTTCTCGCCGTGCCCGAACGACACCTTCGTCTTCGACGCCTGGGCGCACGGCAGGGTCCCCGGCGCGCCCGCCCTCGATGTCACCTTCGCCGACATCGACATCACGAACGGCATGGCCGAGCGCGGCGAGCTGGACGTGCTGAAGGTGTCGTACGCGGTGCTGCCCTGGGTCCTGGAGGAGTACGCCCTGCTGCCCTGCGGCGGTGCCCTGGGCCGCGGCTGCGGGCCGCTCGTCCTGACGAAGGAGCCGGGTACGGATCTGACGGGAAAGACCGTCGCCGTCCCGAGCGAGCGTTCCACCGCGTATCTGCTGTTCCGGCTCTGGGCGGCGGATGTCCTGCAGGGCGATGTCGGCGAGATCGTCGTCATGCCGTTCGACGAGATCATGCCCGCCGTACGGGACGGGAAGGTGGACGCCGGTCTCGTCATCCACGAGGCGCGTTTCACGTACCGGAACTACGGGCTGCACAGCCTCGCCGACATGGGCGAGCACTGGGAGGCGACGACCGGGCTGCCGATCCCGCTCGGCGCGATCATCGCCAAGCGGTCACTGGGCGCGGAGACGCTGAAGCTGCTGGCCGAGTCGATCCGCACGTCGGTACGGATGGCGTGGGACGACCCGGAGATGTCACGGCCGTACGTGCTGGAGCACGCCCAGGAGATGGACCCGGCCGTCGCCGACCAGCACATCGGGCTGTACGTGAACGAGTTCACCGCCGACCTCGGCGAGAACGGCTATGCGGCGGTCCGCGGGCTGCTCACGCGCGCGGCGGCCGAGGGGCTGGTGCCGCCCCTCGGCCCGGACGCTCTGTCGTTCGCCTGACGTAACGGGTTACGGCCGGACGCCCGCTGCCGGGAGGGACACTGGTGCCCCTCCCAGCAAGCTTTGCCGTCCGGGGCGTGTTTCGAAAGTCCCGTCTGCCGGGCGGACGACGCTACTTTCGAAAGGCGCCCTAGACGTCGAGCTGGTCGGCGACCGCGCGCAGCAGGCCGCCGATCTGCCTGCCGGCCGCCTTGTCGGGGTAGCGGCCCCGCTCCAGCATCGGCGTGATGTTCTCCAGCAGCGTCGTCAGGTCCTGCACGATCGATGCGAGCTCGTCCGGCTTCCGGCGCTGGGCGGCAGCGACGGACGGGGTCGGTTCGAGGATCGCCACCGAGAGCGCCTGGTCTCCGCGCTGACCTGCGACAACGCCGAATTCGACGCGCTGGCCGGGCTTGAGTGCGTCGACTCCGTCAGGGAGCACCGACGAGTGCACGAACACGTCGCCACCGTCGTCGCGGGAAAGGAAGCCGAAGCCCTTCTCGCTGTTGAACCATTTGACCTTGCCAGTCGGCAAAGCACGCACCCCATCTCAACCCATAAGCCGGAACCAAGCCTCAGCAGGTCAGGCCGTCCAATGGTCGCGCTCCCCTGCTGGCAGAAGCCTCCACAGGTGCAGTACCCCCCGTCAAGCCTGGTCATCCCGACTCTGTCCGGAAACGGCGCACTCCGGGTGAATGAACGGCCGCTCCGGGGCGGGAACTACCCTGGCAGAGTGAGTACTCCTCCCTCTGGCGCAGGTGACCGGCTTGTCCGCGTCGGCGCGATCGTTTTCTTCATCGGGGCACTGGCCACACTGGTCACGGTGGCTCCGCTGTTTCTCGGGACCGACCCGTTCCCGCCCTTCGCGTACGCCTTGTGCATGCTGATGGGCGTGGGATTCCTGATCGCCGCAGCGGGCGTGGTGCAGTCGGCAAGGGCGGGGCGCCCAAAAGGGTAGGTCTGCAGCGCTCTGCTGACGCTCAGCGAACCCGCACCCGCCGGAGGGTCTACGCCGGGTAGCCGTCCAGCCAGGACGGGAACTGCGTCAGCGACGACAGGACGACATCCGCTCCCGCCGCCCGAAGCTCCTCCGCGTCGCACGGGCCCGTCGTGACCCCGACCGACAGGGCATCGGCGGTGCGGGCGCCCCGTACGTCCCCGGTGTGGTCGCCCACGTAGACGCCCGCCCCGTGCTCGCGCAGCGCATCCCCCTTGCCCTCCGCCCACAGGCTGCCTATGACCTCGTCGGGTTCGATCCCCAGATGCGCCAGGTGGAGCCTGGCGTTCGGCGCGTGCTTCGCGGTGACGACGATCGTCCGGCCGCCCCGCGCGCGGATCGCGGCGACGGATTCCCGGGCGCCGGGCAGAGCGGGGCTCGGCGTGATCGCGTACGCGGGATAGATCTCCCGGTACCGGTCGGCCGCGGAGGCCACGGCGTGCGCCGGGTACCAGTTCGCGAGCTCGTGCTCCACCGGCGGTCCGAGCCTGCTGACGACCAGGTCGACATCGATCGGCGTCCCCGTCTCGACGGACAGCGCCAGGTAGGTGGCCTTGATGCCCGGCCGGGAGTCGATGAGTGTCATGTCGAGGTCGAAGCCGACCGTCAGGGGGTGCGGAGCCATGCTGCCCATTGTGCCGAAGACACGGCCCTCTTCCGCCCCTCTGTACCCCTTGGCCCCGCAGCCCCCTCCCGCCCCCCGGACTCCGGCAGGCTCCACTTAGGCTTAGCCAAGCCTTACCTATCCCTGCCTCTCAGCTTGCCGATTGGGTTCGATGTCAGCCGCCGCACCTCGCCACCACAGACGCGCTCTCGCGACGGCGGCGGCCGTCGTGGCGCTGCTGGTGGCCGTCCTGCTCAGCCTGGCCGTGGGGGCGCGGCCCATCGCACCGTCCGCGGTACTCGACGCCCTGCTGCACGGCGGGTCCTCCGACGCCGCGGAAGTGATCCGGCAGATGCGTTTGCCGCGCACCCTGATCGGACTGATGGTCGGTGCGGCGCTGGCCCTCGCGGGCACGGTGCTCCAGGGCATCACCCGTAACCCCATCGCCGACCCGGGAATCCTCGGCATCAGCCAGGGTGCGTCCGTGGGCGTGGTGCTGGCCATCGCGTTCGCGGGGATCCACACGCTGGCGGGCTACGTCTGGTTCGCGTTCGCCGGGGCTGCGATCGCCTCGGTGGCCGTGTACGCGATCGCGTCGCGCGGGCGCGGCGGAGCGACACCCGTGAAGCTCGCACTGGGCGGCGCCGCGATCAATGCGCTGCTGGTGTCGGTGACCATGGCGGTGCTGACGACGAAGGCGTCCGCGCTCGACGAGTTCCGCTTCTGGCAGGTCGGTTCGATCGCCGGGCGCGAGGCTGCGGTGGCACAGCAGATCTGGCCGTTCCTGCTGGTCGGCACGGTGCTCGTGCTGTCGGTGGCACGAGGCCTGGACGCACTGGCGCTGGGCGAGGACATGGCGAAGGGGCTGGGGCAGAAAGTCGCGACGGTACGCGTCGTCGGCGGCATCGGGGCCACGGTGCTGACCGGCGTCGGGGTCGCTGCGGCCGGACCGATCGCGTTCATCGGGCTTGCCGTCCCGCACATCGCCCGCGCGATCGTCGGCAGCGACCACCGGTGGGTGCTGCCGATGGCGGCGCTGATCGGGCCCGTGATGCTGCTCGTCTCCGACGTCGTGGGCCGCATCGTCTTCCCGCCGGGCGAGGTCCCGGCGGGTGTGATGACGGCGCTGATCGGGGTGCCGTTCCTGGTCACGCTGGTACGCCGGAAGGCGGTCCCGGCATGAGCGACACCCTGCACCGGAGCCGAGTGCGGCCCGCCGGGTACAGCGTCGTACGGATCGGGACGCGCGGGCGGTTCCTGCTGCACCGGCGCGCGAGGGCCGCCGCGGCGGCCCTCGTCGTGCTGCTGGCGGTCGTCTGTGTCGCGTACCTCTGTGTCGGCGAGAGCTTCGTCGCGCCCGCCGAGGTCGTGAAGGTGATCCTGGGACAGCCGTCCCAGGACGAGCTGGTCGTCGGAACATTGCGGCTGCCCCGCATGGTCGTCGGACTGCTGGTCGGCGCGGCCTTCGGGATCGCCGGGGCGCTGATCCAGACGGTCGCCCGCAATCCGCTGGCCAGCCCCGACATCATCGGCATCAGCCAGGGCGCCGGCGCGCTCACGGTCGGCGCGATGACGTTCGGCGTCACCTCGTACACCGTTCTGCCGTATCTGTCGGTCGCCGGCGGGATCGCGGCGGCGGCGCTCGTGTACGTCTTCGCGTGGCGCGGCGGGCTGCACGCCACCCGGTTCGTCCTCATCGGCATCGGTTTCGCCATCGCGCTGCGGTCCGTCACCACCCTGTTCCTGACGAAGGGCGACTATCTGGTCGCCCAGCAGGCCCAGATCTGGATGACGGGCTCGCTGAACGGCCGCGGCTGGCACGAGGCCGCGCCGATCGGCTGGACACTGCTGGTCCTGACCCCGGCCGTGCTGTGGGCGGCCCGCGCACAGCGGACCGTGTCCCTGGACGACGACACGGCGACAGCGCTCGGGGTACGGCTGGGGAGGGTACGGCTGGGGCTCGTCGCACTCGGCGTGGTGCTGGCGTCCGTGGCGACGGGGACGGCCGGGCCGGTCGACTTCGTGGCGCTGCTCGCCCCGCAGATCGCCCGCCGCATGACCCGGACCGCGCAGATACCGCTGTTCTGCTCGGCGCTGCTCGGCGCGGTGATCGTCGTCTTCGCCGACCTGCTGGCGCGCAGGCTCTTCTCGCCCACCGAACTGCCGGTGGGCGTGCTGACGGCGGCGGTCGGCGCCCCGTATCTGATCTGGCTGATCATCCGCGGTCACGGTGGTCGTAGTGGAGGCACAGCATGAGTTCGACCCGTACGTCCGACGCCGTCGCCGGGACGACGACCGGCCGGCTCACCGCACGCGGGCTGACCCTCGCGTACGAGGACCGCACGGTCGTGCACGAGCTGGACCTCACCGTGCCGGACGGCCGGGTGACGGTCATCGTCGGCCCGAACGCATGCGGCAAGTCGACGACCCTGCGGGCGCTCGGCCGACTCCTCAAGCCGCGCGGCGGAGCCGTACTCCTCGACGGTACGGAGCTGTCCCGGATCCCCACCAAGAAGATCGCCCAGTCGATCGGACTGCTGCCGCAGACCCCGGTCGCGCCCGAGGCGATCACCGTCTCCGACCTCGTCGCCCGCGGCCGCCAGCCGCACCAGCACTGGTGGCAGCAGTGGTCGGACGAGGACGAGCGGGCGGTGACCGACGCGATGGAGCGTACGGACATCACGGCGCTCGGCGACCGGTCGGTGGACGAACTCTCCGGCGGCCAGCGGCAGCGGGTCTGGATCGCGATGGCGCTGGCCCAGGAGACGGATCTGCTGCTGCTCGACGAGCCGACGACGTACCTCGACATCGCGCACCAGGTGGAGGTCCTCGACCTGGTCCGGCAGCTCGCCGCCCCGGCGGCGGACGGCACCCGGGGCCGCACGGTCGTCACCGTGCTCCACGACCTGAACCAGGCCGCGCGGTACGCGGACCACCTGGTCGCGATGAAGGCGGGCCGGATCGTCGCCGAGGGCCGCCCCGAGGAGATCGTCACGGCAGACCTCGTACGCCAGGTCTTCGGCCTGGAGGCAGTGATCGTCCCGGACCCGGTGACGGGTTCACCGCTGGTGGTACCGGGGGCCCCGTGGTCCCACCCCGGTCCGGGCTGACCGGTTCCGTCCTCAATCGCCGGACGGGCTTGATTGTCGGCGCCGTGCCCCCCCCCGGGGGCGCCGCCGCGCTGTCCGGTGGTGGGGCGGGTGGGGCCCCTCCGGGGCGTCTCCTCGGGACTGGCGCGGAAACCGGCACCGCGGACGAACCCGGCACCTACGCCAGCCCCTGCGGGGACTCCCCTGCACGGCCCCACCCCCGTATCGTCCGCGTCCGCGACCCGGCGGCCGTGACAGGAAGACACACCGGGCCGCTCACGCGGGACGGCCGGTCCGGGGCCGTGCAGGGGAGTCCCCGCAGGACGATGAACAAGGACCCGGGCTCGCCTCGCGTACCCGCCGAACGTTCGTCGCCCGAGGAGACACCCCGGAGGGGCCCCCGGACCACCACCACCCAGGCAGGCGCGACGGTGCCACCAGGGGCCAGGCGGACACCCAAGCCCGTCCGGCGCTTGAGGACGGAACCCGCCGCCTACTTCACCCGCTTCGCCGCCCGCCGCACCAGGAACACCGCCGACGCCACCGCAGCCGACCGCACCACCACTGGCCACACCCCGCCCAGCGCCTCCCCCATCCCGCCCTCCGGGATCGGCTCGCCCCAGCGCCCGTCCATCCGCCCCCACAGCCAGACCAGGCCGCCCACCACGGCCGCTCCGGGCAGTCCCAACGCGGCCAGCTTCGCCTCCGCACGGGAGAGCGTGCGCGAGCTGTACGCGATCAGCCAGCCGCCCGCGAGCACCAGCAGGGATCCCGTCACCGCACCGGTGACCAGCAACCCGGCGGCGAGCAGCAGCAACGGGTGAGCGAACCGGAACCCCGTCCTCTCCCGTGGCGCACGCCGCCGGATCCGCGGCCGCCACCGCCCCCGCGCACCCTCGCTCCCGCCGTCCTCAGCGGAAACGTTCCCGTCCTGCTCCGCCTCACCCTCGGCAGCCGCTTCCGCTTCCTCCGCGGGCGACGGCGGTTTCAGCAGGTCCGGGATCTCCACCCCGCCGGTGAACCCCGGCACCCGCACGCCGTCCCCGAACGGCCCCGGCTCGATACGCCACCAGTCGGGTTCGCTCCCGGACGCTCCGAGCTCATCCGTCCCCGCCATGTGCGGCGGCGACGGCCCGTCCCCCCTCGAAGCAGCAGTGGCCGCGGAGGCCCCGGAATCCTCAGGCGCCTCACGCGCCCCAGGCACCCCACCGGCCCCCAGGTCCCTCTCCGACGCGCCCTTGCGCAAAGTCTCTTTCCGGAAGGTTCCTCTCCGCGGGCGCGGGACACCCCACGGCTCCGGATCGCCCCGTTCCCCATCCTTCGTCGCCTCCGGCAGCATCACGGTCCCGTCGCCCGACCTCGCCGCCGCGGCCACCAGTTCGTCCGGCGTGCCGAGCTTCCCGATGATGCGCCGCACCGCCGCCGGCGTGTCCGTGCCCTGGCTTCCGCGCTGCCGGTCGATCTCGGTGCGCAGTGCCGCCACGAGCCGCATCCGGGCATCCGAGGGCAGCTGTTGCTGCTGGGCCAGGTCTCCGACCCGGCTCAGATAGTCGTAGACAAGCTGGTCGCTCTCGATCCCCACGCGATGGTTCCCCTCCGGCCGCCCTGCACCGACGGTAGCGCCCTCGGGCCTGTCCGGAGCGACTACCGTGGGACGGATGGGGATGACCACACCACCGCGGACGCTCGCCGAAGCGCTGCGCGCCCGGGACGACGAGTCGCTGGCCGGGCTGCTGCGTGCCCGTCCGGACCTCCTGTCTCCCGTGCCGAACGACATCACCCAGCTGGCGACGAGAGCCGGCACCCGTGCCTCTGTCGTGCGCGCGCTGGAGCACCTCGACCGGTTCGCCCTGCAGACCGCGGAGGCACTCGCGGTCGCACCCGACCCGGCCTCGTACGACACCCTTCTCGCTCTCCTCACGGGCGACGGCCAGGACGACGGCGCGCAGCGCGACGACGCGGGTTCGATGATCCGAGACGCGGCGCCGGGAGCCCTCGCGGCCTTGCGCGAACAGGCCCTGGTCTGGGGCGAGGACGACCGGCTGCGACTGGTGCGTACCGCGCGCGAACTTCTCGCACCGTCCCCGCAGCACCCCTCCCCCACCGGTCTCGGGCCGACCGTCGCCGAGGCCACGGCCGGCATGTCGCCGGGCCGGCTGCAGGAGATCCTGGCGGCAGCCGGGCTGCCCGCCACGCACGACCCGGTCTCCGCCGTGTCCGCGCTGACCGCGCTGTTCACCGACCGGACCAGGATGGGCGAGCTGCTGGACACCGCGCCGACGGAGGCGCTCGCCGTACTGGACCGTCTGGTGTGGGGTCCGCCGTACGGGGAAGTGACCCCGAACCCGACCCCGCCCGTGAAGTGGCTGCGCAACCGCGGGCTGTTGCTGCCCGTGTCGACGCGCACCGTCGTCCTGCCGCGCGAGGCGGCGCTGCATCTGCGGGCCGGGCGCGCCCACCGCGTACCGGAGCCGCTGCCGCCCGCCGTCGTGGCCGCCGCGACCCGTGATCCCCAGTCTGTGGACAGTGCGGCCGCAGGTCAGGCGCACCTGGCGGTGTCCACCATCGAGGAACTCCTGACGAGCTGGAACAGCGGCGGCCCCGCCATGCTCCGGGCCGGCGGCCTCAGCGTCCGCGAGCTGAAGCGGACCGCGTCCGTCCTCGACGTGTCCGAGCCGATCGCCGCGTTCTGGCTCGAACTCGCCTACGCGGCCGGGCTGCTGGCCTCCGACGGCGAGGTCGACGAGCGGTACGCGCCGACGCCCGCATACGACGACTGGACCGAACTCCCCGTCCAGGACCGCTGGGTGCGCCTCGCGACCGCCTGGCTCTCCGCCACCCGCACCGCCGGTCTGGTCGGCGGCCAGGACGCCAAGGGCCGGGCCCTGTCCGCGCTCGGCCCCGAACTGGACCGCTCGGCCGCACCCGAGGTACGCCACCGCGTCCTGACGCTGCTCGCCTCCCTGGCCCCCGGCACCGCCCCGGACCCGGAGACGCTGCTCGCCCGGCTCCGCTGGGAACGGCCGCTGCGCGGCGCCTCCGCCGCCGCCGGGGACACCACCGACCTCCGGTCCCGGATCGCCCTGTGGACACTGAACGAGTCCGAACTCCTCGGCATCACCGGCCGCGGCGCGCTCTCCTCCCAGTCCCGCGCCCTGCTCGAATCCGGGCCCGCCGAGGCGGCCGCGCTGCTCGCCCCGCTCATCCCTGAGCCTCTCGACCACGTCCTGCTGCAGGCCGACCTGACGGCCGTCGCGCCCGGCCCGCTGGAGCGCCCCCTGGCGGACACCCTGTCCGTCCTCGCGGACATCGAGTCGAAGGGCGGCGCGACCGTCTACCGGTTCACGCCCGGCTCCGTACGCCGCGCGCTGGACGCCGGACAGTCCGCGGCCGATCTGCACGCTTTCCTCGCCACACACAGCCGCACACCGGTCCCGCAGCCGCTCAGCTACCTCATCGACGACGTCGCCCGCCGCCACGGCCATCTGCGGATCGGCGCCGCGTCCGCGTACGTACGCTGCGACGACGAGGCCGTGCTGGGCGAGATCCTCGCCGACAAACGCTCGGCCACCCTGCGCCTGCGCCGCCTCGCCCCGACGGCGCTGGCCGCCCAGATCGACCCGGCGTCCCTGCTCGAGGGGCTGCGCGAGATGGGGTATGCGCCCGCCGCCGAGTCCGCCGAGGGCGATGTCCTGATCACCCGCGCGGGCACCCGCCGCACCCCTCCCCGTACACCCCCCGTGCCGGTCCCCGAGGGCCCGCCGCACCCCGACGGAACGCTGCTGGGCGCGGCGGTACGGGCGATCCGCGCCGGGGACACGGCCGCCACCGTCGTCCGCAAGGACGCCTCCCAGGACGCCGCGGCCCCGGCCGGTTCACTGCCCCGTACAACCTCCGCGGAGACTCTCGCGACCGTCCAGGCGGCGGTCATGACGGGCTCGGCGATCTGGATCGGCTACGTCAATGCGGACGGCGCGGCCAGCCAGCGCGTCATCGCGCCGGTGCGGGTCGAGGGCGGCTTCGTGACGGCGTACGACCACACGGCGGACGAGATCCGCACGTATCCGCTGCACCGGGTCACGGGCGTCGCGGAACTGGCCGACTCCGAAGACGCCTGAAGGCGGAGGGGCGTCCGCATACTGGAGGTATTCGGACGTTCCGACGACGCGGCGCGCTGACGTGGCTGTCGTCGTGCGCCGTCAGACATGACGGGACAGTCCTTGTTTCAGCGAGACGAGCCACCGCCAGCGTGGCTGCTCGGTGACCACGGCGGCCGCCGCAAGCAGCGTCACCGGAACGGCCGCCCACACCGGCCACAGCAGCCACAGCAGCCACGACGAGACGACGGCAGCTCCCAGCTCGGCCAGCACCATCAGGATCGTGGCCCAGCCCGGCACGGCGACGATCACGCTGTTCTTGTCGCCCGGGGTGGACAGAACGGCCGGCAGGCCGATCAGTACCACCAGCGACAGCGCGGCGAGCAGCCACGAGTAGCCGGCCAGCACCCAGGGGGTGGTCACCCAGGCGACGAGTTCGGTGGAGAAGCGCAGCACGGACGGTATGCGGTCGTCCGGACGCGCGGAAGCGGTTCGTTCCTGGGGCGTTTCCCCGGCAGCGGCATCAGTCACGGACGGACCATGACACGTACCCCGCCCGCGCGGTGGGCGGATGACCGAACATCCCGCCGGCCGACACCGACACACCACCTGCCCCGCATGCGGCACACTGGACGTTTGGCCGCACGGGCGGCCACCCCCCGTAGAAAGGGCCGAGACGCGTGACCGGACCCCTCATCGTCCAGAGCGACAAGACGCTGCTCCTGGAAGTCGACCACGAGCAGGCCGACGCCTGCCGTCGGGCGATCGCCCCGTTCGCGGAGCTGGAGCGTGCGCCCGAGCACATCCACACCTACCGGCTGACGCCGCTCGGACTGTGGAACGCACGCGCCGCCGGGCACGACGCCGAGCAGGTCGTCGACGCCCTCGTGCAGTACTCCCGCTACCCGGTACCGCACGCGCTGCTCGTCGACATCGCCGAGACGATGGCCCGGTACGGCCGCCTCACGCTCTCCAAGAACCCGGTCCACGGGCTGGTCCTGACCTCCACCGACCGGCCGGTGCTGGAGGAGATCCTCCGCTCGAAGAAGGTCCAGCCGCTGGTCGGGGCGCGGATCGACCCGGACACCGTGGCGGTGCACCCGTCCGAGCGCGGGCAGATCAAGCAGACCCTGCTGAAGCTGGGCTGGCCCGCCGAGGACCTTGCCGGGTACGTGGACGGCGAGGCCCATCCGATCGAGCTGGCCGAGGACGGCTGGGCGCTGCGTCCGTACCAGAAGCAGGCCGTCGAAGGGTTCTGGCACGGCGGCTCCGGGGTGGTCGTACTGCCGTGTGGTGCGGGGAAGACGCTGGTCGGGGCCGGTGCGATGGCGCAGGCCAAGGCGACCACGCTGATTCTGGTGACGAACACCGTCTCGGCCCGGCAGTGGAAGCACGAGCTGGTGCGGCGGACCTCGCTGACCGAGGACGAGATCGGCGAGTACAGCGGTACGCGCAAGGAGATCCGGCCGGTCACCATCGCCACCTACCAGGTGCTGACGACCCGGCGTAAGGGCATCTACCCGCACCTGGAGCTGTTCGACTCCCGCGACTGGGGTCTGGTGATCTACGACGAGGTGCATCTGCTGCCCGCACCCGTCTTCAAGTTCACCGCCGACCTGCAGGCCCGACGGCGGCTCGGTCTCACCGCGACGCTCGTCCGGGAGGACGGCCGCGAGTCGGACGTCTTCTCGCTGATCGGTCCCAAGCGGTTCGACGCCCCCTGGAAGGAGATCGAGGCGCAGGGCTACATCGCGCCCGCCGACTGTGTCGAGGTGCGCGTCAATCTGACGGACTCGGAGCGGCTGGCGTACGCGACCGCCGAGGCGGAGGAGAAGTACCGGTTCTGCGCGACGACCGCGACGAAGCAGAAGGTGACGGAGGCGCTGGTGCGCAAGCACCGGGGCGAACAGACACTCGTCATCGGGCAGTACATCGACCAGCTCGACGAGCTGGGTGAGCATCTGGGCGCCCCGGTCATCAAGGGCGAGACGAGCAACGCACAGCGCGAGAAGCTCTTCGACGCGTTCCGTGAGGGCGAGCTCAGCGTCCTTGTCGTGTCGAAGGTCGCGAACTTCTCGATCGACCTGCCGGAGGCGACCGTCGCCATTCAGGTGTCGGGCACCTTCGGCTCGCGGCAGGAGGAGGCGCAGCGGCTCGGCCGGGTGCTGCGGCCGAAGGCGGACGGGCACGAGGCCCGGTTCTACTCGGTGGTCGCCCGCGACACGATCGACCAGGACTTCGCGGCGCACCGCCAGCGGTTCCTGGCCGAGCAGGGGTACGCGTACCGGATCGTGGACGCGGACGAGTTGCTGGCGAACGACTGAACCGAGCGGTCCCGCCCGGTCAGCCGCCGAGGGTCAGAAGTACTCAGCGGCCCCGCCGTACTCAGGGGCCGTGCCGCACTCAGTGTGCGTGGCGTGCTCGGTGGTCGTGCTGTTCTCGGTGGTCACGGCGGAGGACGCCCGCCTCCTCCGCGTACTCGCCGAGGACAGCCACGCCGAACGCGGCGCGCGCGAAGACCTTGACGGCGCGCACGGCGTCGCCGACGTGGTGGGTGGGCGGGTGACCGGTGGCCGCGGTCGCGCCGTGCGCGGGGCCGGTGCCGTGTGGGTTCAGACCGACGGTGCTCATGTAATCCATGGTCCTGCTCCCGTTCCGCAGAGGCATCGGCCCGCGGGCGGAATCCCCGTGGGCTTCGCACCGGCCTCCGGTCGCACGCCGCCCCTACGGGGTGGGCCAAGGGGTGGACGAAGGGCGGGCCCCGCGGCCCAATTCATTCGACCCCGCCGGTCGCGGTCGATACAATCGCCGGTCTGCCCGCCTCCCGCACCGTGGTACCGGCTCTTCGCCGGCAGCCGGGGGAGCGCCGCCGACCGGACGGAAACCGGCCGACAGCCGCACGCGCACCAGCGTGCGTACCCCGTGATCGATCCCCCAGTGGACCGCATCGCCCCCGGCACGTGAGCGGGTGCGAACCGCGGTCCGCCGTCCTGCGTCTCAAGCCGGAGGCAACACCGTGCCCGCGCACGAACACGAAGCCGTTACGACCACCACCGATGCGCTGGCTCGCGAGCGCGCCCATCTCGCCGCGTCCCGCGCCGCGCTGCGGGCCATGCGCGAGGACGCGCAGGCCCTCGACATCCGCGATGTCACCGCGAACTGGGTGAACGCTGTCGTCCTGCAGGCCAAGGTCGACGAACGCATCAAGGCGCTCGCCGACCTGTCGCACACCCCACTCTTCTTCGGCCGCCTCGACTATCTGCACCGGGTCGGTGCGGATCAGGCCGAGGGCGCATCAACAGGGGCGGCGCGGAGCGCCTCGGCCCAGGGTGATGGTGAGCGACGGGAGGGCGAGCAGTTCTACATCGGACGCCGTCACGTCCATGACGCCCACGGCGACCCGATGGTCATCGACTGGCGTGCGCCCGTCTCGCAGCCGTTCTACCGGGCTTCGAGGAAAGACCCGCAGGACATCGGACAGCGGCGCCGCTTCGGCTACACCGGTGGCGAACTGACCGCGTACGAGGACGAGCACCTCACCGACCCCACCGAGGCCGCGCAGACCAGCAAGCTCCTCCAGGCGGAGATCGAGCGGCCGCGCGTGGGTCCGATGCGCGACATCGTGGCGACGATCCAGCCGGAGCAGGACGAGATCGTCCGCAGCGGGCTGGGCGGGACGGTCTGCGTCCAGGGAGGCCCGGGTACGGGTAAGACCGCCGTCGGTCTGCACCGTGTCGCGTATCTGCTCTACGCGCACCGTGAGCGCCTCGCCCGCACCGGCACGCTGGTGATCGGGCCGAACCGGTCGTTCCTGCACTACATCGAGCAGGTGCTCCCGGCTCTCGGTGAGCTGGAGGTGAAGCAGGCGACCGTCGACGACCTGGTGGCGGCACATGTCGAGGTACGGGGATCGGACGCGGCGGAGGCGGCCGTCGTCAAGGGTGACGCGCGGATGGCGGAGGTGCTGCGGCGGGCGATCCGTTCGCATGTGACGCTGCCGACGGAGCCGGTGATGGTGGTGCGCGGTTCGCGGCGGTGGCGGGTACCCGCGTACGAACTGGAGGAGATCGTCAAGGAGTTGCAGGCCCGCGACATGCGGTACGGCGCGGCGCACGAGGCGCTCCCGCAGCGGATCGCGCACGCGGTCCTCGTCCGGATGGAGGAGGCCGGCGAGGCACCCGACGACCGGGTGCAGAACGCGGTGGCCCGCACTCCGGCGGTCAAGGCGGCCGTGAAGGCGATCTGGCCCGCGGTCGATCCGGCGAAGCTGGTGCTGCGGCTGCTCTCCGACCCGGATTTCCTGGCCGCGCATGCGGACGGGCTGCTCACCGAGGACGAGCAGAAGGCGATCCTGTGGACGAAGCCGGCCCGCAGTGTGAAATCGGCGAAGTGGTCGGCGGCGGACGCGGTGCTGATCGACGAGGCGAGCGATCTGGTGGCACGTACGCACTCGCTCGGCCATGTCGTCCTCGACGAGGCGCAGGACCTGTCGCCGATGCAGTACCGGGCGGTGGGACGGCGCTGCACGACGGGTTCGGCGACGGTGCTCGGCGATCTGGCGCAGGGGACGACGCCGTGGTCGACGGAGAGCTGGGCGCAGGCGCTGCACCACCTGGGCAAGGAGGACGCCGTGGTGGAGGAGCTGACGGCGGGCTTCCGTGTGCCGAGGGAGGTCATCGCGTACGCGTCACGGTTGCTGCCGGTGATCTCGCCGGGACTTGCGGCGGTGGAGTCCGTGCGTGAGTCGCCGGGTTCGCTGGCGGTACGGGAGGTGCCCGACGCGGCCGGACTGGACGCCGCGGTGATCGCGGCCTGCGAGGAGTCGCTGGCGCAGGAGGGCTCGATCGGGCTGATCGCGGCGGACGCGCGGATCCCGGTGCTGGCGGAGGCGCTGACGGCGGCGGGTCACGCATATCTGTCGCCGGGCGAGGAGACGACGGCCGAGTCGCGGCTGACGCTGGTCCCGGCGTCGCTGGCGAAGGGCCTGGAGTACGACTACGTGGTGCTGGACGAGCCGGCCGCGGTGGTCGACGGCGAGCCGGACGAACGCACGGGTCTGCGCCGGCTGTACGTGGCGCTGACCCGTGCGGTGTCGGGGCTGGCCGTGGTGCATGCGGCGGAGCTGCCGGAGGTGCTCGGCGGCTGAGCGGCGTTTTCCGGAGCCGCCCGGTAGCCGCTTCGTCCTCCAGGGCGTGTTTCGAAATTACGGTGTGACATGTATTTTGT
>NZ_JBLVKW010000021.1:0-111187 GCF_048270745.1 Streptomyces sp. NPDC056231 | reverse complement strand
CGGACTCCGCCGCCACGCTCGAGGAGTCGGTCAAGGGGTACCAGGAGATCGAGAAGGACCTGGTCAACTACATGCCGACCATCCCGCTCTGGTACAACAAGGTCAACGCCGGCTACTCGAAGAAGGTCCAGAACGTTCAGTACGCCCAGGACGGCGACCCGATCCTGACTGAAGTTCAGGTCAAGAAGTAACCGACGACGTAGTCCGCGGGCCGGTGCGGGACCGACACTGACATCGGTCCCACACCATCCTGCACGCCGTGGCCGGGGGGCCCTTCCGCGTCATCGACGACCCTACGAGGGATCGATGACGAGGGAGGTCCCGTCGGCCACCACGTGCGAGGGCTCACGGCCGCGATGGATGCCTTCGCCGACAACAGAACTCTGGGTCAGCCTCTGGTGAACCACGACGGCGTCCTCGATGGCGACGGGCACACGGTCGTTCGGCCGGCCGCGACGCCGCTGGATGAGAACGGGCTGATCACTGCACGCCATTGCCTCCCGTCACGTGGGTCGACCCAGTGCGAGGCAAGCCCGGACTCGTCGCTCACAATGCGGGCGAGGGCTTCGTCGGCCCCCCTGTCACCCCGCCGGCGGTGGCTCATCAACGCGGACGGTGAGGCGTGGAACACGTGGGACGCCGAACCCACCCGCGGCGCCACCTGCCGTGTCGCGCACCGCATGGTCTGCCCCTACCTCGCCCCCGAAGACCCATGGCCGTGGGGCACTGGCCTGCGCGAGGAGAACGGGCGCCGGGCGCAACGGTTGTTCAACATCCCGGACCTGCGCGAACTGCCCGACGCCAGTTGAGCCATGGTGTGGTAGCCCCACTCCCCCAACTGCGCCACCACCTTTCGCCTAGTGATACCCGCAGCCCAGGACGCGGACTCGACGCAGAGCCCCGACTTGGACTGGTCTGCGGATCGTCGGACGACGACATCAACGACTGCACTGGCTAAGGGCTGTCCCGTAATCCCTGGCGAGCGCACGACGACAGTTGCGGCACCTCGCCGCGTTGTCGGAACGCCCGCATTAACCCAGTATGAGGACGCCCCTCCGCCTTGCGATGCACCACATCTGACGCCGCGCGCTGATCCACCAGGGATTACGGGACAGCCCTTAGTGGGGCACAGGGCGCCGGAAGGACAGCGTGAGGGCCGCAGTCAGCAGCACCAAGGGCAGGGCCAGAGCAGCCGCCCGTGCGTGGGTGACGAGAAGCGCCGCCAGCCCTGCTCCTGTCGGCAGCATCGCGATCACCGCAATGTTGTATCGCTCAACCTCTTTCCTGACGGCGAGTGCTACCAGCGCGCCGGTGAGAGCGCCCGTCATGTAGGTGGTCGAGAGATTCGGCCCGCCTGCGGCACGGATCATGCCGCCCTGGCATCCCATGCACACGGCCATGGCCGCCAGGAGGACCAGTTGGCCGGTGCCGGCCGGCTTGCCGTCCAGAGCGGCCCACGCCGTCATCGCACCGGTCATGATGATCACCTCTGCGAGCAGTGCGATCCGGGCACCGCTCCATCGTGCGCGGCCCGGGACGGAAGCAACCCGACTGCCGAGAAGCACACCGCAGGTGTACGCGATGATCGCCAGTGCTGCGTGACCGGCCAGCAGCATGTCGTGGGTGGCGATGGCGAGACCGAACAGAGCAAGGTTCGCGGTCATCACACTGGTGAATACACCGCCGAGGGTCATGAAGCTGATCGCGTCGACTGCTCCCGTCGCCATGGCCAGAAGCAGAACGGGAAAGGAGGACTTGAGGTTTCGTGGCTGAGCGAGCCACTGGTCGTGGGCCTGCGTCATGCATCGACTCCACATCGAGGTCGGATTCATGTGTGCACCACAGAACGTCTGACACTGCACAGCAGGGTCGGTACGGACGTCATCGGGCTGTGCGCGGCGCACGGTGAAGCCGGACGCTGTGCCCGCGAGTCTAAGGGTTGTCCGGTCATCCCTGGCGGGACAGCGCGCGGCGTCGAATGCGGTGCATCGCAAGGGCACTCACGTACCGGACACAATGGGCGGATCCTCGTCGATGGCCAGGTGAAGTACGGGCTCCAGATCCCTGATAAGGCATCCCTTCTGGCCGGCTTCAGGCCGTCAACGGAGATCCATGGGTTCAACGCGATTCCTGAAGCCGTTCGGCCGTCCGATCGCGGCGCCCAGGTGGCGGAGTAAGCCATTCGGTGTATTTACTGAGAAAGTGCGTACGCAAGGGGTGTTCCATGGCCGCACCGGCCCATGAAGCAACGCGGCAGAGCTGAAAATGGGCCGTATCCGTACGAGGAGTCGTGGCCCCCATGGCGATGGTCAACGCCGGCCAGCGGAATGGCACTCCGATCGGCATCTGCCGCGAGGACCACGGCAGCGGGCAGCCGATCGTACTGATCCGTGGCGACGCGGGCCACATACCGCTTGTGAGAGAACACCGTCGATCGGCTGCGTTCGCTGATCAAAGACCTCATCTACGGGACGGTGGAGGGCGATCGACGCAACACCGCCCGGGCACACCCAGAGGTTGTCAATCCCGCGCTGCCGGACTTAGTGAAGGGATGAACGGTCCATGACGAGAGTCACCGGTCGGGCCCGGCACCTTCGTGGCCTCCTGGCAGGGGCTGCCGCGGGCGCTGCAGGGACCACGGCCCTGAATGCGGTCGGTTACCTGGACATGGTGACCCGCGGCCGAGGCGAGAGCACGACACCCGAAGTCACCGTGGAGCGGCTGTCGGAGACTCTGCACGTTCCGATCCCGGGCAACGAGGACGTACGGAAGAATCGCGTCAAAGGCCTGGGTCCCCTGACCGGCATTGCATCAGGTGTGGGCATGGGCGCCCTGCTCGGTCTTGCGCTCTCCTGCGGCTGGCGACCGGGAAGCGCGCTCCTGACCGCCACGGCGACGACGGGGGCTCTGATCGGAACCAACGGCCCGATGACCGTGCTGCGCGTGACCGACCCGCGCACGTGGTCACGCTCCGACTGGGTCGCCGACATCGTTCCGCACGTGGCCTACGCGCTGGTCACCGTCGCCGTCATCCGGAGACTGGGACCTGACCCGACCGATCACATTGGTGAGAGCCGTACGGGAATACGGCAACGCGGCGCCACGCTCCGGCACATCCTGTGCTCATGACCTGTGGCTGAATCCCCATCGCCCCTGTCGAGCAGCCGGGAAGGCGGGCAGCACGCCGGGAAGGCCCACGTCGCGCCCACAGCTGCCGTGGGAATGCGGTGTCCGCAGCGGACGAAAAAACAAGGGCAAGGAGGTTGTCCACTCCTTGCCACTCTCAACATATAGCGCACCGGGGGCCTTGCGGCAAGACCCGGGTGGTGCTGCAGAATCTCCAGCCGAAGCCAGAACCTGCGTAAATCAGGGATTCGCGAAATAGGCGCGCCTTGGCGGCGTATGGGTCTCTCGGGACGTCGAACCATCGGTGGGACACACGGTGCGGTCGTGGACGCTCGGCACCACAGGTGCGGGTGCGCGCCGCCGGACTGCTCGGAGCAGCTGGCGACATGCAGGTTTGTTGACATGGGGGTTTTCATGATTGACGTGATCATTGCTGGCGGCGGGCCGACCGGCTTGATGCTGGCCGGCGAGTTGCGGCTGCACGGCGTGCGTGTGCTCGTGCTGGACAAGGAGGCGGAGCCGACCGTGCAGTCCCGTGCGCAGGGTCTGCACGCGCGCAGTGTCGAGGTGATGGACCAGCGCGGTCTGCTGGAGCGGTTCCTCTCGCTCGGCAAGAAGGTCACGGCCGGCGGCTTCTTCGCCGGCCTCGGCCAGGCGTGGCCCGAGCGGCTGGACACAGCACACTCGTACGTCCTCGCCATCCCGCAGCAGGTCACCGAACGCCTGCTGACCGAGCACGCCACCGAACTCGGCGCCGAGATCCGGCGCTGCTGCGAACTGGTCGGGCTGAGCCAGGACGAGCACGGGGTGACCGTCGAGCTGGCCGACGGCACGCAGCTTCGCTCGCGCTACCTCGTGGGCTGCGACGGCGGCCGCAGCACGGTGCGCAAGCTCCTCGGCATCCGGTTCCCCGGTGAACCCTCCACGGTCGAGACGTTGCTGGGCGAGATGAAGCTGACCGTGTCGCCGGAGAAGCTGGCCGCCGTGGTGGCCGAAGTCCGCAAGACCCAGATGCGGTTCGGCGCCATGCCCCAGGGCGACGGTACGTACCGCGTCATCGTGCCTGCCGAGGGGGTGGCCGAGGACCGTACGGCCGCGCCGACTCTCGATGAGTTCAAGCAACAGCTGCGGGCGTACGCCGACACCGACTTCGGCGCGCACTCACCGCGCTGGCTCTCCCGCTTCGGCAACGCCACCCGGCAGGCCGAGCTCTACCGGGTCGACCGGGTGCTGCTGGCCGGCGACGCGGCGCACATCCACCCGCCGACCGGCGGGCAGGGCCTCAATCTCGGCGTCCAGGACGCGTTCAACCTCGGCTGGAAACTGGCTGCCGCGATCAACGGCTGGGCGCCCGAGGGTCTCCTTGACAGCTACCACACCGAGCGGCACCCGGTAGCCGCCGACGTGCTGGACAACACCCGCGCGCAGATGCAGCTGATGTCCACCGAGCCGGGTCCCCGGGCAGTACGCCGGCTGATGTCGGAGCTGATGCACTTCGAGGAGGTGAACCGGTACCTGATCGAGAAGATCACGGCGATCGGGGTCCGCTACGACTTCGGCGAGGGGCATGAACGGCTCGGCCGACGGATGCGGGACGTGGGGCTGAAGCGCGGTCGCCTCTACGAGCTGATGCACTGCGGCCGCGGACTCCTGCTCGACCAGACCGGCCGGCTCTCGGTGGCGGGCTGGGCAGATCGGGTCGACCACGTCGTCGACGTCAGCGAGGAACTGGACGTGCCCGCGGCGCTGCTGCGGCCGGACGGCCACGTGGCGTGGGTCGGTGACGATCAGCGGGATCTGCTCAGCCAGCTGCCCAGGTGGTTCGGCGCTGCCGCCGGCTGAGCGCGCTGTTGGCCGGCCCTTCACTCAGATGCCCCGCCCCTTTCACCCGGTCGGGCTGCGCTGCCGGGCCCGGCGGCGCCGACGGGTGAACGCTGAGGTGCTGTTGACCTCCAAGGAAGCGAGAACGGCATGACCGCATCCGGCACACAGCCTCGAATACTGCGCGCACACGTCACCGTCGCCGGATGTGCATTGGCCCTGTGCGCGTCCGCGGCAGCTCCGGCTGCCGCGGAAGGCGACCCGACCGTCACGAAACCCACCGTGGTCCTGGTGCACGGCGCGTTCGCTGACGGCTCCAGCTGGAACGGGGTCATTTCACGCCTTGAGCGCAGCGGCTACACCGTCATCGCGCCTGCCAACCCGCTGCGCGGTCTGTACAACGACTCGACCTACATCGCCTCGGTACTCGACAGCATCAAGGGCCCGGTCGTCCTGGTGGGCCACTCCTACGGCGGCGCCGTGATCAGCTCGGCCGCGGCCGACAACCCCAGGGTGAAGTCGCTTGTGTACGTCTCGGCGCTGATGCCCGACGTGGGCGAGAGCGGCATGTCGCTGGCTGCGCGGTTCCCCAGTGAACTGGGCACCGCCACCAGGTCCGTCCCGTACCGGGAGAGCGGCCGCAGCGGGACCGACCTGTACCTCAAGAGCGACAAGGTTCACCAGGTCTTCGCCGCCGACCTGCCGGTGCGCGAGGCGAATCTGCTGGGGGCCACCCAGCGGCCCGCCGCTACGACCGCGTTCTCCGAGAAGGCCAAGGTCGCGGCGTGGAAGCACATCCCGTCCTGGGCACTCGTCGGCCGGCAGGACAAGACCATCAGTCCGGATCAGGAGCGCTTCCAGGCGAAGCGAGCCGGTTCGCACACGGTGGAGATCGACTCCTCCCACGTGTCCTTGATCGCCCATCCCGCGGCGGTCGCCGACCTGATCCTCCAGGCGGCCGGAGCTCCCTCCTCCGCCCGGCCGTCCCGGGCGGCTGCCGGGTCCGCGAATGGCATCGGTGCCAAGGCCGCCCTCGCTGGTTTCACGGGAGCGTCCCTGGCCGCCGGCGCCGGGGCCGTCCTCCTCGGCCGCCGGCTGCGACGCACCCGCCGCTGACGGCGGGCCGACAGGTCGCGCCCCCCACGGATCCTCCTCTTCGGGACCGTCGAGCCGTAGCGCGCCGAGCTGTGTCCTGGCTCGGCTCGCAGGTTCAATGCCACAGAGCTGGATCTCCGTCGTCGCCGCGGCACTCACCGAGCTGACCGCAGCCCACGACGGCGCCCTCACCGCGGATGATCCACGCGCCGGACCGGGGCGCCCCGGTCCGGCGCGCCGCCATTGGTCAGATGCGCCTCGCGGGAGCGATCCGGCCCGCGCGGGGACGTCATTTCGGCCGTCAACCAGCTGAAGACCTGCGGCACTTGACGTTTCCACACCGCGATGGTGTGCGGCCCGCGCGCCTCGACCACCACCACCTGCGTCGGGGGTGCTGCCGCCCGCCGCAGCGCGAGGCCGTCACTGTAGCCGTCGTTGCGCCGACCCGAGAGATACAGGGCGACGCGCGGCGGGGTGGTGGCGTGGCGCAGGATCCACAGCGGGTTGTTGACCCGCCGCAGCTCCGGGTTTCCGGCCGTGAGGGAGACCCGCTCGGCGGCCGGGTCGTTGTAGCCGGAGAGGCCCACGGCGGCCCGGTACCGGTCGGGGTGGGCGAGCGCCATCTTCACGGCGCAGTGTGCCCCGGCCGAGAACCCGGCCACCGCCCAGCCTCTCGCACGGCTCTGCGCGCGGAAGGTGTCGATCACCATCTGCCGGACGTCCACACTCAGCCACGATTCGGCGTCCACGACACCCGGCACGTTGGCGCACCCGGTGTCCTGGCCTGCCAGCAGATTCGTGCGCGGCTCCACGAGGATGAAGGGGGCGATCTCCCCACTCCGCATCCGGGCCTCCAGCTGCGACTGCACCCGCAAGCCGCTGAACCACGCCTTCGCCGATCCGGGGAAGCCGCCGAGGAGCTCGACCACGGGGAACTTTCGGTGCCGAGAGGCCGGTTGGTTGTACTGGGGCGGCAGCCATACGTACACCTCGCCGCGCACCCCCGACACCCGACCGTTCAGCCGGGTGACGCGGACGCCCGGACCCATGCGGGCGTCATGCACCGGACTGAAGTTCTGGACGACCTTCGGCTCGTCCCCCGGTCGTTTGTGGTCCCCTAGTCCGTCGCGCCCGAGGTTCGGCGCGGCGACGATGTGTTGTCCGGTGCCGAGCAGGTCGGCCCAGCTGTCATACAGGCCGTTTTCGTTGTTGACCATCACGAAGACGCTCAGCACGGCCGACCCCTGGGCGAGGACGACCATCGCCAGGCGCGCGGCGCCGCGCGCCAGGGCGGGACCCCGTACCCGGCCCCACAGCAGCAGGGGCAGCAGCACGGTGACCAAGGCCAGCGCGATCGTGGCCAGGAAGAAGGGTGTCCCCGTCAGGCTCATCACGCCTGGGAGGATGCCGTACGCGCTGCGCTGGTTACCCGCTTTTCCACCTTTTTACGTCGAACGCGAGAAATCGAGGAGCGCCGTGTTGACGCCAGGAACGGTCGGCCCGTGTCATCACGGCCCGGTCTCCCCGCGCCCGGGGGCTCCCACGCGCCGGTGTGCTGCCGTCCCCGGACGAGTCGGCGGGCGGTGGCCAAACAGATCAGTTCGTGGCGGTTCGAGAGCTCGGCTTGCGCAGGACGGATGGCCCCGATGACGTTCTCGGCGGTGCCGGAGACCGCAGGGCGAGTGTCCGGACGGGGCGCTCAGGCCCTGTCCAGGCCTCTGGCTCCACTGCTCGCCTGCGCCCTCGGCACCTGCATCGGCGTGCGCCCCACCGTCACGGCCGCTGCCGCGCTGCTCTCGCTGGGGCCGCTCGTTCGACGCCACGACCCGGATGCGGAGGACAGAGAACGTCTGCGGAACGTCATCGGGGACGGTGGAGAAGTTCAGGGTGGCGGTGGCGGGTAGAGGGTGTTTGCGTTTGTCCGGGGCTTCGGCCTGTTCCTGCCGCACGGACCCTCCGCGAACGCTCGGATCAGGTTCTCCGTCGTGCGGGTGACGAACCGCCCGGTGCGCGCGTCCATTCCATGGTTGCGTCCGTTGTCCCGAGTTCCGGCCATGAGGGCCTCGACCCATCGCATGGTCCCGGAAGCGAAGACGCCCGATCCGCTCGGCACGGTGTAGTACGCGGAGTCGGAATGACTTGGCGTTCCCTTGAGAAAGAGTGGGGAGTGCGCAACGACCTCAAGCGGCGCCGGGGTGGGCATCCCCGGCGTGACCCGGTCGTACTCCACTCCGACCAGATGGTCGAAGGAGTCTCCGCGTCTGACCCCGGTCCCTTCGAAGAGCCAGTGGTCGTCGGCATGGACCACATACGGGGCGTCGACCGGATAGCCCTCGTAAAGGACCCCGGTGAGGGAGGATTCGGGGTCGGCTCCGGGCGGCTGTCGGAAGTCATGTGTCGGCAGGGCCGGATGGTCGGCGAGGTACGGGTCTGCCCGGTAGTCCGTTTTGTAACAGACCACCGTGCGTGCGTCGCCGGTGGGTCCCCCCTCCAGCCTGATCCGGCGGAAGCAGGCGTTGGCGCCGAGGAAGGCCACATTGGTACCGGAGTCACGTGCCCGGGTCACGTGGTCCCGTTGCTGTGGGCTCCAGTACTCGTCGTGGCCCAGGGAGAGCGCCGCACGGGCGCCCTGGAGCACGCCGGGCTCGCGGTGGACGTCCACCCCCGTGGTGTAGGCGAGCGGAATTCCCAGCCGCTCCGCGAGAACGACTACCGCCCTCTCGTAGACCATGAACTTCTCGGCGCCGCTGCGGTCATAGGGCCGGTCGAAGCTGACAGCGAGCGACCGTGTCGCGTACGCACCGTCCTCGCCCTGATAGAGGCTGTACCCGCCCCAGGCGTTGTACGCCTGCCAGGTCGACGCCGCGTGCATCACCACTGTCCTGCCCGCGCCGGACGAAGAACGGACGATCAACGGCACATAGCGCTGGTGGCCGTTGTCTGCCTCCAGTCGGAGCAGGTACGCACCCTCCGGCCAGCCGTCGGTGCGTACGCCGAGCGTGCGCTTCCAGTCGGCCCGGACGGTGCGAGTGACCTCCAGCAGCCGGGGCCGGGCCTGGACCGAGCCGGCGATACGGCGCGAACGCCACACCAGGCGCGCCTGGTGTCCCCCGTACCAGCCGACCCGGTAGGCCGAGACCCGGAAGCCGGAAGCGGTTGTGGAGACGTACAGACCGAACTCCTCGCCCGGCAGCACGCTGACTCTGTCGGTGTATCCCTGGACGGCCTCGGGCGTTCCCTCCGAACGGATACGCCAGTCCGGGTTTTCCGGGCGGGTCCGCTCACCGTCCCCGGTGGTCCGGGTGGCACCGGGCGGGGTGGTCTCGGTGCGGGGCCCCTTCGCAACGGAGGAGCGGCAGCCGGCCGCCATCGCACCGGCCGCGGCAACAGCGAGGAAATGCCTGCGCTCCAGACGGCCGGGCGCCCCGTCGTCCTGCCTCTCGGCCCGCTCCATGTGATCCGCCAAGTGTTCCCGCCGCGACACCGTCACCGCCGATCGTCCCCCGGCACGCGCCCGCGGACGAGCCGAATCGGGCACACGGGTCAGCACCCGTGGTGAGCCCCATCCTGCGCCGCACCCCCTCGGTGACCGAGGGGGTGCGGACGGGCGCACCACGACATGTGGTGCGCCCGCGATGCTCCTACGGTGGAGGCATGCGGGTGCTGGTGGTCGAGGACGAGGTCCGCACGGCGGAGCTGCTGCGGCGCGGGCTGACCGAGGAGGGGTACGCGGTCGACGTGGCCACAGCCGGTCCGGACGCTGTCTGGCAGGCCTCGGAGGTGCCCTACGACCTGATCGTCCTGGATGTGATGCTGCCGGGCTTCGACGGCTTCGAGGTGTGCCGACGGCTGCGGGCCGATGGCTGCTGGGCCCCCGTTCTGGTCCTGACCGCCCTCGGCTCGGTCGGCGAACGGGTGCACGGCCTGGACGCCGGTGCCGACGACTACCTGGCCAAACCGTTCAGCTTCGCCGAACTGTTCGCCCGGCTGCGGGCCCTGGTCCGCCGCGATGCCCACCCGAGGCCCGTACTCGTCACCGTGGGCGATCTGCGGATGGACCCGGCGAGCCGACGGGCATGGTGCGGGGAGGCCGAGCTCCAGCTCTCGCCGAAGGAGTTCGCCCTGCTGGAGCTGTTCCTGCGGTATCCGGGCGATGTGCTGACCCGTACCCGGATTCTGGAGCACGTGTGGGACTACCCCTGCGACGGGGTTTCCAACGTCGTCGACCAGTACGTGGCCTACCTGCGGCGCAAGGTCGACCGGCCGGGCGAGCAGTCCCACCTGGAGACGGTGCGCGGCGCCGGCTACCGGTTGCGGGCCCCCGATACCGCTGAGCCTTCGGCGAGCCCTGCGTACCCGCCCGTCCGGCCGGAGGGGCCCGGTGCCGGGTCCGGGCACGGGCGATGAACCGAGATGCCCCTGCGATGGCGTTTGGCACTGGTCTTCGCCCTGGGTACCGCCCTGGTGATCGCGGTCGCCGGATTCCTCTTCCTGCGACGGCTGACGGCGGGCCTCGACGCCTCCCTGAAGGCGACACTGCGTGCCCAGGCCGATGCCGAGGTGGCCCGGCTGGCGGCCAGGGGCCCGCTCCCTCCCCTGCCGCCCCCGTCCGCACGCGACCCCGACGGAGGCCTCGGAACCGGTGCGGGAGCGGAGCGGGTCGCCCAGGTGCTCGCGCCCGACGGCAAGCTCCTCGCCTTCACCGACGGTGCGGGCAGACGTCCGCTGGCCGATGACGAGCAGGTGCGGGCGGCAAGCCGGAACACGGTCGGATTCACCACCTCGGTGGAGGGTCAGGAGTACCGGATGCTCGCCGTTTCGGCCTCCAACGACAACAAACCGGTCGTCGTCCTGGTGGGGTCCAGCACCCGGCTCGCGGACGCCGCGACCACGCACAGCCGCAACGCCCTGCTGCTGGGCGGCCCGCCCGCCACGGTCGCCGCAGGTTTCGGTGCGTACTGGCTGGCCGGCTCCGCCCTGCGTCCGGTGGACCGGATGCGCAGACTGCTCGCGGAGATCACCGAGCACGACACCGGCGCCCGCCTGAAGACTCCTGCCACCCACGACGAGGTCGCTACCCTCGCGGCCACGATGAACGACGTGCTGGACCGGCTCGCCGACGCTCTGGCCCGCCAGCGGGGCTTCGCCGCCGACGCGGGCCACGAACTACGCACCCCTCTGACCACCCTGAAGGCCGAACTGGAACTGGCCGGGCAGCCCGGCCGCACCCGGGAGGAACTCGCCGCCGCGGTCGCCGCCGCCGCGCAGGACACCGACCGGCTGATCCGCTTGTCCGAGGACCTCCTGATGCTGAGCAGGACCGACGAGGGACGAACCGTCGTACGGCCGGAGCCACTGGCACCGGCCGAGCTGCTGGCGGCCGCCGTGCGGGCCGCTTCATCCCGCGCGGCGCCCCGGAACGTAACGGTGCGCCTGCGGGCCGACGAGGGCGTACGCATGGTGGCCGACCCCGACCGGCTCCGGCAGGCCTTCGACAACCTGCTCGACAACGCCCTGCGCTACGCCCCCGACGGGAGCAACGTCGAAGTCGGCCTCACCGTCCGCGGGGCGGGGATGGATGCCCGTGCCGTGATCGAGGTACGTGACCACGGTCCCGGCTTTCCGCGCGCGTTCCTGCCGCTGGCCTTCGAGCGGTTCCGCCGAGCCGACGCCGCCCGCAGTCGGCACGGGGGCGGGGCCGGCCTCGGCCTGGCCATCGTGCGTTCCATCGCGCAGGCACACGGTGGCAGTGCCACGGCCGAGAACGCGCCGGGCGGCGGTGCTCGGGTGCGGCTGACGATCCCGCTCGCGCCAGGAGCCACCCGCCGCTGAGGGGATGCCTACGGTGCTCCACGCCGAGCATGTCAGTCCTCACATCCGGCGTACACGATCGCCTCACCAACGGTTTCGCACCATGGGGGCATCGGCACACCAGCAACGCACCCCGTGCGAGGTGAAGTCTCATGAGCGTGAAGGCCACGGAGAAGACCGGAAAGAGTGTCCGGATGCGGACGGCAGCCGTCGGTGCCGTGTGCGCGGCCATGCTCGCCGGCGGAGCCGGGGTAGCAATCGCCGCCCCGTCCACGGCACCCGCTGTCCATCTGGCGACAGTCGCCGCGCCGGCACGGGCGACGACCCCGTCCATCACCGCCCACGCCAGCCACAGCTCGGTCAAAGCGGGTTCGACCGTGGTGATCAGCGGCAAGACGAAGGACATCAAGGCCGGCAGCAAACTCACCGTGCGTCATCTCAACAGCAGTGGCAAGTGGGCCGCGCTGCACGCCCGCGCAACCGTCGAGAAGGGCGGCGTCTACCGCGCGCACGTCAAGCTCAGCCACAAGGGCGCCCAGCAACTGCGCGTGGCCCACGGCAAGACCCTGTCGCCCATCGTCCGCGTGATGGTCACCTGACCTCCCGCCGACCCGAAGCGACGCCTCGCGGGCCGGACCTCGACAGGTCCGGACCGCGACGGCACGCGACGGCAGCCGATCGCAACCCAACCTTGGTTTCGCCCCCGTCCTTCTCCCACCCCCATATGCCGGTCGGTCTTAAATAGGAAAACAATTCCCTTGTATTCACTCCGGCCTTGGGCATATGAAAGCGCAATCACCCCGGGCGCGACCCTGATCGCTACTCCGATCGGCCGAATGCCCAGCGGCTCACTTCGCCAGCCGGGACCCTCTCGCCTACAGTTCCCGCGTGGCCGGTATGCCGTCGGCCGAAGGAGCGTTGAAGTGACGAACAGGGTCACCGTCGGACCGGCTGATTCCGACGATTCGTACGAGGACGAGCTGCCGGCAAAGCAGAAGCGGCCGGGCAGCATCGTCGTTAAATGGGCGACTACCACCGATCACAAGACGATCGGCACGATGTATCTGGTCACGTCGTTCGCGTTCTTCGTCATCGGTGGTGTGCTGGCGCTCCTCATGCGCGCCGAGCTGGCCCGCCCCGGCACGCAGATCCTGTCGAACGAGCAGTTCAACCAGGCGTTCACGATGCATGGCACGGTCATGCTGCTGATGTTCGCGACGCCGCTGTTCGCCGGGTTCGCAAACTGGATCATGCCGCTGCAGATCGGCGCACCCGACGTGGCGTTCCCGCGGCTGAACATGTTCGCGTACTGGCTGTACCTCTTCGGCTCGATCATCGCCGTCAGCGGCTTCATCACCCCGCAGGGTGCGGCGGACTTCGGCTGGTTCGCCTACTCCCCGCTCACGGACGCCGTCCGTTCGCCCGGCGTCGGCGGCGACCTATGGATCATGGGTCTGGCCTTCTCCGGCTTCGGCACGATCCTCGGTTCGGTCAACTTCATCACCACGATCGTCTGCATGCGCGCACCCGGCATGACGATGTTCCGGATGCCGATCTTCGTGTGGAACGTCCTGCTGACCGGTGTGCTGGTCCTGCTGGCCTTCCCGGTGCTCGCCGCCGCGCTCTTCGCGCTGGAGGCGGACCGCAAGTTCGGTGCGCACGTATTCGACGCGGCCAATGGCGGCGCGCTGCTCTGGCAACACCTCTTCTGGTTCTTCGGCCATCCAGAGGTGTACATCATCGCCTTGCCATTCTTCGGAATCGCTTCCGAAATCATTCCCGTCTTCAGCCGCAAACCGATCTTCGGTTATGTCGGTCTGATCTCCGCGACGATCGCCATCGCGGGCCTCTCCGTGACTGTGTGGGCGCACCACATGTACGTCACCGGCGGTGTGCTGTTGCCGTTCTTCTCGTTCATGACGTTCCTCATCGCGGTACCGACCGGTGTGAAGTTCTTCAACTGGATCGGCACGATGTGGGGAGGTTCGGCCTCCTTCGAGACACCGATGCTCTGGACCGTCGGCTTTCTCGTCACGTTCCTCTTCGGTGGTCTGACCGGCGCCATCCTGGCCTCGCCGCCGATGGACTTCCACGTCTCGGACTCGTATTTCGTCGTCGCGCACTTCCACTACGTCGTCTTCGGCACCGTGGTCTTCGCGATGTTCGCCGGATTCCATTTCTGGTGGCCGAAGTTCACCGGCAAGATGCTGGACGAGCGGCTCGGCAAGATCACGTTCTGGACGCTGTTCGTGGGCTTCCACGGCACGTTCCTCGTGCAGCACTGGCTCGGCGCGGAGGGTATGCCGCGTCGTTACGCGGACTACCTCGCCGCCGACGGCTTCACGCTGCTGAACACGGTCTCGTCCATCTCCTCGTTCCTCCTCGGACTGTCGATGCTGCCGTTCTTCTACAACGTGTGGAAGACCGCCAAGTACGGGAAACCGGTTGGGGTCGACGACCCGTGGGGCTACGGACGTTCGCTGGAGTGGGCAACCTCCTGTCCGCCGCCGCGGCACAACTTCCTCACCCTGCCGCGGATCCGCTCCGAATCCCCGGCGTTCGACCTCCATCACCCGGAGATCAGCTCCATCGAGGAGATCGGCAGACGTCCGGCCACCCCGGCGACAGCGGCGGCGGGGGACGAGCAGGAGTGAGGAAACGTACCGGAGGACAGCGTGTTCGTAGGGGCTGACAGGGAGGACGACGGCCCGCTCGCTCGGCTGGGCGACTGCCTCCTGTCGAGTGCGGAGGTCGAAGAGGCGCGCCGCCGGGCCGTCCGCTTCGCTGAGCGCCTGCCCTGGCTGACGGCCGCTCAGCGGACCGACATCGAACGCGTCTTCGCTGCCGACTGGGCTGCCACTTCGCGGGCGTTCGACGCCCGGGTCTCCGCTCGGTCGGCCGAACTCGTCAACGAGTACGCGGCCCGCTACCGATTTCTCAGAACGCGCTGTCTGCTGGCCGTCACGGCCGGCATCGGCGCGGTGACCGGCGTCTTCGGCGTTGCCCTGCTCGTCGCCCGCTGACGTCTGCCCTCACGGCCCGGCCCGGCCTGTGAGCCGAAACAGGATGATGGACAGCGGGGCGGGTGTCCTATCCGTCAACTGCTGTCGCCGGTGCGACGCTCATCGCCGGGTGTCTCCCTGCGTTCAGCTCCTTCGGCATCACGCTGCCCCGGCCCCCGGGGACGGAGCCGACGGAGCCCGGGGGCAAGCGTGGGGCGCTGCCTGCTCACATGTTGATCATGTGCCCGGCAAGTCCGTGCACGGCTTCCTTGACCGCCTCGCCGAGCGTCGGGTGGGCGTGGACGTTGCGAGCGACCTCGTGGACCGTCAGGTCCCACTGCTGAGCCAGAGTGAGCTCCGGCAGCAGTTCGGTGACGTCCGGGCCGATGAGGTGGGCGCCGATGATCTCGCCGTACTTCGCATCGCTGATCAGCTTCACGAAGCCGGTCGTGTCGCCGAGTCCGTGCGCCTTGCCGTTCGCGGTGAAGGGGAACTTGGCCACCTTGACGTCGAAGCCCTTCTCGCGCGCCTGCTCCTCGGTCCAGCCGAAGCTTGCGATCTGCGGCTGACAGTAGGTGGCGCGCGGGATCATCGGGTAGTCGAGCTCCATGGTCTCGGCTCCCGCGATGGTCTCGGCCGCGACCACGCCCATCGCCTCGGCGGCGTGCGCGAGCATCAGCTTCGCGGTGACGTCGCCGATCGCATAGATGTGCGGAACGGATGTGCGGCAGCGGCCGTCGACATCGATCGCGCCGCGCTCGGTGATGCGTACGCCCGTTGTCTCCAGGCCGTAGTCGGTGACGTTCGGTGTGAAGCCGATCGCCTGCAGAACCTTGTCGGCCTCCAGGACCTGCTGGGCGCCGTCCTTGCCGGTGACCGTGACGCGGACCTGTGGGCCGGACTCGTCGATCGAATCGACGCGGGTGGAGGTGAGTACGCCGATTCCCAACTTCCTGTACTGCCTAGCCAGTTCGGCAGAGACGTCCGCGTCCTCGAGCGGCGCCATCCGGTCCAGGAACTCAACGACGGTGACCTTCACGCCGTAGTTGTGCAAGACATACGCGAATTCGACACCGATGGCGCCGGCGCCCGCGATCAGAATGGACTGCGGCAGGTCCTCGGCAAGGATCTGCTCTTCGTACGTCACCACGCGTGAGGTGCGGCGGGTCCCCGGCAGCAGCTTCGGGGTCGCTCCGGCGGCGATGATGCAGTGGTCGAAGCTGATCGTCTGCGTCGAGCCGTCGAAGAGGGCCACGTCGAGCGTGTGCGAGTCCACAAACGTGCCACGGCCGCTGATCTCCGTGATCCCGTTCTTCTTCATCAGGTAGTGGACACCCTTGACCCGGCCGTCCGCGACACGGCGACTGCGGCGGAACGCCTCGCCGTAGTCGAAGGACACCTGCCCTTCGACCTTGATACCGAAGGTCTTGGCCTCGCGTGTGACGATGTGCGCCAGTTCGGCGTTGCGCAGCAGGGCCTTGGTGGGGATGCAACCGACGTTCAGACAGACGCCGCCCCAGTACTTGGCCTCGACGACGGCGACGCGCTTGCCCAACTGGGCGGCACGAATGGCGGCGACATATCCGCCTGGGCCTGCTCCGAGTACGACGACGTCGAAGCGCTCATCCTGCTCATCCATGGAAATTTCCTTTCTGATGGGGACCGGCCGGGCCTGCGGCGAGAGCCGGCTCATCCTGGTCGAACAGCCTGTGCACCCGGCTCGGCGGCTGCGGTTTCCGACACCCGTCCGCAGCAGGAATATCACCCGGAAGGCAATGCGGGCGGTCGAGTGGCCGGTCATCTCGTCGATCACCGTTCCGTCTCCAGCAGCATGCTCCATCAGCCACCAGTGTGCGCTCCAGCCCGCAGGCCGCTGTCGCGAGCTGACCTCTTTGGTCCTTCCCCCGGTCTGCTCCCGAAGCCGGGGGGCCGCGACCGACTCGGCAAATCCCGTTGTATCGCGCACGGAGTCAGCCGGTTAGTGTGATCACCGGACGACAACGGCAGTACGGCAAGGGGGCGAGGACGGTGACCGAGGGTGGGGCAGTGACCGGGGCACTCAGGTGTCGCGGCGTGTGTCCGTTGCGGGCGTCCGGTGTTTCCCGGCGCCAGTGCGCCCAAGGACTGCACTGAGCGCCGACGGCCCTCGCCCGTCGGGCGGCGTCCCCGTCACGCCGGATGCGGCAGAGGCATCCCTGCTCACGTTCCTCGGCCTGGAGCCGTTGGAGGACGCCGTGTACCGGCTCCTCGTCGACCGGCCCGACAGTGAACCCGCCACGCTCGCGGGTGAGTCGACCGGGCCTGTCGAGGAGGTCGCGCGCGCCCTCGACGTCCTGGTGGAACGCGGTCTCGCCAGCGCCCGGCCCGTCGGCGACGCCGTCCTCCACTACCGGGCCTCCTCCCCCGTGCTCGCTCTCGGCCCCCTGCTGGAATCCCGCCGGGCGGCCTTGCACCGCGTCGAGTCGCTCGTGACAACCCTGGCCGAACGGCACCGTTCCGCCCAGGCCCATGCCTCGGGAGCACCCATCGAGGTGCTGTCGGGGGCGGCTGCGATCCGGCGCAGGCTCCTGCTGATGCAGGATCAGGCCACCATCGAGGTATGCAGCATGATTCCGCTGCACGATTTCCACTCGGTGATCACCTTCGAGGACAACCACGACGAGATCGAGCACGTGCTGATGCGGCGCGGGATCGCCATCCGGGGCGTCATCGATCGCGAATGGCTCGAACGTCCCAAAACAGCGGCGGCCCTGGCCACCTATGCAGCCCAGGGCCAGTACATCTCCGTCGTCGACAAGCTGCCCATCAAGTTGATCATCGTCGACCGGCGGATCGCCCTGCTGCCGCTCGCCCCCGGCCGCGAAGGCATCGACCCGGTCGCACTGGTCGTGCACGGTACCGGACTGCTCACCGCGCTCAGTTCGCTCTTCGAAGCCTATTTCGAGAGGGGCTGGCGACTGCTTCCCTCCGAAACGGATCCCAGAGCCGGGCACACAGACGGAGCCGAACTCGACGCCGTGGACCGCCAGATCGTCTCCCTGTTGTACGTGGGACTGACCGACGCGGCCATCGCCCGTCAGCTCGGCATGGGGCACCGTACCGTCCAGCGCCGCCTGCAGTCCCTCATGGTCAAGGTGGGGGCAGCCACGCGTTTCCAGCTCGGCTGGCATGCGGCGTGCAGCGGCTGGCTGGACGAGACGGACTCGTAAATCCCTCCGAACCGGATTGAAAACAACGTCATGTGAGGCGCATTTACGCCGCGGCGTGTTCACGCCAGAGACATCTCTTGTACGTGCCACCGACCGTGCCCAAACATCTAGGCACCGACCGCGTGGGCCCCCGCACCCCACGCAACTGGGCGAGTTCACCCATCAGTGCGATAGGGAAGGGTTCACGTGTTCCCGACACGACAAAGACGGCTCCGCCGTGTCCTGGCCGCCGCAGTGGTCGTCGCGGCCACCGGCTCGACACTGCTGACGTCACCGGCCTGGGCCGGCGAGGAAGCGCCGCCGGCCACCACCGTGGCCGACGACCGGGTGCCTGTCGCGCCCGCCATGACTCAGCGTCTCGACGACACGGTCCGTGAGGGCACTCCGGCCCAGGCGGCACGGGCGCACCTGAAGGCCCACGAGGACACCTACAAGGTTCCGGTCACGGACCTCAAGACTGTGAGCACCAGCAAGGACGGCAAGCAGTCGTCCGTCCGCTTCCAGCAGAAGCACAACGGGGTGCCGGTCTTCGGCGCCGAATACGCCGTGCAGACCGAGGCGGCCGACGGCGGCCAGAGCGTCACCTCCGCCACGGGCACCCTGTACACGGATCTGTCGGTCTCCACCACACCGAGCGTGTCCGAGGCCGCCGCCGAGAAGCGGATGTTCTCCCTCGACCGGAAGCTGTCGCGGGTCAAGGGCGCGAAGACCGAGGGCCACGGCCTGATCGTCCTGCCGGACGCCCGAGGCGGCAAGCTGGCCTGGCACTTCACCGTCACCGGCGCCGAGGCCGACGGCAGCCCGGTGCGCCAGGAGGTGTACGTCGACGCGAACATCGGCGGCATCGCCCTCTCGTACAACAACATCGACGCCGCGGACGCCGCACCGGCCAAGGGCACGGGCGTGCGCGTGGACGGCTCCGAGACGGAGCTGGACATGAACAAGGAGACGGGCGGGTCGTACACGCTCGTCGACTCCACCCGGGACATGTACACGCGGACCGGCGGCCAGATACGCACCTACGACGCCCAGCGCAAGAGCTACTCGCTCGTGGCGGGCGGCCCGGTCACCGACGACGTTCCGCTGGCGACCTCCGCGAGCGACCGGTTCGACGGCACCAACACCTCATCCGGCGCGGTCGACGCACATGTGAACGCGGCGAAGGTCTACGAATACCTCAAGGACAAACTCGGCCGTGACGGCGTCGACGGCAAGGGCGGCACGATCTACTCCGTCGTCAACGTCGCGAGCAACGGCAAGGACTACGCCAACGCCTTCTGGGACGGCTCCAAGATGGTCTACGGCCACATGGCCGGCGTGCCGCTGTCCGTGAGCCTGGACGTGGTCGGTCACGAAATGACCCACGGGGTCACCGAGCACTCCGCCGGGCTCGTCTACCTGAACCAGTCGGGCGCCCTGAACGAGGCGATCTCCGACTACTTCGGCAACGCCATGGAGACCGCCGACAAGGGCGTCGCGATGAGCGACCCGACGTCCGGCCTCGTCGGCGAGTACCTCTGCAACGGCACCAAGCCGCTGGAGGAGTGCGCGCTGCGCGACCTCAACGACGGCCGCAACGCACAGACCGACTACAAGCCCATCACGCTCGACATCGACAACGGCGGTGTGCACTCCAACTCCACCATCGTCGGTGGCGCGCTGTGGGACATGCGCAAGAACATCGACGCCGGCCTCGCCGACCGGATCACGTACCGAGCCGCCCAGAACTACCTCACCCCGCTGTCCGGCTTCACCGACATGCGCAACGCGGTCACCCTGGCCGCGAAGTCCCTGAAGGTCTCCGCGGCCGACCTCGACGCCATCGACCGGGCCTTCGACGACCACGGCATCGAGCAGGGCTGGGAGCAGAAGTCCGGCACCCACGACGGCACCACCATCGGCGCCGACATCCTGCCCGCCTACGAGGTGTACAGCGGGATCGACGAGCAGGCCGCCCAGATCAACGGCGATGTCTATGCCATCGGCCACGGTGACGCGATCGCCTGGGACCAGGGCGGCGCCGCCTTCGGCATCACGGTCGGACGATTCGGCAAGTACCCCCAGCACGAGCTGGCGCAGTCGGACGCCTACCTCATGGACCCGTCCCTCGACGACGAGCGTGTCGTCTTCACCCGGATCTCCGCCGCCGGCGTCGGCATCTACCAGGCCGGCGACAAGGGCCAGGGCGCGATCAAGAAGCTGGTCGACACCCCGGACGCCGACGAGACCGAGCCGGTCACGGAGAACGGTGCCCTCGCCTACATCAGCACCACTGCCGACGGCGAGCAGGACGTCATGCTCCGGAAGGCCGACGGCACCACGGTCAACGTGACGCCCGAGGCCGGCACCAAGGCCTCGCGCCTCGCCATGAAGAACGGCACCATCGCCTGGGCCGGCGGCGACGGGACGTACCTGTACGTCTACGACATCGCCACGGGGACGACCCAGAGCAAGCGGATCACCGGCTTCCTGTTCAACTGGATCTCTGACATCCAGCTCACCTCGGACCGCGTCTTCTACCGCACCAGCGGCGGGTTCCTGATCCCGAGCACCACCATCGGATCGACGCCGGCCGCCGACGTGACCCAGATGAAGAACCTGACCTACCCGAAGAGTCTGTACGTCGCCCAGTTCTCGGTCAGCGACGAGTACTTCGCCTACTCGACGTACGACATCTGGGGCGCCCTCGGCGCCTGGAACGGCCCGACCAAGGTGAAGGTGTCCACGACGGCGGACGTGCTGGCCGGGCTGAACAACTTCAGCCTCGCCTCCTGCTCCTCCGGTTCGCAACTGGCCCCGTCGCTCGGTGACGGACAGCGCATCGTCTGGCTGGACACCACGGCAGCTGCGACGGACGTGGTGACGCGCGGGACGTTCGCGGGTACCTGCAGCTAGGGCGTGTTCTGAAAGTAGCGTCGTCCGCCCGTAGCCGGGCGGACGGGGCTTTCGGAACACACCCCAGGGCGTGACCGGCACTGTTTGCCCCGCGACGGGGCGAACAGTGCCGGGAGGGGCACCAGCATCCGCCCCATGTCCGAGGCGGTCACCGGATCTTCCGGTGACCGCCTCTTCGGGTACGGACCTCGGCCCGCAGCCTCGCTCTGCACATCACTGGCCCTGGCCGGACGTCACCGAGGGGAGATGGTTCCGGGCAGCACAAGGCCGAACGCGACGCACCGGTCGGGCAGCCCCTCGTCGGCGATCGGTGGCCTACGCTCGTGCGGCGCGCTCGATCAGGAGATGGCGGGGACCTCGCAGCACGGGGCTTCGCCGGTACGGAGGCGGGTCCTCGACCACATGGGGGTCGTCGAGGTGGCGGAGGAGCGCGTCGAGCGCGATCTGCGCCTCGATACGAGCGAGCGGGGCACCGAAGCAGCTGTGGATACCGCTGCCGAAGCCGAAGTGCTGATTGTCCTCGCGCATCGGGTCGAACCGGTCGGGGTCATGGAATCTCAGCGGGTCCCGGTTGCCGGAAGCAAGCACGAGGATCAGGGGTGCGCCCTTGGGAATGGTGATGCCCCCGACGTCGATGTCGGTGAGCGGCGAGCGATGTGGCAGAAAGTGGACAGGGGGCTCGTAACGCAGCAGTTCCTCCACCGCCCTCGGCATGAGTTCGGGCGCGGCGCGCAGTCGCTCCAGGATGTCGGGGTGGCGCAGCAGGGTGAGCATGCCGTTGGTGATCAGGTTGACGGTCGTCTCGTGACCGGCGATGAGCAGCAGTACCGCTGTGGCCATCAGTTCCGGATGCGTGAGGCGCCCTTCGGGGCCTTCGTCATTGGCAAGGGCGGAGAGCAGATCCCCGGACGGGTGACCGCGCCGTTCTTCGGCGAGCGCGCCCAGATAGTGCGCCATCGCCATCCGTGCCTCCTGGGCCGACTGCCGGCGCTGCTCCGGGTCGTCCCCGGGCGTGGGGTCGAAACCGGCGATGATCGCGTTCGTCCAGGCGCGGACACGGGGCACGTCCTCCTGGGGCACGCCCAGGAGCCGACAGATCACGGTGACGGGGAGCGGGTAGGCGAAATCGTCGACGAGGTCGATCCGGTCCTTGTCCTGGAACGAGCTGATCAGTTCCTCGGCGATGCGGGTGATGTCGCCGTGCAGGGCGTCGATCCGTCCCGGGGAGTGCGGCGGACCGAAGGGGCGCATGGCGAGGCGGCGGAGCCGGTCGTGTTCGGGGTCGTCGACCCTGATGAAGGCCGGCGGCAGTTCGTCCGTCCTGGCCAGAGCCACATCCGGGTCCGGGTCCTTACGGTTACGGAGGTCCGAGCTGATCCGTGGGTCATGAAGCAGAGCGGCGATCTCGTGGTAGGTACCCACCAGGTAGCTGCCGTTGCCCTGTCGTACCACCCCGCTCTCGCGCAGTTCCGCGTAGAGCGGATACGGGTCGGCGCGGTTCGCGTAATCGGTGATGCGCTCAAAGAGAGTGTCCGGGGGCATGCGTGGGGCTCCTCATCGACGGTGGGTGGCGGTCGGGAACGGTTCGTGGCGCACCAGCGTCAGGTGTCTGTCCGGCAGATGACCGGTGAGGGCCACGGTCGGGCCGTGCGAGAGCAGCTGCGGGGACGGCACGTCGGAGGGAACGGGATCGGACGAACCGGGCCGGTCGGCGGCACCGGGCGTGGGGGGAAACGGTGCCGCCGTCTCGATGAGGTACTGGTAGTACTCGAGCCACTTGGCGCGGTTCACACTGACCGCCGCGGTGATGCGCCCCCGGTATCCGTAGACAGCGACGAAGCGACCTTCGCGCAACGAGCCCTGGGCAATGACCACTTGGTCGGAGAAGGTCGGTACTCCCACGGACTTGATGTTCAGGCCGAACTGGCTGGACCAGAAGGCGGGAACGGTCAGGTGCGGGCGCCTGCGTGGGCCCGGGCTGATCATGTTGTGGGCCGCCACCTCGGCCTGCGCAACGGCATTGCCCCAGTGTTCGAGGGACAGCATCTGGTACTGGAAGAGCGGGTGCGGGAAGCGCGCCACGTCTCCGGCGACGAAGACATCGTCGGTGACGATCCCGTACATGTCGAAGGCTCGGCACCCCGCGTCGCACGCGACGCCACGGGGGCCCGCAGCCAGGCCTGATCCGTCAAGCCATTCGGTATTGCGGAGGGCGCCCAGGGCGACCACGGCGACATCGGCGTCGATCCGGCCGCCGTCGGAGAATTCGGCGCCGGTGAGCCGGCCGTTGCGGCCCTTCAGCGCGGTGACGGTCACGCCGCAGCGGAGGTCGACTCCGTGCGCGCGATGCAGCTTCCCGGCATAGGTTCCGAGTGTCCCCCCGAGCGCGCCGACGAGGGGCGACGGTCCGCGTTCGGCGACCGTTACGGCGAGACCGCGCTCCCGGCAGGCGGAGGCGATCTCCGAGCCGGTGAATCCGGCGCCGATCACCAGCACCCGGCGCGGTCCGGCGTCGAGACGTTCGGCAAGGCGGGCCGCATCGTCGTTCGTACGCAGGGTGAGTACGCCGTCCAGGCGGGCTTCGTCGGCGTTCGGCCAGGGTCGGGCCCGGGTTCCGGTGGCGATCAGCAGCCGGTCGTAGGCGAGTTGTTCACCATCGGCGAGAACCACCCGCTTCTCGATCGGGTCGACCCCAACGGCACGTACACCGAGCTTCCACCGGGCGTCCAACGCACGACGGCTCGGCAGCGCGACGTCCTGCGCGCGCGCCCGTCCGAGCAGCACCTGCTTGGACAGTGGTGGTCTGTCGTACGGGGGGTGCGGCTCCTCCCCGACCAGGGTCAGCGATCCGGCGAAGCCTTCCTCGCGCAGCGTCTCGGCAGCGCGCAGACCGGCCAGCGACGCACCGACGACGACGATCCGGCCCTCGCCGTTCACGAGGCGCCGAGGCCTGCCGGCTCGCCGACCATGATGGCCTGTACCGGACAGGCCGCCGCCGCGCGCCGGACGCGCTCATGCTGATCGCCGGGCACTCTCGGCCTGAACATCAGGGCCTCCTCGCCATGCAGTTCGAACACCTGGGGAGCGAGAAACACGCACTGCGCATAGCCCTGGCACCGATTGAGGTCGACAACGATCTGCATTCCGGCCCACTCCTCCGTGCCACCGTTATCCCTGTCCTATTACCTGCCCGAGTGCGACGCCAACGGTGCTGGGCCGTGCGGGTTCGCACAGGCCGACCGATCAGGAAAGGCAGTGGCCTCAGCAGACCGCGTGCCAGGAATGCACCAAAGCCATGCGCCCACGGAGCACGATGACGCTGTCGGCCCGCACACCGCCGGTCGGGCCGGCGCTCCGGTGTCCGAGGGAGTCATCGGCCCGGCCCATCGGTTCGCCCGCCTTCCGCCGGGAGACGTCCGTCAACGGCATGTCGCGGCATTCAGCCAGGGCGACGCCTGTTGATAATGACGCGTCACGGCAGAGCGGCGATGGGAGCCCGATGCGGGGCCGACAACTGCGCGTCGGACTTGCTGGTGCCCCTGCTCGGAGCAGTGAGCGCATGCGGTCGTACCGGCGAGCACAGTGGGGACGCTTCAGCCCGTGCCAGGGGTTCGAGCGGTTCCCGGCGGCCGCGGGCGGGCGCACGGCCTGTGCGTCGGCGCGGCTCACCGGGAACCAAGCCTGCGGGCGCTGCCCATCGATCGACCGGCATCGAGTACCGACTGCCTCTCCCCTCCCGTCCGGGGCCATCAGGAGTCCCGCCGCACGACGTCGGTCTCCGGTGAAAGCGGCCGGCGCAGGGCCGCTCCCTCCCGATCGGTCCAAGCGCGGTTGCGCAGGCCAGCGGTGTGGCGCCGGCGAACCGAGGCGCCCAAAAGGTCGTCGAAGCAACCAGAAAGGCAGTGTCATGGATGAGCGACAGGCAGCCAGCGGGATGATTGCGGGTCGTGATGCGAAGCTCGCACTTCCGGTCGCGGACACGGTGGGCTGGGGTCCGCTGGATGTACGAGCGGTGGACACCGTACGGGTTCTGGCCGCTGACGCGGTACAGAAGGTGGGAAACGGTCATCCGGGAACCGCGATGAGCCTGGCCCCGCTGGCCTATCTGCTGTTCCAACAGGTCATGCGCCACGACCCTGCCGATGACCAATGGCTGGGACGCGATCGATTCGTGCTCTCCTGCGGGCACTCGAGTCTCACTCTGTACATCCAGCTGTACCTCAGCGGGTACGGAATGGAGCTGCAGGATCTCGAGCAGCTCCGTACCTGGGGTTCCGCAACACCGGGGCATCCGGAATACCGCCACACCCGGGGTGTGGAGGTCACCACGGGCCCGCTGGGCCAGGGGCTGGCCGCCGCGGTGGGGATGGCGCTGGCGGCACGGCGCGAGCGCGGGCTGCTGGATCCCGACGCCCCGCCGGGTGAGAGCCCATTCGACCATCACGTGTACGTCGTCGCCTCGGACGGCGACCTCATGGAAGGAGTCACATCGGAGGCGAGTTCGCTCGCCGGGCACCAGGAACTGGGCAATCTGGTCGTCTTCTACGACTCCAACCACATCTCGATCGAGGACGACACCGAGATCTCGTTCAGCGAGGACGTCGCCGCGCGCTATTCCGCGTACGGATGGCAGGTGCAGACAGTCGACTTCACACGCACGGGCTCCTATGTCGAGGACGTCGACGCCCTCTCGGCGGCGATCACGGCCGCCCAGCAGGACGCTTCGCGGCCGTCCATGATCGTGCTGCGTACGGTCATCGGCTGGCCCGCCCCCACGAAGCAGAACACCGGAAAGGCCCATGGCGCAGCGCTCGGTGACGAAGAGGTCGCCGCCACCAAGACCTTGCTGGGCTTCGACCCGGGTCGAAGCTTCGTCGTGGAGGAGGAAGTCCTTGCCCACGTCAGAAAGGTGCGGGAGCGGGGCGCTGTTGCCCGTCGCCAGTGGGAGAGCGTGTATGAGAGGTGGCGCGCTGCCCATCCTGACCGGGCCGCGCTGCTCGACCGGTTGCGCGACCGGCGTCTGCCCGACGGCTGGGCCGACAAGCTGCCGACTTTCCCCGCCGACCCCGCCGGAATGGCCACCCGCAAGGCATCCGGCGAGGTACTGACGGCGCTGGCACCCGTCCTGCCCGAACTATGGGGTGGGTCCGCCGATCTTGCGGGAAGCAACAACACCACGATGAAGGGGGAACCTTCCTTCATCCCGGTCGCCAAGCAGACGGCCGAGTGGAAGGGCAATCCCTATGGGCGGACGTTGCACTTCGGCATCCGTGAGCACGCCATGGCCGCAATCCTCAACGGCATCGCGTTGCAGGGTCTGACACGTCCCTACGGCGGCACGTTCCTCGTGTTCAGCGACTACATGCGTCCGGCTGTCCGTCTGGCAGCGCTCATGCGGCTCCCGGCCACTTACGTCTGGACGCATGACTCCATCGGGTTGGGCGAGGACGGGCCCACCCATCAGCCCGTCGAGCACCTGGCCGCGCTCCGGGCGATTCCTGGCCTCGACGTCGTACGGCCGGCCGATGCGAACGAGACCAGCGTCTGCTGGCGCACCATCATCGAGCATCAGGACAGGCCCGCCGGTCTCATGCTCACCCGGCAGTCGCTGCCCGTCCTGGAACGGGGCGCCGGCACCCATGCCCCGGCCGAGGGAGCGGCCCGCGGCGCGTACGTCCTCGTGGACTGCGCCGACGGGCAGCCCGACGTCGTCCTTGTCGCGACCGGCTCGGAGGTGCACATCGCCCTGCAGGCGCGTGACCTGCTGGCTGCCGAAGGGTACGAGGCACGCGTGGTGTCCATGCCGTGCCGGGAGTGGTTCCACGCCCAGCCCTCTGCCTATCAGAACGCGGTGCTGCCACCCGCTGTGCGCGCCCGCGTGAGCGTCGAGGCAGCCGTCGGTCAGGGCTGGCGCGACATCGTGGGCGACGCGGGCCACATCGTCGGTCTGGAGCACTTCGGCGCCTCCGCCGACTATCAGCGCCTCTACCGGGAATTCGACATCACGCCGCAGGCTGTGGTTGCCGCAGCCCTCAGCAGCATCCGTGCGGCCTCCGGCCCGGTGCAGCCAGGTGGCGAGCGGCCCGCCCAGGCCTCCTGGACGTAGGACCTCCCGGACGCCGTGCCCGCGAACTCTCCCGGCTGACGATCACCTGCCGGAGGGCAAGCCGGATGAACGTCAGCACGTTGTTCACCTTCGGGTCGTCGTGGCTCTCGTCGCGTGTCGGCGTATGCCCGGAGAGCCCACCCCCCGGAGGTGCTCGTGCACCTGGCGGACGGCCATCGCGCCCTCGCCCACCGCAGAGGCCACCCGCTTGACCGAGCCGCTGCGGACGTCGCCGACGGCAAAGAGTCCCGGGAGACCGGTCTCCAGGGCGAGCGGGGCACGGGCGAGGTGGCGCCAGAGGTTCGCAGGAACGTCGACCACGTCCGGACCCGTGCGGATGAAGCCGTGCGGGTCCAGGTCGACGGCCGCGTCGAGCCAGGAACTGGCGGGGCGCGCGCCGATGAAGACGAACAGGGCGCGCGCTGCCAGCACCTGCCGTTCGCCGGTTCTGTTGTCCTGGACGAGAACGGACTCGACCCGGTCGCTGCCGGTGACATCCCGGACCTCGGTGTGCATCATCACATCGATCCGGGGATGCCGTTCTATCCGGTCGATCAGGTAGCGGGACATGCTGTGGGTGAGGTCGCCACCACGTACGAGCAGATGCACTGCGGGCGACTGACGCGCCAGGAACAGCGCGGCCTGGCCGGCGGGGTTGCCGCCGCCCACGACGGCCACGGGATCCATGCGGCAGTTTCTCGCCTCCCAGAGGGTGGCTGCGTAGTGGACCCCGGCTCCTTCGAGCCGTTCGACGCCGGGCGCCGGCAGGCGCCGGTACCGGGCGCCGGTGGCCACCACGACGGTGTGGGCGGAGATCGTGGCGCCGTCCGTGAGCGTCACGACGTGGGACCCGTCCCGCTGTTCCAGGACTGCGGCTTCGGCGGGGACGGTGATCCGGGCGCCGAACCGGTCGGCCTGGATGGCGGCGCGTTCGGCGAGTTCGGTGCCGGAGATCCCGGCGGGGAAGCCGAGGTAGTTCTCGATCCGGGAGGAGGTCCCGGCCTGACCGCCGGTGGCCACGGCTTCCAGGACGACCGTGGCCAGTCCTTCGGAGGCCCCGTACACGGCCGCGGCCAGACCTGCGGGTCCCGCGCCGACCACCAGCAGATCGCAGACGGCTTCTGTGCGGCTGTCGGAGCGCAGGCCGGTCACTTGTACCAGCTCGGCGTCGGTGGGGTTGCGCAGCACCCGGTCGTCGTGCCAGACCACCACGGGGGTCTCTTCGGGTGTCACGCCCACACGGCGCAGCAGCACCTCGGCCTCGGTGTCCTTCTCCAGATCGATCCAGCGATGCGGGAGCCGGTTGCGGGCGGCGAACTCGAGCAGCCTGCGGGTGTCCGGGGAGAACGCGGAGCCGATGATCCTGAAACCGGTGGCCATCCCGGCCGGCAGTGTCCGACGCAGAAGGCAGGCGCGCAGGATGAGGTCGCCGAGCGCGGGTTCGCGGCCGAGCAGGTCGCGCAGTTCGGCCGAACCGACCGCCAGGACCTCACCAGGGGCACGGACCACGGCGGTGAGCAAGGCGGCCTGCCCCTCCAGCAGGCCGAGCTCGCCGAGGAAACTGCCGGGGCCATGGAGCTGGTAGGTCCTCTCCCGACCGCCTCGGCCTTTTACCACAGCCACCCTGCCGCTCAGGACGACGAAGAACTCCTGACTGGGCCGGCCCGCCTGATAGAGCAGTTCGCCTTCGACGGTCGGCCACCGCTGTCCACAGGCGCTCAGCGCCTCGATCTGGTCATCCGTCAATTGTGGGTACGCGTCGTACGACGTGGGCGTTTCAGCGGTCACAGTGCACTTCCCTTGGGGTGGAGAGCTCAGACCATGGCTTCGTGGACCGGCAGACCGGCCTGCTCGGCGACGGTGGCGAAGTTCGTCTTGCCGCAGCGGGCGGTGCGACCGACCGGGGAGGCGCTCATGACGACTCCTTCGGCCCGTCCCGGAGCGTGAAGGTGAGTTCGTCGTCCTGGGCGTCGACCAGGATCGTCACGCCCTCGGTCGCCTCGCCGCTGAGCAGCGCGCGGCCGATCCTGGTCTCGACCTCGTGGGAGATGAAGCGGCGCAGCGGACGGGCGCCGTAGACCGGGTCGTAGCCTTCGGCGGCGACGAGACGGCGGGCCTGTTCGGTGAGGACGAGGGAGATGCGCTGGTCGGCGAGGCGACGGCGCAGCTCGTCGAGGAGCAGGTCGACGATGCGTTCGATCTGCGCCAGGCCGAGCGGGTGGAAGAGGACGACGTCGTCGACGCGGTTGAGGAATTCGGGGCGGAAGTGGCTGTTGAGTTCGCCCATCACGAGTTCCCGTACCTCGGGCTTGATCTCGCCGGCGGCGGTGGCGTCCTCGAGCAGGTACTGGGAGCCGAGGTTCGAGGTCATGATGACGACCGTGTTGCGGAAGTCGACGGTTCGACCCTGGGCATCGGTGATCCTGCCGTCGTCCAGGACCTGGAGCAGCGTGTTGAACACGTCGGCGTGGGCCTTCTCGATCTCGTCGAAAAGGACGACGGAGTACGGCTTGCGGCGCACCGCCTCGGTGAGCTGGCCGCCCTCCTCGTAGCCGACGTATCCGGGCGGTGCGCCGACGAGGCGGCTCACGGTGTGCTTCTCCTGGTACTCGCTCATGTCGAGGCGGATCATGTTGCTCTCGCTGTCGAAGAGTGCGGCGGCGAGGGTCTTGGCCAGCTCGGTCTTTCCGACGCCCGTGGGGCCCAGGAAGATGAACGAGCCGATCGGCCGGCGTGGGTCGCGCACTCCGGACCGGGCCCGGATCACCGCGTCGGCGACCAGCTGTACGGCCTCGTCCTGGCCGATGACCCGCTCGCGCAGGATCTCGTCCAGGCGCAGCAGTTTCTGCCGTTCGCCTTCCTGGAGCCGAGTGACGGGGATACCGGTCCAGGCGGAGACGATCTCGGCGATCTCTTCGGCGGTGACCACCTCGCGCAGCAGCCGTGTCTCGCCCTGCTTGACGGCGAGTTGCTCCTCTTCGGCGGCAAGGCGGCGTTCGAGCTCGCTGATGGTGCCGTAGCGCAGCTGGGCGGCGCGGTTGAGGTCGTAGGCGCGTTCGGCCTCCTCGGCCTCCTGCCGGGCGCGTTCCAGTTCCTGACGCAGTTCCTGGACGCGACGGATGGCCTGGCGTTCGGCCTCCCACTGGGCGTGCTTGGCGTCCGCCTCACCCCGCAGGTCGGCCAGTTCACGGCGCAGGTCGTCCAGGCGGGCGCGGCTTGCCGGATCGGTCTCCTCGCCCAGGGCCGCCTCCTCGATCTCCAGCCTGGTCACCCGACGGGTGAGTTCGTCCAGTTCGGCCGGCATGGAGTCGATCTCGGTGCGCAGCCGCGCGCACGCCTCGTCGACCAGGTCGATGGCCTTGTCGGGGAGGAAACGGTCGCTGATGTAGCGGTGGCTGAGGGTGGCGGCGGCAACCAGTGCGCCGTCCTGGATCTTGACGCCGTGGAAGATCTCCAGGCGCTCGCGGATGCCTCGCAGGATGGAGATCGCGTCCTCGACGGTCGGCTCGTCCACGAGGACGGTCTGGAAACGGCGTTCCAGGGCGGCATCGGACTCGATGCGCTTGCGGTATTCCTCCACTGTGGTGGCGCCGATCATGTGCAGTTCGCCGCGGGCCAGCATCGGCTTGAGCATGTTGCCCGCGTCCATGGCGCCCTCGGCGGCGCCGGCACCGACGACGGTGTGCAGCTCGTCGACAAAGAGCAGGATCGACCCCTCGGCACCCTTTACCTCTGCCAGGACGGCCTTGAGGCGTTCCTCGAACTCGCCGCGGTACTTGGCTCCGGCCACCAGCGATCCCATGTCGAGCGAGAACACCGTCTTGTCCCGCAGCCCCTCCGGTACGTCGCCGCGCACGATCCGCTGGGCCAGGCCCTCGACGATGGCGGTCTTGCCGACGCCGGGTTCACCGATCAGGACCGGGTTGTTCTTGGTCTTGCGGCTGAGGATCTGGATCACCCGCCGGATCTCTGCATCCCGGCCGATCACCGGATCGAGCCGACCGGTGCGGGCCTCCACGACCAGGTCTCGGCCGTACTTCTCCAGAGCCTCGTAGGCGGCTTCCGGGTTGGCGGAGGTGACCCTCTGATTGCCACGCACCTGGGTGAGGGCGGCGAGGAAGGTGTCCTTGGTGATGCCCTGTTCGGCGAGCCGTCGGCCGGCGGCGGTGGCCGAGCCTTCGTCCACCAGGGCCATGACCAGGTGCTCGGTCGAGACGTATTCGTCCTTGAGGCGTTTGGCCTCCTGCTCCGCCGTGTCGAGCAATCGGGCGAGGCGCTGGGTGACCATCACCTGGCCCGGGGCGGCACCCGGTCCGGTGGTGCGCGGGCGCTTGGCGAGATCGGCTTCGACGGCGCCCCGCAGTGCGGCCGTGTCGGCGCCGGCGGCGGCGAGCAGCCGGGTCGTCAGCCCGTCCTGCGGGTCGAGCAACGCCAGCAGCAGATGCTCCCCGTCGACCTCGTTCTGGCCGAGCCGCACCGCCACGCTCTGCGCTTCCTGCAGCGCTTCCTGGGACTTCTGCGTGAGGCGGTTCATGTCCATGACGTTCGCTCCTCGGCGGCTCGTTGGCTGCGCCGCAGCGCCCGCTCCAGATGATCGATACGGTCGAGCAGGTCCAGCACGACCCCGACGGCCGCGTAGTTCAGCGACAGGCCGGTCCGCAGTCGCTGCACGCGGGCGATGGCCGACGGTGCGGTGGTACGGAACCACAGTCGCCCGTGGGCGTCCCGCTCGGCGTCCAGCAGCCCGAGGGCTACGAAGCGGCGGACCAGGTCGGGCGAGAGGCCGCTGCGTCGGGCGACACCGGCCAGGGACAGTTCGTAGGGAGTGATCCGGCAGACCCGGACCAGGGGATACTGGGCGACGGCACGGCCGGGCGCGGCGTCTTCGGTGGGAGAACGCTGATCGTCACTCATGCCTGCTTCCTCGGGTCGAAGGTCGAGACCCCGGCCAGCTCCTCGAACAACGCGCGTTCGCGCGGGCTCGGCGACGAGGGCACGATCACCTGGATCTCGGCGTAGAGGTCACCGGCGGCTCCCTTGGGGTGAGGCATCCCCTCCCCGCGCAGCCGCAGTCGCCGGCCGGTGGAAGTACCCGGCGGGACGTGGACCTTCGCGGTGCCGCCGGGGCCGGTGACGGGCACGGTCGCCCCCAGGACGGCCTCCCAGGGGGTGACCGGCAGATCGACGTGGATGTCGCGACCGGTGAGCCGGTACCTGGGGTGGGGGGCGATACGGACCACGAGGTAGAGGTCCCCCGCGGTGCCTTGACCGCGGCCCCGGCCTCCCTCCCCCGCGAGCCTGATGCGCTGTCCGTCGACGACACCCGCGGGGATGTTCACGTCATAGCTGCGCTCCACGCCCGGGCCGCCCAGGGTGATCTTCCGCCGGCCGCCGCGGTAGGCCTCTTCCACGGTGAGGGTGAGCTCGGCCTCCTGGTCGGCGCCGGGTACCGGCCCCGGCTCGCGGCCTGCCCGGCCGCCGCCGAACACACCCCCGAAGAGGTCCTCGAAGTCGAAGCCGGCGGTGTCGAAATCCCCTTCCGTCCAGACCTTGGCGCCTCCGCGGCCCGCGCCCCGGCCCCCCTGGAAGGGTCCGCCTCGGTACGCTCCGGCTCCGGCCCCGCGGAAGCCCCGCGCTGCCGCGACCCGCTCGTCGTAGTCCTCCGGGATCTGCCGGAAGTCGGCGCCGAACCGGTCGTACCTGGCCCGGGTATCGGGGTCGGAGAGGACTCCGTACGCCTCGTTGATCTCCTTGAAGCGCTCCTCGGCGGCCGGATTCTTGTTGACATCCGGGTGGTGACGCCGGGCCAGGGTGCGGAATGCCTGCTGGATCTCGGCCGTGTCGGCAGTCCGGGGGACGCCCAGCACCTCGTAGTAGTCGCGCGCCATGGCGGGTTACTCCTGCTTTCGGCTGACCGCTACCGCCGCCGGTCGCAGTTGGCGGTCGGGGTCGCCGTAGCCGGGGCGCATCACCTGGACGACGGTTCCCGGGGCGGTGTCCGGGTCGTCGACCACGGAGACCACCTCGTGCAGCACGGGATCGAAGGGGACACCGGTCTCGTCGTGGCGCGGATAGCCGAGGCCTCTCAGCACGTCCAGAGCCTGATCGCGTACCGCCTGAACACCGCGGACGATCGTTTCGGGGTCCGCGTCGGCGTGGGCGAGGGCCAGTTCGAGGTTGTCGACGACCGGGAGCCAGGCGGCCGTGGCCCTGTTTCGTTCCGCCTCCAGCTCCCGGTGGCGGTCGCGGGCATACCTCTTGCGAAGGTTGTCCAGATCGGCGAGGGCCCGCCGCCACCGGTCCTCCAGCTCCTCGGCGTCGAGGGCCGACGGGCCCTGTGGTGCGGGTGCCTCTTCCAGCGGATGCTCCGTCCACGTCCGGGCTGCGTCATCGGCGGAAGGTGCCTGGTCATGTTCCGACATCACGCCACCTCAGCCCCGGTCGAACTCGGCGTCGATGACGTCGTCGTCGCCACCGGAGGGCCGTCCCGAGGCGGACGTTGCGCCCTGGTCCGCGGTCTGTGCCGCCGCGGCGGAATGCGTGGCCAGTGCGGCGTAGATCTGCTGGAGTTCGGAGTTGAGGGCGCGGGAGCGCTCCACCGGCGCCTCCTCCTTGACAGCGGTACGCGACTCCTCGATGACCATTTCGGCGCGGGCGCGCTCGTGCTGCGGTGCGGCGTCACCGAGTTCTCCGAGCCGGCGCTCCACCTGGTATGCGGCAGCGTCGAGTTCGTTGCGCGCGTCGACGGCCTGGCGCAGCGCCTGGTCGGCGGTGCGGTGGCGCTCGGCCTCCTCGATCATCCGACCGACCTCGGCCTGGTCGAGGTTGGATCCCTCGCTGAGGGTGATCGACTGTTCGGCGCCGGTGTCCTTGTCCTTGGCGCCGACCTTGAGGATGCCGTTGGCGTCGATGTCGAAGGTGACTTCGATCTGGGTCTCCCCGCGGGGGGCGGGCCTGAGGTTCTCCAGCCTGAAGCGGCCCAGCACCCTGTTGTCGGCGGCCAGTTCACGTTCGCCCTGGAGCACCACAATGTCGACGGCGGGCTGGTTGTCCTCGGCCGTGGAGAAGACCTCGGACCGTCGGGCGGGGATGGTGGTGTTCCGCTCGATGATCTTCGTCATGACGCCGCCTGCGGTCTCCACGCCCAGCGAGAGCGGGGTGACGTCCAGCAGGAGGACGTCCTTGACCTCACCCTTGAGCACCCCGGCCTGAACGGCGGCGCCCAGCGCCACCACCTCGTCCGGATTGACGCTCATGTTGGGGTCCTTGCCGCCGGTCAGGCGCCGCACCAGAGCCTGTACGGCCGGGATACGCGTCGAGCCGCCGACCAGGATGACTTCGTCGATGTCGTTGTCGCTGATCTTCGCGTCGCCCATCGCCTGCTTGACCGGGGCCAGGCAGCGCTCCACCAGATCCGCAGTGATCTGTTCGAAGGTGGAACGGCGGACGGTCTCGGTGAGGTGTTTGGGCCCGGAGGAATCCGCCGTGACGAACGGCAGACTCACCTGGGTCTGGGTGACCGAACTCAGTTCGGTCTTCGCCTTCTCGGCCGCCTCGAACAGGCGCTGCAGGGCCTGCGGGTCCTTGCGCAGGTCGATGCCCTCGGTCTTCTGGAACGCGTCCGCCAGATAGTCCACCAGGCGGCGGTCGAAGTCGTCGCCGCCCAGATGGGAGTCGCCGGCCGTGGACCGTACCTCCACCACGCCGTCGCCGACGTCGAGGATGCTGACATCGAAGGTGCCACCGCCGAGGTCGAAGACCAGGACTGTCTCATGGCCCTTCTTGTCCAGACCGTAGGCCAGGGCCGCGGCGGTCGGCTCGTTGATGATCCGCAGAACCTCCAGCCCGGCGATCTTTCCCGCGTCCTTCGTGGCCTGTCGCTGAGCGTCGTTGAAGTAGGCGGGTACGGTGATGACGGCCTCTGTCACCCGCTCTCCGAGCGACTTCCCCGCGTCCTCGGCCAGCTTGCGCAGCACCTGCGCGCTGATCTCCTCCGGCGCATACTGCTTGCCGTTCACCTCGAAGCGCGCCACCCCGCCCGGTCCCTCGACCACATCGAAGGAGACCGCCTTGGCCTCCTCGGGGACCTCGCCGAAGCGACGGCCGATGAACCGCTTCGCGGAGGTGATGGTGCCCTTGGGATTGAGGATCGACTGCCGGCGTGCCAGCTGTCCGACCAGCCGCTCGCCGGTGTCGGTGAAGGCGACCACCGAGGGGGTGGTCCTGGCTCCCTCGGCATTCGGGATCACGGTGGGCTCACCGCCCTCCCAGACCGCGATGACCGAGTTGGTGGTGCCGAGGTCGATACCTACTGCCCTGGCCATGGGATTCTCCTCCGTCGCGGCACTGATCTGTCGCCGTGGCTGCCGGGATCGCCGTCCTGCTCGCCGCCACACATGGGGAAAGGGTGGCGCGGTGGCGCACGCGTTTCCCTGCCCCGGCAGGACCAATCCGGCCCTGCCGGCCCGTCCCGCGAGGTCAGGGCATGGGCAGGACCAGCTGAGGTGTCCCGGCGCCGGACGGCGTAGCGTGAAAAGCGGAGAGCTGCTGTGCCGAGACACGAATGGATCTCCGATGGATGCTGTCCGCTCCGGATCATCGACGGTGTGTGCGGTGCGCCCGATCCCGCAGCGCTGGGCCGGCCGGCACACGTTCCTCCGTCTGACCACGGCGATGTTCGACGCCACCGAGGAACGCGAGGTGGTGTGGGCGGCCATGGGGGCGATCGCCGTCACCGGGCCGTTCGCAGCAGAAGCGGCCTATGCGGCTCACCACGGCGTCGCCCGGCGGTGTCGCCCGTGCTCCGCGGCCGGCTCCGGCCATTCCCGGCCGGGCATCGTGGCGGTGAACGCCACGGCGGCCGAGCCCGCCGAGACGGACGACGACCCGACGGCCACCGACGGCGTCGACCGGTGGATCGGCGCGCTGGATGGCCGCAGCGGGCGCTGGGACGGCCAGGACGGCCACTGCCTGTGGGCCTTGGCACTGCGCCACCGTGGGCGGTGTCTCGGCTACCTCGTCGTTCGGATACTGGACACCCCCTCGGCCGAGGAGACCACCGACGCAGAGCTGCTCGCCCGGCAGGTCGCAGCCGCACTCGCGGGACTGAGCCGGCCGTGGGAGAGGCCCGTCCATACCGAGAGGGAACCGTGGCCGACGGCGGAGGAACCCGGACTGGGGGTCGATCTCGGCGCCACCGTATCCGCACTTTCGTACCAGAACGCCTTCCACCGAGCCCTCACCCGTGTCGGGGCCTCCGGCAAGGGTGAGCTGGGGATGCTCCAGGCCCTGCACGATCACACGGGGTTCTCCGCACTGACCGAGGATCCCTTCGGCAATCTGCGGGCGTGGGCAGGCCCCGGCCGCGGCGAACCACGCCCCGGATCGGCGAACCGGCCCCGGGACGAGCTGCTGCGGCAGGTGCGGCGCCGGCAGGGCGCGGTCCGCGACCGGGACTGCCTGGTCGTCCCCATCGAGGCGGCGGGCGACCTGCTCGGCCTGGTCGCCCTGGTGGACCCCGACCGCCGTGCGGGGAAACTGGACACCGCGGCTCTGGAGGAGACGGGCCTGGCCCTCGCTCCCGAGCTCTCCCACGAACGCGCTCTCGCCGAACTGGAGCCGAGGCTGCGCCACGACCTGGTCGAAAGACTGATCTCCGGTGAGGCGACCGACGGTGTGTTCGTCCATGCGGCCGCCCTCGGTCACGACCTGCACGGGCCGCACCGCATCGCCGTGCTGCAGTGGGACGGAGCGACGGAGGAGGTGACGCTGGGCGACGCCGTCGCGCGGGCGGCCGAACGCCTGGGACTGGATGTGCTCATCGGTGCCCGAGAAACCACCACGGTCGTCCTGGTGGCGGGTCCCGATCCCGGGGATGCCTTGTACCGAGCTGTCGCGCAGGATCTCGGCACGGCTGCCGGGGCCGTCGGCATCGGCAGCCGCTGCGAACTCTTCACCGAACTGCCGCACTCCTACGACGAGGCCGTCCGTGCTCTCACCGTACGGCGCAGATCTCCGGAACCGCACGGCAGCACCAGCTTCGAGGACATCGGCATCTGCCGCATGATGGGAACCGGGGACGGCGAACGGGAGACCGACCGCTTCGTCAGGGAATGGCTCGGAGCTCTTCTGGAGTACGACGCCCGACATCACACCGACATGGTCACCACGCTCTCGCACTACCTGGAGAGCGGCGGCAGCTACGACACCACAGCCGACGGTCTCCAGATCCACCGAAGCACCGTGCGCTACCGCCTCCGGCGCATTCGCGAGATCACCGACCACGATCTCAGCGATGTCGAGACCCGGCTCAACCTGCACGTTGCCACTCGCATCCGCAACGTTCTCGGCAGACCGGGAACGGCACGAACATCGTCGCGTCAGACATCACCTTGACTGCCCTCGGGCGCGAGGAGCACCACCCCGCCGTCACTTGGCTGCCCAACCCACGGGCAGCTCCGAGGCGACGACGATCACACCTCGGTACGATCGTCTGCCTATGGACGTGAACGCAGGAATCGAGTTGATCGCCCTTCCACCCGGGCGGGTGACGCTGTCGGACCGGCGAACGCAGCGGAGCTGGTCGATCGAGCTCGCGCCGTATCGGTTGGCGGCGTTCCCGATCACTCAGGCGCACTACGCGCAGGTCACCGGTCAGCGCCCGAGCAGCGTCCAAGGCGACCGGTTGCCCATCGAAGGCGTGTCCTGGTGGGACGCGGTCCGATTCTGCAACACCCTTTCCCAGCAAGAGGGGTTGGCAGCCGCCTATCACCTCCGCGCTGACGCCGAGGGCATCGAGTGGGACGCGTCTGCTGACGGGTACCGGCTGCCGACCGAGGCCGAGTGGGAACACGCATGTCGTGCCGGTACGACCGACGCACGGTACGGGCAGCTCGACGAGATCGCCTGGCACCGCGGCAACTCCCGCGAGCGGATTCACGACGTGGCCGGCAAGCAGCCCAACACGTGGGGTATATACGACATGTTGGGCAACGTGTGGGAGTGGTGCTGGGACATCTACGACGCCGAGGTCTACGGCAGCTATCGGGTACTGCGTGGCGGTGGATGGTTCGACGAGCACTGGAGCTGCCGGGCCTCGGTGCGGCGCCGCAGCCACCCGACCTTCCGGATCGACGACGTCGGATTCCGCATCGCGCGTTCCGTGCCGCGCTGACGTGCGTCGTGTGCGGCGACTGCTTCGCCCGCAGGGCCGGCAGAGTGGTGCATCGGCGCCGATCCATGGGGTAGTCCGCCTGCTGTGCCCGGCCGAGGACGGATCGTCCGGGCGTCCGGTGGCGCCCGGCCATGAGAGACGCTTCAGCGTCGGCTGCGGAAGGTGCGACGCAGGTCGGCGACCTCTCCGGCGCTTCCACCACGCCAGTCCGGCGCCGCGCAGGGCTGCCGCCCGGGCAGGGAGACCGGCGTACCCCCGGAAACCCGCAGGGGCAAGCGAGGGCCACTCGACCCGGCTTTGTGCGTCCTCCCGAACCCGGCAGACAGCTACCCCACAGGATGCTTCAATGACCCTCGTCGGGGCGGAACTTGAGCGGCAGGAGGCTGGCGCAGAGATGCGGAAGTCGTACGTAGCGGCACACGTCTACATGATTCTGGGAGTGATCTCCGGGCTGTTCTACCGGGAGTTCACCAAGGCCCACGATTTTCGGGGCGACACGCAACTGGCGGTCATGCACACCCACTTGCTCGCCCTGGGCATGCTGGGCTTCCTCATCGTCCTCGCCCTCGACAAGCAGTTCCAGCTGTCCGGGACGAAACTCTTCACCGCGTTCTTCTGGTTCTACAACGCGGGCATCGCGATCACGGTCATCATGATGGGCGTCCACGGCATCGAGACAGTGCTCGGCAAGCATGTCCCCGAGGCCGTGCCCGGAATCGCCGGCCTGGGCCACACCTTGCTCACGGTCGGGCTCATCCTGCTGTTCGTCCTGCTCGGCAAGCGCATCGACAAGCCCACCACGACAGGGACCACGGAGCCGGAGCCCGCGAAGACCTCGACCTGAACCGCCGAGGCCGGCAAACCCTGATCGCAGGAGCCGCGCAGGACCGCCCGGACGGGTCCCGGAGCCCCCAGGCCGATGAAAGCGGCAGAAAGCAGGCGTAGGCTGGCCGAAACGCCGGTACACCGCAAGGGGCGACGGAGGCGGCGCATGACCGACCCTTTCGGCTTCCTCAAAGTTCCCCGCCGGCCCGCCCCGGCACGCCCCGTCGATGAACGGCTGAGCGACTGGGACGAGGTCTACGCGGGCCCGCCACGTCTTCCGCTCGTCTCCGAGCAAGCGGGACGCTGCATGGACTGCGGCATACCGTTCTGCCACCACGGCTGCCCGCTGGGCAACCTCATCCCCGAGTGGAACGCCTACGCGGCACGGGCCGACTGGCGGGCCGCCGCCGAGCGATTGCACGCAACGAACAACTTCCCGGAGTTCACCGGGCGACTGTGCCCGGCGCCGTGCGAGGACGCGTGCGTGCTCACCATCAATGCCGATCCAGTGACGATCAAGAACGTCGAACAGGCGATCGCCGACCAGATCTGGGCGCGCGGGTACGCGCCACCGCAACCGCCCGAGCGGCTCAGCGGGAAGACCGTCGCCGTCATCGGCTCCGGTCCCGCCGGACTGGCGGCAGCGCAACAGCTCACCCGCATCGGTCACACCGTCGCCGTCTACGAACGGGCCGACCGCATCGGCGGGCTGCTGCGCTACGGGATCCCCGCGTTCAAGATGGAGAAGCACCACCTGAACTGCCGCATCGAGCAGATGCGGGCCGAGGGAACCAAGTTCCGCACCGGTGTGGACGTCGGCAGCGATCTGGACGCCACCGAACTCAGAAGACGCCACGACGCGGTGGTCGTCGCCGTAGGGGCCAGGGGACAGCGTGAGCTGCCCGTCCCCGGCCGGGAGCTGTACGGCATTCATCAGGCCATGGACTACCTGACCCTCGCCAACCGGGTCAGGGAGGGCGACTATGTCTCGCCTCCCGTCACCGCCGAGGGCAAGCACGTGGTGATCATCGGCGGCGGGGACACCGGCTCGGACTGTCTCGGCACCGCCCTGCGCCAGGGCGCGAGCTCCGTGGTGCAGCTGGACATCAATCCCGAGCCCGGCGAGACCCGGCGGGACACCGAGCCGTGGCCCACGTATCCGAAGGTCTATCGGATCTCCCATGCCCATGAGGAGGCCCGGGGGCGGAAGGGTGCGGATCCGAGAGTCTTCGCCTCCGCCACCCTCCGTTTCGACGGGGACAAGGCCGGCCATGTGCGCGGACTGCGCCTGGCGAAGGTGGAACCCGTGGCCAGAAGTCCGCTGCCGGACACCGAGCAACTGATCTCGGCAGATCTGGTCCTGCTCGCCCTCGGCTTCTACGGTCCCGAACGGGGCACCGGTCTCATGAAGCAGCTCGGGCTCACCCTGGACGACCGGGGGAACTTCGCCCGGGATGCCGCCTTCGCAGCCGAGATGGCCGAGCGGACCGAGCGGACGGCCCGCACCACGACGGACGGGGTCTTCATCGCCGGCGACGCGGGACGTGGCCAGTCCCTCGTGGTGTGGGCCATCGCGGAGGGCCGGTCCGCCGCGGCCGCGACGGACCGGTTCCTGAGTGGCTCCACGGTGCTGCCTGCCCCCATCACGCCAGGGAACCGGCCTCTGGCGGCGTGATCACCCCCGGCGTGGCCGTGCCGGTCGGGACGGAACGTGGCTCAGGACCGGCCGGAACGCCTCGATGCTCCGCCGACACGGCATGTCGCGTTCAGCCGGTCGTCGTACGCCGTCCGTCCGCTCCCCGGTGCCGGCCCCGCTACGAGCCGCGGCGCACCCGTGCGGCTTTGCGGGCCTCGGCCATCTTGCGGGCCTCGCCCCCGCGGCGGGACCCCCCACCGGCGCGCCCGGACTCACCCCGGGTTGTACCCATGCCACGGAACGGGGCGTGTCCGCCGGCGGGACGCGCCGCGGCAGGACCGCCGTCGAGAGGAAGGCCGGACGGAGCACGGGCACCGGTGATCCGGCTCAGTTCCGCCTCACCCGAGCGCACCTTGGTGATCTTCGGTGTTACGCCAGCGTCGGCCATCAGCCGGCTCATGTCGCGGCGCTGGTTCGAGAGGACCAGGGTGACGACGCTGCCGGATTCACCGGCACGGGCGGTGCGCCCGGCACGGTGCAGATAGTCCTTGTGGTCGCTGGGCGGATCGACGTTGACCACCAGGTCGAGGTCGTCCACGTGCAGGCCCCGGGCCGCGACATTGGTGGCCACCAATGCGGTGACCTGACCGTTCTTGAACTGTGCGAGGGTGCGCGTGCGCTGGGGCTGGGACTTGCCGCTGTGCAGCGCAGCGGCGCGTACACCGCTGGCCCGCAGGTGCGTGGTCAACTGGTCGACCGCGTGCTTGGTGTCCAGGAACAGGAGCACCCGTCCCTCCCGGGCCGCGATCTCGGTCGTGACGGCGTATCGGTCGGCGCCGTGGACGGTCAGAACATGGTGTTCCATCGTCGTGACCGCCCCTGCCGACGGGTCGACCGAGTGGACCACCGGGTCGTGGAGGTAGCGGCGGACCAGGAGGTCGACGTCGCGGTCCAAGGTGGCCGAGAACAGCATCCGCTGGCCGTCGGGGCGCACCTGGTCGAGCAGTTCGGTGACCTGGGGCAGAAAGCCCATGTCACACATCTGGTCGGCCTCGTCCAGGACGGTGATGCGCACCCGATCCAGGCGACAGTCCTTGCGCTCGATGAGGTCGTGCAGGCGTCCGGGCGTCGCAACAACGACCTCGGCCCCGGCCCGCAGTTCGCCGGCCTGCCTGCCGATCGAAATGCCGCCGACCACCGTGACCATCCGCAGCTTCAGCTCCCGGGCGTACGGCGTGAGCGCCTCGCCGACCTGCTGGGCCAGCTCCCGGGTCGGTACGAGGATCAGCCCGAGCGGCCGTTTCGGCTCCGCGCGCCGGCCTGCGAGCCGCGTGAGCAGCGCGAGACCGAAAGCCAGGGTCTTGCCCGACCCGGTGCGGCCCCGGCCCAGGACGTCCCGGCCCGCGAGGGAACTGGGCAGCGTGGCCGCCTGGATCGGGAACGGGTGGTTCACGCCGAGGCCGGTGAGTGTCTTCAGCAGGGCGCGCGGAAGATCCAGGTCGGCAAACGACGCGGCCGTCGGCAGGGCCGCGGTGATCGTCTCCGGCAGGGCGGACTCGTCCTGCGTGGTGTCCGTGCGAGCTGGGTGCTTCATGAGGAGCCTTCCTCGATGTGCGGCACGTATCGAGGAATTCCCGGCAGGCGGAGGCGCCGGCAAACCGCAAGAACGGGCGAATGAAGATGATGGAATCCGACCAACGGTAGCAGTCCGGGCCCACCAGGAGCGCGCCACCTCGATCAGCCGTCGGCGGACCGGCGCGGCGTGGGGAATGACGACGGATCCGGGCCGTTGCACCAGCCGGGCACACTCCGCGCGCCGCGGCCGCCCGCTCGACGCCGCACAGGGCCTCGGCGTGTGGCGTGCGGCGCGCCCGGGATGACTGCTCCGCCGGTCGTCGATGACGCTCCCACCGCCCGACGGGACAGGACCTAACGGGATACGCCGGTGCGCTGCTCCAGGGCGCGCAGGGCCTGCTCGGCCCATGTGATGTTCTCCCGCTCGAAGGCCCGGCCCCGCATGAGGGTGAGGTAGGGGCCGATCCGCTCGGCGTGAGCCAGGTAGTCCTGCTCCGTCCGCCCGTCGAGCAGGCGGTCCCGGAGCCGGTCGTAACGGCCGAGCTTCGCCCTCGCCCACTCCAGCCGCTCAGTGATGGCCGCGCGCACGGCGTCGGGGGCGCCTTCGTCCAGGGCGTGCACCTTGACCATCAGCTCGTCGCGGATGGCCGTGGGCCTGGGCAGCTCGGTGGTGAAGTCGCGCAGGGCCTGGCGTCCGGCCTCCGTCAGGGAGAACAGCCGCTTGTTGGGACGCCGCATTTGCTGGACGAGCCGGGCCTCGATCAGGCCGTCAGACTCCATGCGCTCGAGCTCCCGGTACAGCTGTTGTGGGGTCGCCATCCAGAAATTGGCCACCGAGGCGTCGAATCCCTTGGCCAGGTCGTACCCGGAGGCCTCGCCGTCCAGAAGTGCCGCGAGTACCGCATTGCGCAATGCCATGACGGCAGCCTAGCATCCGCACCTAATCAAGTATTTGCCTATGAGAGGTGGTCGGGATGCATCCCTTCCGCAAGGCGGTCGAGGCTGAGGACCACGCCGCGATCGAGGCTCTGCTGGCCGAGAACGTCGTGTTCACCAGCCCTGTGGCGTTCAAGCCGTACTCCGGGAAGGCGATCACCGCGTCAATCGTGCGTGGCGTCTCGCGAGTCTTCACCGACTTCCACTACGTACGGGAGATAGCGGGAGCCGACGGCCGCGACCACGCCCTCGTTTTCAAGGCGAAGGTTGGCGACCGGGAGATCAACGGCTGCGATTTCCTGCACGTCGACGAGGACGGCAAGATCGACGACTTGATGGTGATGGTTCGCCCCATATCAGCCGCGCAGGCACTGGCGGCGGCCATGGGCGCCGAGTTCGAGCGGATCACCCGGGAGGTGACGGAGGCCATGGGTGCCTGAAGGAGCGCGCTCATGCGCTCGCCGTCGGACTCCCGGTCCCGCTCCGGGGTACGGCTCGGCCCACGGTTCCGCGCCGATGCTCAGGTCGGCTCGGGGCAGCCGAAGAGGAGCCCGTAACCCGCGGGCAGCTGCAGCAGGATGCGACGGGTGAGCTCTTCGCCGGCTCCGTCCGCGACGACGCTCAGCACGGCGCCGATGTCCCACTTGGCGGTCTGTTCGGTAGCGCCCTCGATCCAGGACGCGGTGGCCCGTACGAATCGCTCCGAGGACAGCGGTTCGGTCGCCTGCAACGGGTTGAGCAGGATCAGGGCGTACGTTTCCGGTAGCCGGGCGGCGAGCTCGGACCGTTCCGCGCCCACCAGATGCGCGCCCAGCAGTGCCAGGACGACGCGGGCAGCACGTTCCGCCTCCAGCCTGGTGCTGTACTCGCCGCGTTCCTGGACCCGGTCGAGGAACGCTTCCCACCTCAGAGTCATCACAGCTGTCCCCTTCGCGAAGGGCGGGGGACGGGACGGGCGGAAGGAGGAAAGCTCCGCCCCGACATCCGCCGCCGAGTACAGGTGGGACCCTGCTCAGCCTTGATCTCCATGCGTGCCGCATCTCCGCCGGTGGTGATCTTGCAAGGCCTGGCGTGCTCGGCAATCGGGGTACGCAGGGTCAGCACACCCGCGTCGTAGTCGGCGTCGATGTGCCCGGTGTCGAGGGTGTCGGCGAGCACGATCCGGCGGGAGAACACACTGAGCGGACACTCGGACCGCTCCAACTGCGCATCCTCGGCCTCGGCCGCCGGCCGACGCTCGGTCTTGACCGTCAGCATGGTGCTCTCCCCATCGATGTCGAACACATACGGCGGGACACCGGGCAGATCGAACGCCACCACGTACTGCTCACCCTCACGATAAGTGTCCATCGGCATCGCCGAGGGCCGCAGCCAAGTGCCTGTACGGAGAAGTTGCTCGGTGAGCCGTCATTTCCGAGGAGGCGCCGTGCCCACAGCCGCCGAGGCCGACCCGCTCCGGGACCTGAATCCGGGCGCGGCTTCCTTCCTCGCCGCACAGCGGATCTGGAGGCCACGGCGCAGCGGTACGGGGCGGCGCCCGCACCGCCGACGAGGCGCCGCGGTTGCGGCACAGAGCCCGACCAGGCCACGGCCTCTCCTGCCGCCGCGCGAGGTCCGCGAACAGCTTGCGGGCGGGCCGCCCGCGTCAGCCGCCGGCGGGCGAGGTGCCCAGGCAGCCGGACAGGGCGTCCAGCAGCCGATCGACGTCCTCGGCGCTGCTGTAGGGGGCCAGGCCGACCCGGAGTCCGCCCTCGTCGCCCAGTCCGAGCCTGCGGGATGCCTCCAGCGCGTAGAACGAGCCTGCCGGGGCGTCGACGCCTCTCTCCGCCAGGTACCGCGAGGCGGCAGTGGCGCTTCGGTCCGCCAGGGTGAGCAGCAGGGTCGGCGTGCGGCGGGTGGCCCGGGAGTGCACGGTGACGCCGCCGAGGGCGGCCAGCCCTTGCTCGATACGGGCCCGGAGGGCGTCCTCGTGGGTCTCGATCGCCTCGAAGGCGGCGAGGATCCGTTCTCGGCGGGTGCCGTCGGTGCCGGGGGCCAGTCCGGCGAGGAAGTCCACCGCCGCACGGGCACCGGCGAGCAATTCGTAGGGCAGCGTGCCCAGTTCGAAGCGCTCGGGAACCGCGTCGGTGGAGGGCAGGAGCTTGTCCGGGCGCAGCGTCTCCAGCAGCTCGGGGCGGCTTGCCAGCACGCCGAGGTGCGGGCCGAGGAATTTGTACGGCGAGCAGACCAGGAAGTCCGCGCCGAGGCCGGGCAAATCGACAGCGGCGTGCGAGGCGTAGTGCACCGCGTCCACATGCAGCAGTGCTCCGGCCCGGTGTACGAGGTCGGCGACGGCCGGGATGTCGGGGCGGGTGCCGATCAGGTTGGACGCTGCGGTGACGGCGACCAAGCGGGTGCGCGCGGAGAGCACCTGGGCGATGTCATCGGTCGTCAACTCACCGGTGGCCGGGTCGAAGTCTGCCCAGCGGACGGCGGCGCCCACAGCCTCGGCCGCTTGGATCCAGGGGCGGATATTGGAGTCGTGGTCGAGCCGGCTGACGACCACCTCGTCTCCGGGGCCCCAGTTCTTGGCGAGGGTGCGCGACAGGTCGTAGGCGAGCTGGGTGGAGCTGCGGCCGAAGACGATGCCGCGCGGTTCGGCGCCCAGCAGGTCGGCCAGCGCGCGGCGGGCGCCGGTCACGACAGCCTCCGCGTTGCGCTCGCCCTCGGTGGTGAGACCCCGGTTGGCCAGCGGGTTGGCCAGCGTGTCCGCGATGGCGTCGATCACCGGTTGAGGAGTCTGGGTGCCGCCGGGGGCGTCGAAGCGGGCGGAACCCGACTTCAGGGCGGGGAACTGGGCGCGGACGGCGTCAACATCGAAGCTCATGCGTACTCCTGTAGGCGAGATGACGAGGTGAGCGCCACGGTAAGGGGTGCGGGAGCACGGCTGCCGGTGCGGGGAGCCCTGCTTGCCCGGGACCGCTGCGGCGAGGGGCCGAGGTACGGGTCGCTCCCTCTTCCACGTGTCTGCCGCCGGTCCTTCGGGATCCCGTGGCAACGCCTGGCAAGGATCAGTGGTGTCGAGCTGCAGGCCTGCACACAGGGGTACGGCGCATCGTGATCTGCTCAGACGGACGGCGCCGCGGACGGACCGGTCGGAGTGCTCCGCAGATGGTCGACGCCCGACCGCACCGCCCATACGAACACGATGAGCGCGACGGCGCCCACCGCGACGGAGTCGTAGGGCGCCGGCAAACGCCCGGAACCGCCGAAGGTGCCGAGCCGGGACAGGACGGTCAGCACGGCCAGAAAGCAGACCAGCCAGGCGCCCTGCCGCAGTTCATGACGCGGCAGAGGCCCCTCGGTTTCGCGCCGCTGCACCAGGAACAGCGGGACACCGACCAGGACGAACGGCAGCGCGAGCCGCAGGTCGCGCCAGCCCGACCAGAAGATGAACTCGCTGGCGACGATGAAACTGACCGGTGCGATCCAGCGCACCCCCGGCGCCTGGCCTTCCGTCCGGGGCACCCCCCGCTCCCGGTCGTGTGCCCGGAACACCGCCACGGCGACCGCCGAGGCCGCGTAGGTGAGCAGATACATGTCCCCCATGACGCTCACGATGTCCTGCCAGCCGCCGAACGGCAGCAGGAAGACGATGACGACCGCGAGGTTCAGGACCAGTGCCCGGTGCGCCATGCCGGAACGGACATCGATCCGCATGAAGAAGCGCGGAAGCAGGCCGTTCTTGGCCAGGGCATACGTATGCCGGGCGTCGATCGCCACCCCCACGTAGGCCGAACCACCCGGGGAGATCACCGCGTCGGCGTAGAGCAGCGTGGCAAGCCAGTGCAGATTGAGCACCAGGGCGAGCTGCCCGAACGGTGATTCGAAGTTGACGCCCTGCCAGCCGTGGGTCAGCAGGGATTCGGGCACCGTGAACAGGAAAGCGAGTTGGAGCGCGAGGTAGACCAGCACCGCGAGACCGATCCCGGTGAGTACGGCCGCCGGCACGTTACGACGCGGATTGCGAGCCTCACCCGAGAAGTCGAGCGGGGCCTGGAAGCCGTTGACGGAGTAGACGATGCCACCACCGGCGAGAGCGGTCAGGCATGCCGCGTAGCCGTACGGTGCGAAGCCGCCGTGGTCGGTGAGGCGACCGGAGTGCGTGCCCGACAGGAACAGTGCAATGACCGTGACGACGGGGACCGCGACTTTGAACACCGACACCAGGTTGTTCAGCCGCGCGAACATCCGCACAGCGAACCAGTTGAGCGCCGTCAGCAGAACGCTGAGCCCGACCGCCACACCGAAGCCGGAGACGCTCAGTCTGCCGCCGTTGTGGAGCCCCGGCAGGTAGTGCGCGGCGTACTGCATGATCGCGCTGATCTCCGCCGCGGTACCGCCGACCGAGAGCAGCACGGACCAGCCGATCACCGTGCCGACCAGTCGCCCGCTCGCGTACAGAGGCCAGCGTACGGTGCCGCCACCCTCGGGACGGGTGGCCCCGAGCTCCACCATGACCAGAGCCAGCAGGGCACACAGCGCACCCGCCGCGATCCAGGACAGCAGCGCGGCGGGGCCCGCCGTCTGGGCGGCGTACATGGCGGCGAACAGCCAGCCGGAGCCGAGGATGTTGGAGAACCCGATCGCGGTCAGGCCCCAGAATCCGAGATCTTTGCGGAGTCTGCGCTCCTCGGCCAGCACCGCCGGGGCGGCGAAGGACTCCGGTGGCGGGCTCTGCGGCACGTGGCACGCCTCCTTCGGCAGTCAGGATCACCAAGTCCCCATATGGGACACCTTACTGAATTGCCGTCAGATGGAAAAAATGGCACAAACCGCTTGATCATCATCCCTTAGGATGATGCTAGGATCGCCAAAGCTTGCCTGGCGGCATCAATACCGCTGTGACGTGCATTCAATGAAGCGTCGGCCCAGACTTCCGCCACATTGGGGAGAGTTATGCCATTAGCCGGGCCTTTCAAGGCGGCCGGGCAACAGCGGACGCGCGGCTGCTCCCGTGGGACCGAAGTCACGGGCACACGCCGACGTGCCTTCCAGAAGTTCTGCATCCGGCGGCCCAGTCATCCAAAGAGAGCCTCATGACTCAATACTTCCAGGATCCAGCACTGTGGGCATTGATCGCTGGAACTCCTGTCGCCGCAACCGTCATCGTTCGTGGCAGAAGAACGAATTCCACCCTGCGTAGGGAAAAGCTGGAACTCACCCAACACTACTCTGCGCTCGAAGAGCATTATGCGGAATCCGTACAGGAAGCGAAGGAGCGGGCCGAGGAGGACACCAAGACCGCTCTGAAGTCCGCCATGCGCACGCTGCAGGGCCTCGCCAGCGAGCAGCAATTGGCGATCACGAAACTGCAGGAGAAGTACGGCGAGCTCCAGGTTCTCCAGGACCTCCTGGACATCGATCACATGAATTCGCAGTTCGCGCGGCGCGCCCAGTCGATAGCCGTGCTCTGCGACGGCTGGCTCGGCCGGCAGCGTGCGGCCGCATCGCTCTACGACGTGGTGCGCAGCGCGAAGGGCCGTATCCGCCATTTCACGCGTGTCGAGATCCGGACCCAGAGCAATTTCGCCATCGTCAGCCGAGCCGTGGAACCGGTCGCGCTCACCCTGGCCGAACTGCTCGACAACGCCACGAGCTACTCTGCGCCGGAAACCACGATCGAGATCAACATCCGGGCCGTGCCCAAGGGTGTCTGCATCGTTGTCGACGACGCCGGTGTCGGCATGAACGAGGAAGAGAAGAGCCGGGCCGCCAAGCTTCTTTCGAGTGAGCGCTCCCCCGGTGTCTCAGGGCTCGGAAACCCGCCTCAGTTCGGATTCACTGTGATCGGCGTGCTCGCGGCACGCTACGGATTCACTGTCTCCGTGGATTCGGCTTCTCCGTACGGCGGTGTACGGGCGGTCGTACTCCTTCCCGATGAACTCCTCACGTCCATGCCGGAGCCCGAGATCAAGCCCGAGGCGAAGGAGAACCCCCCTGTGGGCCAGTCTTCCCCGATGCCGCCCGAAGTGGATTCGACAGAGTCCTCGACCACCTTCGGAGGCCTGCCGAAGAGGCGCCGACGAGGCGCCGCCATTTCCATCGTGCCGACGGCCGACAGCGGGGAGAGCCCGGCGCGATCGACGGAACAGATCGCCTCAGTCATGGGGGCATTTCAACGGGGGACACAGTCAGGACGACGCACAAACAGCGCCAGCAGCGAAGGGCATGAGGCTCAGTGAACTACGACCTGTCATGGATGCTTGACAGCGCCTTGGAGGTGCCCGAGGCGCGGCACGCCATTCTCGTCTCCGCCGACGGCCTGCTCATGGCCCGCTCGAAGGACGTCGGGAAGGACCATGCCGATACCGTCGCCGCGGCGATGAGCGGCATGCAGTCCCTGAGCCGTACCGTGGCCGATTTCTGCGGAAAGCCGCCGAGCGACCGGCCGACATGGCGTCAGACGCTCGTCGAGTTCGAGCACGGCTGGGTCTTTCTCATCTCGGCCGGCGAAGGGGCTTACCTCGCCGTGTCGGCCTCCCCCGAGGTCGACATGGCTGAGATCACCTTCCGCATGCAGCAGCTCGTCGGTCAACTCGGCAAGGCACTGACCAGCCCCCCTCGCGAGATTGCTGACACCAAGGCATGACGACACCGGACGAACCCGAGCTGGGACCGGAAGCATCACCCTTAGTACGTCCGTATGTGATCACCAACGGCCGCACCCTGCTGAGCGGGGAAGATCTGTCACTGATCACCTTGCTCACCGTGGCCGAAGGAGCTCCCCGGAGCGAACTGCTCGACCCCGAGAAGCGTCGCCTGATCGAGCTGTGCTCGGGCGGCTACCTCTCGGTCGCGGAGATCGCCGGGCACACCCAGCTTCCCGTGGGAATCGTCAGACTGCTGCTGTCCGACCTCATCGACAGCGGATATCTCTGTACGCGCAAACCCATTCCCAGCGCGGAACTTGTCGACCGTCGCATACTCGAGGAGGTGCTGCATGGCCTTCAAGCAAGATTCGGATGACGGCGTCTACCTGCGCGATTCAGTGCAGACTGCGGCGAAGATCCTCGTCGTGGGTCATTTTGCCGTGGGCAAGACCACGTTCATCGGAACCATGTCGGAGATTCCGCCCCTGCGCACCGAAGAGGTCATGACGCAGGCGGGTGAGGGGATCGACGATCTCAAGGGCACCCCAGGAAAGTCCACGACCACCGTGGCCATGGACTTCGGGCGGCTGACGCTCAGCGAGAACCTGGTCCTCTATCTCTTCGGAACACCCGGGCAGCAACGTTTCGTCCAGGTGTGGGAAGACATGTCCCGGGGCGCACTCGGCGCCTTGGTGCTCGTCGATCCCGAACGCCTCGAAGAATCTTTTCCCATCATGGATCTTGTCGAGCAGTACGGAATCCCGTACGCCATTGCCGTCAATCGGTTCACCGACAGCCAGAACCACCAGGATGCGGAAATACGGGAGGCTCTCGACCTCCTGCCCGAGACGCCACTCGTCACCTGCGATGCACGTGACCAGCGCTCCTCGGCGAATGCCCTCATCGTTCTCGTCCGTTACCTACAGTCGCGCCTTTCCTAGGAGTTCGGCATGCACCATCATTCGGAGGCTCAGGCCCCACCGCCGGGCTGCCCGGCCCATCACAGCGGCAAGAGTGTTCCTCTGCACGGGCCCGAATTCGCTGCTGCTCCGGATACCTTCTACGGGCACCTCCGGGAGTACGGCCCGGCGGGCCCCGTCGAACTGTCCCCGGGTGTGCAGGCGTCGCTGGTCACCGACTACTCGGCGGCGCTCCATGTGCTGCAGAACCCCGACGTCTTCGCCCGGGACTCACGCCGTTGGCGTGCTGTGAACGAGGGCCTGGTGCCCATGGACAGCCCGGCTCTCGCCATGATGCTGTACCGGCCCAACTGCCTGTTCACCGACGGCGCGGAGCATATGAGGCTGCGCCAGGCAGTGACGGATTCGCTGGCCCGGGTCGACACGCATCGGATGACCCGGCACGTCGACCGCGTCGCCGCTTATCTCATCGCCCAGTTCAGCGGACGGGGCCGGGCCGATCTGATCACCGACTACGCACAGCTGCTGCCGCTGCTCGTCTTCAATGACCTCTTCGGCTGCCCCGCGGAGATCGGCGACCGTCTCGTTTTCGGTATCTCCTGTCTCTTCGACGGCGTGGACGTGGAGCAGGCGAACCAGATCCTCACGGAATCCCTGTTCGAACTGGTCTCGCTGAAGCGGGCCGAGCCGGGCGAGGACGTCACCTCCTGGCTGATGCAGCACCCGGCTCGGCTGACGGACGAGGAGATGATCCATCAGCTCGTGATGCTGATCGGGGCGGGAACCGAGCCGACCCAGAACATCATCGCGAATGCCCTGCGACTGCTGCTGTCCGACGACAAGTACGCGGGCGGTCACCACTCGGCCGGCCTGCTGGTCGAGGACGCCATCAATGACGTCCTCTGGAACAGCCCGCCCATCGCCAACTACGCCGCGCACTACCCGGTGCACGACGTGGACCTCGGCGGGGTGGAACTCGCCGCCGGTGATCCCGTCCTGATCAGCTTTGCCGCGGCCAACACCGATCCCGCGCTGTCCATGAGCCGGCAGACGCTCAGCAAGCGGGCCCACCTGGCCTGGGGTGCGGGGCCGCACGCCTGCCCGGCCAAGGATCCCGCCCTGCTGATCGCCGTCCAGGCGATCGAGAAGCTTCTCAACAGCCTTCCGGACATCGACCTGGCCGTGCCCGCCGACATGCTGTCCTGGCGGCCCGGGCCGTTCCACCGCGCCCTCAAGTCGCTGCCCGCCCGATTTACCCCGGAACGCAGAGAAAGGCGTGGAGCAGCGCTCTCCGCCACGGCGGTCCGGACCTCGGAAAATACTCCATTCCGAGACAGTGGAAACGCGCCGCAGAAGGGTAGCTGGTGGAGCGGGTTCCTGGCCTGGTGGAAGGTGTGACGTCAACAACACCCACTCCCCCCTTTACCGTCGCATGAACGTTCAACCGCATGGGTAAGCAGGGATCGTAAATCCTATTTGATCCTTTGAGAGGGATTCCCTGTGGAGCTCACCCTGGCTACCCCACCGGTCGACCGGCGTTCCATTGCTTCGCTATTCTCGCGGCTTCGTACACCGGGCGGCCAGGCAAACCCATTGCCTTTCTATGAAGAACTCAGGGCAATGGGTGATGTCATTCCGGCCCCCTGGGGCGGGCACCTGGTGAACCCTCACACCCTCTGTGACCAGGTGCTCAGGGACAGATCCTGGAAGGTTCCCGACAGCGGGTGGCGGACCCGGCAGGAGGATGTCGCCCGCTGGGACGCTCCGGCTTCACGTCAAATGGCCGACACTCTCCCCATGCTCAATCCTCCGCATCACACCAAGATGCGGAGGTCCATGGGCAATATGTTCGACCGAAAATCGATCGAAGCCATGCGAGAATCCGTCGACCGCATTACCGGGCGATTGCTCGACCGCCTCACCGATGAACTACGCCATGGTGAAGCCGATTTCTGTGAACTGGTTACCGAGGAATTGCCTGTCACTGTGATCGGTGAATGGCTGCGTATACCACCGGGCGATTATCCTCTTCTTCGGTCGCTCACGCACGATCAGGTGTTCACCCAGGAACTCTTCCCGTCCCGGAGTCAGCTCGAGCTGTCCGACGCGGCGACCCACCGCCTCCGGGAGTACTTCACGGCTCTGGTCCAGGAGCGCCGCAGGGCCCACGGGGACGACCCGGTCTCCGCCTGGCTGCGGACCTGGGACGGGCTCGAGGCCGACCGGGCCGTCGCGGACGAGGCGGTCTACTCCCTCGCGCTCTTCGTACTCCTGGCCGGACTGGAGACGACCTCGCACGTCCTCTCCACGATGGTGTGGCTGCTCCTTGAGCACCCCCGACAGCTGGAGTGGCTCCGTGCGCACCCCGAGGACATACCGAGCGCAATCGATGAAGTCCTGCGCTACGACGCACCGATCCATATGATCAGCCGAATCGCCCCCGAGGACACGACGCTTGCCGGAGTGCGCGTCCACAAGGACGAGATGGTGCAGCTCATGGTCGGCGCCGCCCATCACGACCCGGCGAAGTATGACGACCCCGACCTGTTCAATATCCACCGCAGGGCCTCGCCCCTCAGCTTCGGCGGCGGCGTCCACTACTGCCTCGGCGCGCCACTGGCCCGCCTGGAGGCGACCTCCCTGCTGACCGCTCTGCTGGAGCGGCTCCCCGGCCTGCGCATCAGTGGCTCTCCCGTCTGGGCGCCACGCGTGGCCTTCCGGCGTCTCGCGAAGCTCACGGTGGCCCAGGCCTGAAGCACGGCCTCGAAGCACACGCGGAATTCAGAACACAAGGAAGAGAACGAGCATGCCAGAAGACTTCAAGACCCTCCGCGTCACGACCGAAGGGCCGGTCCTGCGGGTTCAGTTGGACACCCCTGAGACGGGCAACGCGCTGTCCGGGCGGGTCCTCGACGAACTCCTCACCGTTCTGGCCGCGTTGGACGACGACCCCGATATCCGGGTGCTGGTCCTCTCGGGCGCGGGGGACAACTTCTGCCTGGGCGGAGAGCGGAGCGAGTTCGCCGAGCTGCTCGCCGCCGCTCCCGGCGGTGCGGGCCTCCACGCCCTGGGCAACAAGGCGCGCCGGGTGTGCGACGCACTCGCAACCACTCATGCGGTGACCATCGCCCGGCTGCACGGTGGAGTGATTGGAGCAGGCCTGGGACTCGCGATCTTCTGCGATCTGCGGGTCGGGGCGGACACCTGCCGGTTCCGCATGCCGGAGCTGGGCCTCGGCGTTCCGCCGGCCTGGGGCGGGGTCCTGCCCCGGCTGCTCGCCGAGTCGGGGGCGGCGAAGGTCCGCGAGCTGATCCTCACGGCGGACAACTTCGATGCCGTACGAGCGGCGGAGCTCTCCATACTCCACAAGGTCGTCCCGGAGGACGAACTCGACAGCACCATCGTGCGGTGGACCAAGCCGCTGGTCCGCAGGTCTCCCGCGGCGCTGCGGAGCGCCAAGGTCATGCTCAACGCCTACGCGGGCGCTGCACGTCTGGCGGACGCCTCGCTCTTCGACGCGGAGCTGCTGACGGCCTCGGTGTCGGCGGCGCAGGCGGCGCGGGCGCGCTGAGCTGCCGGACCTCACCCATATGAACACCGAGAGAAGTCTCCGCAGCGCAGCGTCTCCCCCTGAGACATCACCATGCGCACGCTACCCACTGGCCCCGTCAGGAGCATGCTCTGCAACCTTGCCGCAACGTTCCCGGGAGTTGGCTGAGTTCACCGCACCGGCGCCGGACAGCGAAAGGTCGACACGTGACCCCTTCGGATGCACCTCTCGTGGAGCTCACGCCCGCAGCCGCCGATCTGGTGCGGCAACTGCGCGAGGTCCACGGGCCGCTCATGTTCCACCAGTCCGGCGGCTGCTGCGACGGCAGTGCGCCCATGTGCTACCAGGACGGCGAATTCCGTACCGGGGACTCCGATGTGCTGCTGGCCTCGCTCGCCGTCGAAGGAGTCGCGGAACGTGTTCCCTTCTGGATGTCGAAGAGTCAGTTCGAGGTCTGGGCGCACACCCGGCTGATCGTCGATGTGGTGGCGGGGCGGGGCAGCGGGTTCTCTCTGGAGGCTCCGGAGGGGGTGCGGTTCCTGATCCGTTCGCGGCTCGTCGGTGCCTGATCCGCATGGGCCGGTGGCCGGCCCGCTCTGTGCACACCGGTGGAATCGGAACGCGCCACAGGCAGGCGGGAGCACGTCAGGGCTGGAGGCCGCTGACAACATTCGCCGTGGCCGTCAGTCCCTCCTGAATGGTCGGCCCCATGCTCGTACCCGCAAGGAAGAATCCGAGCATCGCGCAGACGATCGCATGCGAGATTTTCAGTCCGCCGTTGCGGAGAAAGAGCACCGCAAGCATCAGCAGAAGCAGCACCAGTGAGATCGAAATGGCCATGGCCAACCTCCTACGCCGAGCCGGAATGCGGCATTCGGCCGCCAGTGTGGCGTAGCGAAGGGACCATCCGGCGGACTGGCATGTCCGCCATCCGGGTGTTGACTGGCTGTCACCACCTCGGGCCGCACGGTCCGTCAGACGCTGCCCCGGGCACCCCCGCCCTTCGCCCGGAGGAAGAGCTCCAGCCCCGCCAGGTCGTCCGTGTTGATGTGGTCGACCCCGGCGGCCAGCAATTCGGACCAGACGGCGTCCCGTTCGGGGCCCGCCACCTCGGGCGTGGCCCAGAAGCGCACACGTCGGCCCTCGCGATGGGCGGCAGTGACGAGGGCGCGGAGCCTGTCCCGTTCGGCGGTGGGGAAGGCGCCCGTGCCCAGCCAGCTGAAGCTCTGGGTCCAGTTGCTGCTGACGAGCGGGATGAACGAGGCGGTTGCCGCCGTGCCGATGTCGTCCAGCCGGCCGTCGTAGAAGGCGAGGCGGGTGCGCTGCGCCTCCATGGGGACGCGGGCGGCCCGGTCACCCGATATGACGGGGGTGACTGCGCCTGCGCGGACCCGGCCGTCGTGGTACGAGGTCAGCATCCGACGGTAGCGCTGGAGCTGCCGGTCGAGTTCGAGGTAGGCGGCGGCGCCGTCCGTCTTGATGTCGATGAGCAGCTGCACGGGGTCGCGGTGGCCGGGGTACACGGCTCCGTGGTTGGCCCTGACCCTGGCCAGCAGCGGGTCGAGATAGAGCGAGGCGAGGGTGCGGGCGGGGTCGAGATCGGAGGCCTCATGAGCGACGAGGAGTTCCCCGTCCACGAGAAAGATGTCCGCTTCGACGCTGGTGAACCCGTGGGAGAGCGCGTCGTGGAGGGGGTGCGTATGCAGGTAGTCGTTGTGCGCATGAGCCCGCCGGAGGGGGCGGGGGTAGTGGCGGGCGACTGCGGCGGGCGCCGCGGCCGCGGCCGACTGGAGGGGTATGACGGCGCCTGCGGCGACCGTGGCGAGAGCGGTGGTGACGACGCGGCGGCGGGTCGGGAACGCCATGGGTTCTCCCGGGATCAGGGTGCGGACCGGACGGGCGGACCTGACCGAGTATGGGTCCGAGACACCCTTGTCCGGCAGGTACCTGCCAAGAATTGATCGGGGCGTCGCCCGCCCGTCGCCTCGTGTTCCCCGGCCGCGCCAGGTCGTCCAGCACCGACTGACCCCGTCGAGGTTCTGGTCGTCGCTGCTGGTGCAGCTCCACAGGCTCAGCTGCGCCTCAGCACTGCCACCAGGAAGGGACGACCAGCAACCGTCCACGGGAACGACGCAGGGGCAGGGCTGCCTGGCAGCCTCGCCTCCATGTCCCTTTGCTAGAAAGGAAGTTGCTCTACGGTGCGGGCAGCTCCATCAGCTCGGCGATGGCCTCACGGTGACGCCCCGCCGTGCCGTACGCGATCGAGTCGGCCTTGGCCCGCTTCAGATACAGATGCGCGGGGTGTTCCCACGTCATGCCGATGCCTCCGTGCAACTGGATGCACTCCTCCGCCGCACGGACCGCGACCCCGGAGCAGTACGCCTGCGCCACGGCCACCGCGAGCGGCGTGTCGGGGCTGCCGGACGCCAGGGCGTCCGCGGCGTTGCGCGCGGCTGCGCGTGCCGAGACGACCTGGAGCCACAGCTGCGCCATCCGGTGCTTGAGCGCCTGGAACGAGCCGACGGGCCGGTTGAACTGGTGCCGTTCGCGGGTGTACCGGACCGTCTCGGTCAGGCACCATTCGGCGAGACCGAGCTGCTCGGAGGCGAGCAGTCCGGCACCGGAGAGCAGCCCCCGGCTTACGGCGGGACGCGCCGCCTCCGCGTCCGCGAGGCGCGTGCCGGTTGCTGCGGTGAAAGTGACGGTGGCGAGCGGGCGGGTCAGATCGAGCGCGACGAGCGGTTCGACGGTGACGCCCGTGGCACCGGCCTCGACCGCGTACAGGCCGTCGCCGGTGGGCACGAGCAACAGATCGGCGGCGGCCGCGTCGGCGACCGCGGTGACGGCCCCGTCCAGGGTGCCGGTCACGGTCCCGGTCGTAGCGGAGAACGGTACGGCGAGGACCGCGACCTTGCGGCCCGCCGCCAGCTCGCCGAGGAGTTCGCCGACCGGTCCGTCCTCCGTCCCCAGTGCGAGGAGCGTCTCGGTGGCGACGACCGCGCTGGTCAGATAGGGGACGGGGGCGACGCTGCGGCCCAGCTCCTCCAGGACCACCGCAGCCTCGCGATGGCTTGCACCCTGACCGCCCAGCTTCTCCGGCACGAGCAGCCCCGCTGCGCCGATGTCCGCGCCGAGGGCCTTCCAGAGCTGCGGGTCGTACGGCGTGTCGGACTCGATACGGGCGATCACCGCCGGAGCGTCGGCCCGGTCGGCGAGCAACGACCGTACGGCGGCCCGCAGATCGTCCTCGGCGTCCGAGTACAGCAGATCGGGCGCCAGGGTCTCTTCGGTCTGTGCTGTCATCGGGACAGGTCCTTCCAGACGACGTCCTTGTCGTCGCGCGGCTCGGCGGGCAGTCCGAGGACGCGTTCGGCGACGATGTTCAGCAGTACCTCGCTCGTACCGCCCTCGATCGAGTTGCCCTTGGACCGCAGATAGCGGTAGCCCGCATCGCGTCCGGTGAAGTCGACCAGCTCGGGGCGGCGCATGGTCCAGTCGTCGTACAACAGCCCGTCCTCGCCATGGAGTTCGACCTCCAGGCCGCTGATCTCCTGGTTGAGACGGGCAAAGGCGAGCTTCATACCGGAACCCTCGGGGCCCGGCTGTCCGGCGACGAGTTGCTGGCGCAGCCGCTCACCTGCGAGCCGGGCGACCTCGGCCTCGACCCAGAGGGTGAGCAGGCGCTGGTGGAGATCGTGGGTGCGCAGTTCGGGATGTTCGCGCCAGGTCCTGGCGACGGGGCCGATCATGCCGCCCTCGCGCGGGATGCGGGATCCACCGATCGAGACACGCTCGTTCATCAGGGTGGTCCGGGCGACCTTCCAGCCGTCGCCGACCGGTCCGAGCCGCCTGCTGTCGGGGATGCGTACGCCGGTGAGGAAGACCTCGTTGAACTCGGCCTCGCCGGTGATCTGACGCAGCGGCCGCACCTCGACGCCCGGGTCGGTCATGTCGCAGATGAAGTAGCTGATGCCACGGTGCTTGGGCAGGTCCGGGTCGGTGCGGGCGATGAGGATCGCCCAGCGGGCCACATGGGCACTGGACGTCCAGACCTTCTGCCCGTCGACCACCCAGTCCTCGCCGTCCCGAACGGCGCGGGTGCCGAGGGCCGCCAGGTCGGACCCGGCGCCCGGCTCACTGAAGAGCTGGCACCACACCTCCTCGCCGACCCACAGGGGTCGCAGGAAACGCTGCTTCTGCTCATCGGTTCCGAAACCCAGGATGGTGGGGGCTGCCATGCCCAGACCGATGCCGATGCGGCGCGGGTCGTTGTCGGGGGCTCCCGCGGCAGCGAGTTCGGCGTCGACGACGGACTGCAGCGAGCGCGGTGCGTCGAGTCCGCCGAGCCCGGCCGGGTAGTGGACCCAGACGAGTCCGGCGTCGAAGCGGGCCTTCAGGAAGTCGGTCCGGTCGGTGGTGGCCAGGGGATGGGCGGCGAGCAGTTCGCGGGTAAGGCGGCGGAGTTCGGCCGCGTCCACGGCCGTCATCGGGCACCCCCCGGAAGGACGACGATCCGGCCGATGCTCGTGCCGTCGGCGACACGCTGAACGGCGGCCGCCGCCCCGTCGAGTGCGACACGCTCGCTGATCAGGGGCTTGATGACGCCCTGCGCCGCGAGCGCGGTGAGCTCCTCGTGGCAGGCGCGCACCGCGGCCGGGTCCTTCGTGTTGTACAGACCCCAGTGGAGTCCGACGATCGAGTAGTTCTTGACGAGGGCGTGGTTGAGCGCAGGGGTGGGAATGCCGCCGCTCGCGAATCCTACGACGATCACCCGGCCCTCGAAGGCGACGCACTTGACGGACTTGGCGTACGCGTCGCCGCCTACCGGGTCATAGACGACATCGGCCCCGCGTCCGCCGGTGAACTCCTTGACCGCTGCGACCATGTCCTCGGTACGCCGGTCGATGACCAGGTCGCAGCCGAGTTCATGGGCGGTCTTGGCCTTCTCGGGGCCACCGACGACACCGATGACCTCGGCTCCGGCCGCCTTGCCGAGCTGGACGGCGGCACTGCCGACTCCGCCCGCCGCGGCGTGCACGAGAAGGGTCTCGCCCGCCTGGAGGCGCGCCCGGCGGTGCAGTCCGAACCAGCCCGTCTGATAGCCGATGTGCAGGGCAGCCGCCTCGGCGTCGCCCAGGGCCTCCGGAGCCGGCAGGAGCGCCACCTCGTCCGCGACGACATACTCGGCGAAGCCGCCGTTCGGCAGGGCGGGGGTGGCGAGCACCCGGCGCCCGTCCGGCGTCTCACCGCAGATCTCCACGCCCGGGGTGAACGGCAGCGGCGGCCGTACCTGGTATTGGCCGCGGCAGAGCAGCGCGTCGGGGAAGTTGATGTTCGCCGCGAGCACCTTGAGGAGCACCTGCCCGTCGCCGGGCGTGGGCCGGTCCGTCGCTTCGAGCCTCATCACCTCGTTCGGCTCGCCGTTCCGGTGCACTCGCCATGCCTGCATGAGGGGCCTCCACGACACTGTCGGCATTACCACTGCTCCGGGGCATACTAAGCGGTCGCTTGCTCCTCTGGGAACAACCTGTCCGGACCGTTTCGGCCGGACCAGGACACGGCTGCGCGCCCGGCACGCCCCGGGCAGTACGGCAATGACGGGCGCGCAGCCGGCCGGAGCAGGGCCGACCGGGGTCACGGGCCACCGAGCCGGCCCCTACCATCGTCCGCCCGTGGGCGGGCCGGGCGGCGTCCGGTGTTGCGACCGAAAGCGGAGGGTCGCCCCGATACCGGGCATATCGGGGCGACCCCGACAACGCAGCGAGCGGCCAGGCTCCGGCGAGATGGGCCGAGAACCGCCCCGTCGCATGGCCACGCGGCTCAGGACGCGCGCCAGCCACTCCAACGCAGCACCGAGACTTCGACCATCGGTCCGCCGGGAGGGCAGTCGGCGTACTGCCGGTATTTCGCCGTGAGCAGGCCGACGCGGCGGGCGGCCTCGGGGAAGCGGTCCGGCGGAGGGAGTACGCGGGCCTCACCGTCGGCCCGCACCCACCACAGCCGTTCCCAGTCCTCCTCGTAGTGGTCGGCGAGCAGGCAGACCGATGGGTTGGCGGCGATGTTGGCCAGGCGTTTCAGCCGCATCGTCCGCTTCGGCTTGTGGTCCACGACCAGCATCACCGTGTCGCCGTCCAGGGCGAACACCACCGGCACCAGGTGCGGGCGAGAGTCCGCGTCGGTCGTCGCGAGGTGGGCGATGCGGGCCGCGGCGAACCGCTCACGTGCCTCAGCACTCGTCAGCGTGGGCATCGCACTCCTTACGGCGGTCGCGGAGGTTACGGTGGTAGCGGTTTCCGGATCGGCACCTCATCCCTGGGCTCAGCGGTTTCCAGCGTCTCAGCGGTACCGGGCAGCCACTTGGGCCAACCCGTCGAGGTACTCCAGCGTCTCCCGTTCGGGCATCGTCGGCACGTAGAACAGCAGCCGTTCGACACCCAGACGGCCGTAGCCCTCGATCTTCTCGGGGTCGTCGGGAGCCGCGTACACCGTCACCGGCACCTCTCGTTCGGCACGTGCGCGCAGCCGCTCGATCTGTGGGCCGAGCTCCTGCGGCGACGCGCTGTTGGCCAGCCACGCGTCTCCGAGCTGCGCCACCCGCGGGAACGCGCCCTCACCACCGCCGACGTAGATCGGCGGATGGGGGCGCTGCACGGGTTTGGGCCATGAGAAGACCGGATCGAAGTTCACGAACTCGCCGTGGAACTCGGCCTTCTCCGCGGTCCACAGCTCTCGCATGGCGCGCAGCCGCTCGTCGGACAGCCGGCCACGGGTCGAAGGGTCCGTGCCGTGGTTTCTCATCTCCTCACGGTTCCAGCCGACACCGACGCCGAAAATCACCCGGCCGCCGGAGAGCAGATCCAGCGAAGCGACTTCCTTCGCGGTGATGATCGGGTCGCGCTGCGGAATCAGCGCGATGCCGGTGCCCAGCAGCAGCCGCTCGGTCACCACGCCGATCGCGGTCAGGGCCACGAAGGGGTCAAGGGTGCGGTAGTACATCTCCGGCAGCTCACCACCGCCCGGGTAGGGCGTCTGACGGTCGGCCGGGATGTGGGAGTGCTCGGCGATGAACAACGAGTCGAAAGCACGTTCCTCCAGGGCTGTTCCGAGCGAGGTCGGACTGATGCCCTGGTCGGTGATAAAGGTCGAGACTCCGAATTTCACGGCGGCTCCGTCGAGGCTTGATAACGGGAAGGAACGGGTGGCACAGATTTGTTGACTACCCGCCCCGGGCGATCCCGCTCCCATGACCACCCGGGAGAACCAGCACGGCGCGCGGTTCCGGGCTCCGCGGTTCGCAGGAACGCGTCGCGGACCTCCGGATGCGCCTCGGAGGACCCGCCCGCCCCGAAACCGCCGGCGTGGTGTGTCCCGATGGCCCCGTGCCGACGTCCGCGCGCGGGTGCCCGCGCACTCGCGCCGCAGGGCCGGGCAGGGCAGGGCGGACGACAGCCATCTGTCGTTCCGTACGTCACACCGGAATCGGTAAATACCCCCCTGGGTATAAATGCTAATCTTGATGAGAGATACCCCCCGGGGTAAACTGAACCGAAGGAGTCATGCCGTGTTCTTCGTCGACACCCTGGAGACCGCCGGCCTCGGCAACCGCAGCTATCTGACGGGCGGCCGGCACTCCGCGCTGGTGGTGGACCCGCCTCGCGACATCGACCGGGTCATCGCCGCGGCAGCACGGCGCGGCGTGCGGATCGCTCTGGTCGTGGAGACACATCTGCACAACGACTACGTGACGGGCGGCCTGGAGCTGGCGCGTGTCACCGGGGCCCAGTACCTGGTACCCGCCGCCGCACTGGTCTCCTTCGACCGGGTTCCGGTCGCCGACGGGGACACCGCCCCGGTCGACGAGGGCCTGACGCTTCGCGCGATGGCCACCCCCGGCCACACCCCGCACCACACCTCGTACGTACTCGAGGAGGACGGCCGCGCGGTGGCCGCCTTCACCGGCGGTTCGCTGCTGATCGGCAGCGTGGGCCGGCCCGACCTGGTGGAGCCCCGGCTGACCGCAGCGCTGGCCCGTGCCCAGCACGCCTCCGCGCACCGGCTCGCCGACGAGCTCGACGACGCCGTTCCCGTGCTGCCGACCCACGGCTTCGGCAGCTTCTGTTCCGCCGCACAGGCCGACGGGACCACCACGACGATCGGCGCCGAGCGGGCCCGTAACGACGCGCTCGTCAAGGATGTGGACACGTTCGTCGCCGAACTGCTCGCCGGACTGGACGACGTCCCCGCCTACTACGCGCACATGGGCCCGGCCAACGCCGCGGGTCCCGATCCGGTCGATCTGACCCCGCCTGCCCCGGCGGACGCCGAACAGATCGCGCAACGGCTGGCCGCGGGTGAGTGGGTGGTGGATCTGCGCAGCCGGGTGGCGTTCGCCGAGGGGCATGTCGCGGGTTCGTTCAACTTCGAGGGCGAGGGGCAGCTCGCCACCTATCTCGCCTGGCTGATCCCGTGGGGCAGGCCCGTCACCCTGCTGGCGAGCAGCGCCGCCGACGTCGCGCACGCCCAGCGCGAGCTGACCCGGGTGGGCATCGGCCGCCCGGTGGCCGCGGCGACCGGTGACCCGCGGTCCTGGGTCCGCACGGGGGAAGAGCTGCGCTCGTTCCGCAGGTCGGACTTCGCGGGGCTGGCCGCGGCTCGCGAGCGCGGCGAACAGCCGGTGGTTCTCGATGTCCGCAGGCATGCCGAGCGCCGCACCGGTGCGCTGGCCGGGTCGGTGCACATTCCGGTGCACGAACTGCCCAAGCGGCTGGCCGAGGTGCCGGGCGGAGTGGTGTGGGTGCACTGCGCAGGCGGGATGCGGGCGGCGATCGCGGCGTCTCTGCTGGACGCCGCCGGGCGCGAGGTCGTGGCAGTCGACGACGGGTTCGGCGCGGCCGAGGCCGCCGGCCTGACGCTCGCGGATCCGGCAGCCGGTGCCCCCGACGGAACGACCGGCACAGCATCGGCCACCGCATAACCGTTTTCCCCGTCCCGCACTTCTGGAGCACTTCCCCATGTCTTCCCTGATGTCCTTCTTCGGGCGCGGCCCCGGCCGTGTCACCCCGGCCGAGGCCCTCCGCCGGACCGCCGACGGTGCGGCGGTTCTGCTCGACGTACGCGAAACCCCCGAGTGGAAGGCCGGTCACGCCCCGGGCGCCGTCCATCTGCCGCTCTCCCGGCTGGCCGCCGGGCAGGCGCTGCCCGCTTCGGCAGCGGGCCGCCCCGTGGTGGTCATCTGCCGTTCCGGCAACCGGAGCCGGCAGGCCGCCCGCATCCTCGCCGGACGCGGCACCGAGGCCGTCGATGTCACCGGCGGCATGACCGCCTGGGCGGCCGAGGGGCTGCCTGTCCGGGACCGTCACGGAGCGGCGGGCACCGTCGCATGAGCACCCTCATCCTGGCCCTGACCGCCGGTGCCGTGGTCGGTCTGGCACTGGGCGGGCTGGGCGGCGGCGGCAGCGTCCTCGCCGTTCCCGCGCTGATCTATCTGCTCGGATTCACCCCGGCCGCGGCCACCACCGCAGCTCTGCTCATCGTCATCGCGACCTCCCTGACCGGACTGGTCGCGCACGCCAGGGACGGTCACGTCCGCTGGCGGACCGGCGGCCTCTTCGCGGTGGCCGGCATCGTGCCGGCGGCGGTGGCCGGGGCGCTGTCGGTCCGGATTCCGGCGGGTGTACTGACAGCAGCGTTCGCGGTGCTCGCCGTGGTGGCGGCAGTGCGGATGATCCGGCCGCGGGCGCCTGCGCGGCACGAGGCGGCTTCGCCCGTGCCGAATGTCCAGGGCCCCGCTGACCGTACAGGCGCCGGGCGGGTCGTCCGCGCCGGGGCCGGTCTCGGCGCCGTGACCGGGTTCCTCGGGGTCGGCGGAGGATTTCTCGCCGTACCCGCGCTGGTCACCGTCCTAGCCGTGCCCATGACGGCGGCGGTCGGCACCAGCCTGCTCGTCATCACGGTGAACTCCACGGCCGCCCTGGCCACCCGCCTCACCACGCCCACCTCGCTGGACTGGGCGGTGATCGCCCCGTTCACGGCGGCGGCCATCCTCGGCGCATGGGACGGGAAACGGCTGGCCACCAAGGTGTCCACAACCGCGCTCCAGCGGATCTTCGGCGCTGCGCTGCTCGCCGTGGCTCTATTCATGCTGGTCGATGCCGTGGCCTGAGCCACGGCACCGACCCCGGATCCGGGCTCAGGCCAGCGAGAGGAAGAGCTTCTCCAGCCGGGCGCGCATCTGGTCCCGGTCGGCCGGTTCTGCGCCGTCGTCGGCCATGCAGTGCTGAAGGCCCGTCGCGATGATCGCGAAACCGGCCCGGTCGAGCGCGCGCGAAACGGCTGCCATCTGCGTGATGACGTCCTCGCAGTCCCTGCCCTCCTCGATCATCCTGATGATCGCGGCAAGCTGGCCCTGAGCGCGGCGAAGGCGGTTGAGTACCGACTTCAGTTCGTCGGCCGCCATGTCTATTTCCACACATCCTCCTCCGGATACCCCAAGGGGTATCCTACCTCTCCGTGGTACGCCCCGGAAACGAAAGGAACCACCCCTCGTGACCAGCCCCGCCTCCCTCTCCCCCGCCCAGGCCGCAGCCCGGATCACGGAGTTCACCGTCATCGACGTGCGAGCTCCGGGCGAGTACACCTCCGGGCACGTGCCCGGGGCGCTGAACATCCCACTTGACCGTCTCGAAGAGGCGCTGCCCGCCCTGAAGGCGGCGGCGGCCCGCGGATCCCTGCTCCTGGTGTGCGCCTCCGGAGTGCGTTCCACCCGGGCCTGCGACATTCTCGCCGCGGCAGACATCGACGCCGTCACGCTGTCCGGCGGCACCTCCGCGTGGGAGGGCGAGGGCCACGACCTGGACCGTCCCGCCGGCGCCCGGGCCATCTGGCCGATGGAGCGTCAGGTCCGGTTCGCGGCCGGTTCGCTCGTGGTGGCCGGTCTGCTCGCGAGCCGGCGTTTCCCGGCCGCACGCTGGCTTTCGGCCGGCGTCGGCTCCGGTCTGGTCTTCTCCGCGGTCACCAACACCTGCGGAATGGCCGCCGTCCTGTCGAAGCTGCCGCACAACCGGGCCCCACGCTCGACTGCGGACTTCGACGCCACGCTGGACGCCCTGCAGGGCTGAAGCGGTCGGGACGTACCCGTACGGCAGGAGCCGGTCACGCCACCAGCGTGACCGGCTCCTGCCGTGAACGAGCAGGTCAGAGCTCTCCCCGGACAAGCGCGAGCAGCCGGTCCAGCACCCGCGGTCCCCCGGCGCGCAGCCCGTCGTGCTCGAACTCGTTCGTCACCCAGGTGCGCAGCCCGCGAATCGCCGCGGCGGTGCGCAGTGCGTGCTCGGTGTCGACGTACATGTCGTCGTGATAGACAGCCGCGGCCACTGGTACGTCATTGGCGGCGAGCCGCTCGGTGTCGTACAGCTCGGGCCAGTCGGTGCGGGAGGCGAGCAGTTCGGCGGTCTCACGCAGCGGACGCAGGGCCGGGTCCACATCGAAGTGCCAGGGGTGGATGCTCTCGCCGGTGAAGAGCACGGGCGCGTCGCCGGCCAGGGCGGTGGCGGCGTCGAACTGCGTGAATTCGGCGCGGACCCGCTCGGCGGACCAGCCGGTGGGCTCCTTGCCCTGGCCGTAGATCGCCTCGTGCATCAGGGCGTACAGCGGGTGGCCCGCAAACGAGTTGGCGGTGCGCACGGCCTCCTGGAACGTGTCGGACAGCTCGGTGCCCAGCGGCGTACGGACAAAGGCGTTCTCCAGCAGGTAGTGCAGCTGATGGCTGCCGCTTTCGCCACCCAGCATGATGCCGAGGGACTGGAATCCCTCGGGCGTCAGGCGGTGTCCGGCACTCTCCGGGCGGTGCTCCAGGAGATACCCGGCGATCTCACGGGCGCGCTCGACGTCCTGCGGGTAGCGGGCGTAGTGGGCGGCGACCTTCCGCTCGATCCGCGGGTAAGCGGCCCGGTACACGTCGTCGGCGTGGGCGTCGAGCGAGGGCAGTCCGCCGGTGATCAGGACGGCCTCGAGCCCCTCGGGGGAAACCGACAGATAGCGGACCGCGCAGAAGCCGCCGAACGACTGGCCGAGCACGGTCCACGGGGCGCCGCCGGTCAGCTGCGGCCGGATCCGCTCACAGTCGCGCACGATGTTGTCGGACCGGAAGTGGGCGAGATAGTCAGCCTGCTCACGGGGGCCGCCGCGCAGCGGAAGAGTCTGCCGGTTGGCCGGTGTGGACAGCCCGGTGCCGCGCTGGTCGAGCAGCAGCACCCGGAACTCCTTCACCGCCCGCCCCAGCCAGGCCTCCGTACCGACGAAACGACGGGCACCGAAGCCGGGTCCGCCCTCCAGGTACACCAGCCACGGCAGCTCGTCGTCGACCTTGCCGCTCGCGACGGCCTCCCGGCCGAAGATCTCGATCTGCTCGCCGCCCGGCTCTGCGTGGTCGAGCGGGACGGTGAAATAACGGTCGGTGAGAACGACGCCGGGCTGCCGGTAACTGGTCAAAAGGTGCTCCTGAATCAGACGTATCACCGACAGTTCAGCACACGCCCATGACTCCGACAGCCCCGGCCCGTGTGCGACGCCCCGGCGGTCAGCACCGAGCCGGGTCGGGCTCCCGCCATGTCCGGCAGCTGCCGGCCGAGCAGGCGAGGGGACGGTCGCTGGTCGCCCACTGCCCGACCGTCTGGTACCGCGACGAGGCGCACTGCTCCGTTCCCACGAGAGCCTCGCGCCGTGGGCACAAGGGGTTCCCGGGGGACGTGACGAAGCTCCCGGTGGATGAGTTGCCGAGCAACGTCTTCCACCAGGAGCCTCGAGTGCCTGTCCACCCCTCTGCCATCGACCTACCCAGCTCTGCCCCGGGGGGTTCCTGGCGTCGGAGTTGACGGCGCACCGGCTGCCGGCCGGGACCTGGCGGCGACGTCCTTGTCCGACGCGACGCCCCTTGCTGGCCCTGGCCGACCTCCCGGAAGCCCCGGACCGATTCCGACGGACCGCGGGTTCCAAGTGATGCGGGTGCGGTGTTACCAGCTGTCGTAGCGGTCACCCATCACCAGGAAACTACCCACGGTGGCATCGTTGGCGAACAAGCCGCCCTCGACCGTGGGGGTCACGACGCCGTGGGTGGCACCGTGCGGACCGACGGTAGCGACCGGAGCGCCGTTGTCGCAGGTGGACCCTCGGTAGACCTGAACGGTCTTCCAGCTGTCGTTGCTGATGCTGAAGCTGGTTGAGCCCAGTCCGCTGGCCGCGGTGATGCAGCCCTCGGAGGCGGCGGAGTACGTCCGATCGTTGAACTGGATTCTTCCTTCGTCCCCACGGCCGTAGCCCCGGTCACGTCCGCCGTAGCCGCGACCCCCGTCATCACGGCCCTCATCGTCGCGGCCCCCGTAGTCGCTACCCCCGTCATCGCGGCCCCCATAGTCGCTACCCCCGTCATCACGGCCCCCGTTATCACGGCCGCCGCCTCCATTCCCGTATCCATTGCCTCCATCGGGGAGCGTCCCGGCAGGGTCGCCCTTCGGGGCGGACGGCACGGACTTCGGGACGGACGGGGCGGCCTTCTGGACGGGCGGGGCGGCCTTCGGAACGGACGATTCGGACGGAGCGGCCTTCTGGACGGGCGGGGCGGCCTGGGTGGATCCGTCGGCCGAGGCATAGGTGATGCCGGTGACGGCAAGGACCGATGCGCCTACGACGGCGGCGGTCACAGCGAAGTTGCGCGTGGTCATGTCACTTCTTCCTGTCTCAGAGGCGCCGGCCGTACAGCCGACCTGTGATGAAACGTACTGATGGCCCGATTAGCTGTCATATCGGGCATATCGAAGGTGTGACACCAAGGGGCCGACCGGGCGTACGAACGAGAAGCGGCAGCCCGAACTCCTACGTCAGTCGGGTCGGCGGATCCGCGGCCCCTGCTCGTCCTTCACGGCTCGCGAGGTGCTGGTGCGCCGCATGGTGTGTCGAATCCTGTGCCGCACGGTTCGTTGAGCCACAGGCCCGAGTTCTTCCAGGACGTTGACCAGGGTGGCGAGCTGCTCCAACGCATCGAGTGCCTGTTCGGCGCCGTCATGGTCGACCCCTTCGTACAGTTCCAGACCGACGAACGACGCCGCCACCGTCCGGGCCAGACCGGCCGGGTCGGTGAAGTCGGCGAGCACGGTGCAGCCAAGGACCCGGGTCAGAACCTTCTCGATCTCGTCGGTCCACAGCTTCAGTCCGGCCGCGGTTGCCTGAGCGAGGCGCGGTTGGGTCTGGGCGCCGGCCAGGAGCTGAGCGAGGAAGGCGACGTGGCCACCCGCCCGCTCCTCGGCATGCAACTCGCGCCCGCACTGGAGGAGTTCGGTGAGAGAGCTGACGGAAGCCAGGCGGTCGCGATAGCGGGCCACACGCTGTTCGGCCCCATAGCGGCAAGCTGCTGCCAGAAGTTCGTCGACGGAGCCGAAGTGATAGAAGACCAGAGCCTGGTTGACCCCCGCGGCGGCCGCGACGGAGCGGGCAGAGGTCTTGGCGATACCGTGCTCGGAGAGCGTGTTCAGAGCGCCTTCCATGAGCTTCGTCCGGGTGTCCTGGCCATCGGTCGCACCGGTCACGCCCGCGCCTCTTCCCGTACGGGGCGCAGGTCCGCGCGGACGCCGTGCCGACGGGCGTCGACATAATGGGCGCGGAACGTCCCCTCGTATCCGAACAATGGGCCGAAGCGCCTGTTGGTCACCGCCACCCGAATACGGAACCGGCCGGTCATGTCGTCGAAGGATTCGCGCACCTCGGCGTCGCCTCCGAGAACTTCTGGGACCCTCAGATCGAACGGCCCCTCCCGGAACCGGTGTTCGCCGGATCGGATCAGAAGAGAACCGTCGGGCTCGGCGCTCAGCCAGAGATCGCTGGCGAGATGCTGGTGGGTGCCGAGATAGTCCAGGACACAGGACCGTTCGGGGCTGTGGACCATGGTGGCGTCGAACCTGCGCGTTCCGCCGGGCAGCGCGAACGTGCGCACGAAGGTGACGGTCTCGCGGCCGAAGGAGTCGGTGTACGGCACGTTCTCTATCGTGAAGGGGATGTGACGGCCGGTCCGGGGAACGAGGACGTTGCGCGTGCCGCCGAGGGCAAGGAACGGCTTCACGAACGGCCGCCCGTGCCAGATCCGGTCCATGACACCGTGGCCGATGCACGCCTCCCCGCTCTCCAGGCCGACCGAGAAGCGCCGTTGCAACTGGGGATGCAGCCGGTCGAAGTCAAGACCCATGGCAAGGCGGAAGATCGAAGTCATGGACGCTCCAGACGGGCGAGGAGGGTGGGAGTGGCGGTCCGGGCCGGAGGCCTGCGCAGACAGCGACGCGCCGCGGGCGTAGTGGGCAGGGGCGGCAGCAGGAGCGAGGCCATGACGGCAACGAACGCGGCGACGGGTCCGAAAGGCAGTAGCGACAGGACGGCCAGCAGCCGTACGCCGAGCTCGGCGAGCGCGTGCCAGAGCGAGCGGGCAGGGCTGATGCCGCGTTCGCACCAGAGCCGCAGCCGGTCGAAGGACCAGGCGGTGGCCCAGCCCATCAGGGGCCGGAAGACCAGCCGGTCCACGCCGGCCCCGGGGCGACCCCAACGCGTCCTGTAGTCGTAGCCGGTCAGGAAGCGGATGCCGTCCGGTGTCGGTACATAGCGCCAGTAGCCACTGCCATCGGCCAGCAGGGAGAGTGGGTGGGCCGATGCGAACCGCAACGCCGAGACCCGCTCACCGTCTGCCCGACGGTGCTCGCCCGCACTGATGCCAGTGCCCGTGACGGTCAGGAAGGGGAGCACGCGGGTCGCGTAGCGGAACCGTTGGGCATCACTGGGCCCGCCCGGCAGACAGACGATCTCGGTGAAACGGAGATCCCACCGCTGGTGCTGTGCAGGATTCTGGGTCTGCTCCCAAAGGTCTTCAAGGTCTGCGCGAATGCGCGTCTCGACATACAGCCTCATCCCGTTCCCGCCCCCCGTCCCACAGCATTTGAGCGACCGCTCAACCTGCTCTCGACGCGGACGGTAACAGGGAGTTGAGCGATTGCTCAAGAGGTGGCAGCCGCGCATGAGGTGCTCGCGCGTGAGTAGTTGAGGTAGGGGACAACGAGGGTGTCGCCCGCGTCGAGGAAGGCGTGGCACGCCTTCAGCTCCGCACGTACTACGTCAGAGAGAGGAAGCCGCAGGGCCTCAGCAGCCCGAGCCTTTCCGCAGGGCGCGCAGACGCCTTGGCGTTTCGCGTTGCTCAGCGTTGGGCTTCCGGGCTGCTTACACTTCAGACAGATACCTGGCCACGGGGCGTCGATGCGCCCGGGATACGGCGCAGTCGGTTCCATGCCGTAGCTGATCATCCGCTTCCGCGCGATCTCCGGGTCGAGCTTCCGTACCACCGGGCCCCTCTTCCGTTGTCCGCGCTCACGGTATCGGGCACCACATCCTGGACCAGGCCGCTGCCGTCCTCGACCGGCAGTGACGGCAGCGCGCGACACCTGACTGGAGTTCGGCGCCTCAGGCGCCCCGAGGCGCCGAACTCTTCTCACAAACGGTGGCGAGCTCAAGCGGTCAGCGCATTAACGCTGTTCAGGAGGTCAGCGTAGACCTCTGCCGGGGTGCGATAGCCATGGATCTTGCGCGGGCGATGGTTGAGCTCGTGGGCGATTGCGTCCAGGTCGGCCTGGTTGAACGTGCGGAGGTCCGCGCCCTTGGGCAGGTACTGCCGAAGCAGCCGGTCGGTGTTCTCGTTGGTGTCGCGCTGCCACGGGCTGCGCGGCTTGCAGAGGTAGATCGGCATCCCGGTCTCGGTGGTGATGGCCTGGTGCTCGGCCATCTCCCGGCCCCGGTCCCAGGTGAGCGTTCGTCGTAGCTGGGGCGGGATGCCGAGGAGACTCCTGGTGAGGTGTGGAGTGACCTGCTCGACCTTGATGCCGTCGGGCAGCGCAACGATGGCCGTATAGCGGCTGGTGCGCTCGACGAGCGTGGCGACGGCCGAGGGCCGGGTGCCCATCACGAGGTTGCCCTCCCAGTGGCCGGGAACCTTGCGGTCCTCGACCTCGGCGGGGCGGGCGGTGATGGACACCATGCCGCGGATGATGTCCCCGCCCAGTGGGCCGGCGGGCGATCTTCCGACGACGCATGGGCCTGCCTGACCGCAGCCGTTGGGTGAGGCTGCGGTCGATCGCCTGGCGCCGGCGAGGGTCGTAGAACGAGAGGTAGACCGCTTCGTGCGAGATCTGCATCGAGGCGTCACCAGGAAAACTTGGCCAACTGGCGGGCCGATTCACCGGCGGCGATGCCACGGGATATCTCCTCGCGCTCGCTGCCGCTCAGATGCCGCTCTGACCGCGTCTGCGGAGTGAGGCGGACGCCGCCGCTCTGGTACAGGAACTGGCGGACGTGGTGCATCGGTGCCCCGAGTGCCCGCCCGGTCAAGCTGAACGACTGCCCTTCGCGCCAGCGTCTCCAGATCTCGTCCCGGTCTTCAAGGACCGATCGCCGGTGGGCGTACTACCGTGACCAGGCCGCTCTCGTACGCGACGATCACCAACTGCGCGCGGTCGCGGCAGTCGAGCTTGGTGAGCAGATGGCCGACATGGGTCTTCACGGTGGCGATACCGAGGTACAACCGTTCGGCGATCTCGGTGTTGGACAGGCCGCGGGCGATGAGGATGAGGACTTCGCGCTCGCGCCCGGTCACACCGTCCAGGGTGTGCGGCAGTGATTGCGAGGGCTGTGGGCGATGCGCGAATTCCGCGATCAGGCGCCGCGTCACGGCCGGTGCCAGCAGCGCATCGCCTCCGGCCACGACCCGTATCGCCGCGATCAGTTCGCCGGGCGGCGTGTCCTTGAGCAGGAAGCCGCTCGCGCCGGCCCGCAGCGCGGCATAGACGTACTCGTCCAGGTCGAACATCGTCAGCATGAGCACCTTGACGTTCGCGGTGCCGGGAGAACCGCAGATCTGCCGGGTCGCCTCGATGCCGTCCATCCCGGGCATCCGTACGTCCATCAGGATCACGTCCGGCGGGTCCTGCCGGGCGCAGCGCACCGCCTCCGTCCCGTTCGCCGCCTCCGATGTGGTCACCAGGCCGGGTTCGGCATCGACGAGCACGCGGAGGCTGCCGCGCAGCAGGGCCTGATCGTCGGCGATCAGGACCCGGACCGGATCCCCGGACGGAAGAGCGGGCGGTTCGGCGGGCGAGCCGGCGGGCCTGGTCATGTGCTCTCCTCGTACGGCAGGGACGCGTGCACCGCGAAGCCGCCCTCCGGACGCGGTCCGGTGGTGAGGGTCCCGCCGTACATGGCGACGCGCTCGCGCATGCCGACGATGCCATGGCCGCCGGTCGTCTTCGTCAGGGGCGCCCGGCCTCCCCCGTCGTCGGTGATGTCGATCCGGACGTCGCGGCCGTTCGCGACGACCTCCACCTGGCAACGGGAGTCCGGGGCGGCGTGCTTGGCGACGTTGGTGAGCGCCTCCTGGACTATTCGGTAGACGACCAGAGCGACTCCGTCGGGCAGGTTCTCGACACCGCGCATCGTCAGCTGCGCACCGGCCTGCCCGACGAGTTCGGGAAGTGCGGCAGCGCCGGGGACCGGGCCGAGAGAGGCCGGCTTCCGCTCGCCTTCGGGGGTGCGCAGCACACCGAGCATCCGGCGCATGTCGTTCAGTGCGGTGCGGCTCGTGCGTTCGATGACCTGCAACGCGTCGTGCGCCTCCTGCGGTCTGGCGTGCAGGACATGGTTGGCGACACCGGCCTGGACCGCGATCAGGCCCATGCTGTGGGTGACGACGTCGTGCAGTTCGCGGGCGACCCGCAGGCGTTCTTCCGTGACGGCTCGCTGCGCGAGCTGCTCCACCGCCCGAATGGCGAACGCGCGTCTCTGCCGCGCGGTCCGTCCCAGCTGCCAGGCGCCGAGCAGCGCGGTGAAGCCGAGCAGCAGCAGCCCCGGGCCGCCGCGCCACCAGTATGCGTCGTCCGCGTGCGTCGCTCCGGCGGCACCGGCCAGGGACAGGGTCGCCAGCGCCAGTCCGGGCAGCCACCGCTGCCACCAACGTTGTGACGGCACCGTGAGGGCGACGGTGTACATGGCGAACGCCGCCGCCAGGAACGGGTCCCAGGTGGCGTCCCGCACTACGGCGACGACGGTCACCGCCAGCACGAACACGAACACGGGCAACGGCCAGATCCGCCGCACGGCGACGGGCGCGGTGGCCGCCGCGATGAGTACGAGCCGCTCCCACGGCACCGGGGCCGGGGAGGGTGCCGTGGACGACGGCGCATCTGTCGAGCCGGTCAGCAACAGCGCGGCCGCGTAGGCGAATACGAACACGCAGTCCAGAGCGATGTGTTGGCGTCGGCTCAGCCGCCGGGCCAGGATCAGATGATAGTCCGGGTCCACCTCAGTAGTACTTGCTCGCACCTCTCGACCCTATCCAGGCGCAGGGCCCGCCACCTCCGTCCGGCAGTTGAACCTGGCGCTCCTTCCAGGGGCGGAGGCACAGGCTCCTATGCCGGCCCCCTCCACCCGTGGGTGGAGGAAAGGCGGTAGGCCCTGGGCCGGATGTGGCAGCGGCCTCTCGTCCCGGAACATCGCCGACATGATCGAAGCGACCGACCTGACCAAGCGTTACGGGAACACCACGGCGGTGGACGGGCTCAGCTTCCGGGTACGGCCCGGCCTGGTGACCGGATTCCTCGGCCCCAACGGCGCCGGAAAGTCCTCCACGATGCGCATGATGCTGGGCCTGGACCGCCCGACCGCCGGCGAGGTGCGGATCGATGGCGCGCCGTACCGACAGCTGCGCGATCCGCTGCGTACGGTGGGCGCTCTGCTCGACAGCAGGGCCGTGCACCCCGGCCGGACCGCGCTGAACCATCTGCGGTGTCTGGCCCGGAGCAACCGGATCCCGGCACGCCGCGTGCACGAGGTGATCGAGCTGGCCGGGCTGGCGAGCGCCGCGCGCCAACGGATGGGGACGTTCTCGCTGGGTATGGCCCAACGACTGGGAATCGCCGCTGCGTTGCTCGGCGAGCCGGCCGTCGTGGTGCTCGACGAGCCGGTCAACGGCCTCGATCCGGAGGGCGTCCTGTGGATCCGGCGCCTCCTGCGGGACCTGGCGGCCGAAGGGCGCACCGTGCTGATCTCCAGTCACCTGATGAGTGAGGCGGCACTCACCGTCGATCATCTGGTCGTGATCGGCCGCGGCCGGCTCCTCGCGGACACCGGCATGACCGAGTTCATCGACGAACACACGGAAGCAGGGGTGCGAGTGCGCACTCCGGAACCGCAGCGGCTGCGCGACGTGCTGGCCGACGCTGGGATCGAGGTCACCGAATGCGCGGACGGGAGCCTGAGTGCGGCCGCCGGCCCGGAGCGGATCGGTGAACTGGTCGGGGCCCACGCGGTGCCGGTGCACGAGGTGGCACGAAGTCACGCATCGCTGGAAGAGGCGTTCATGCGGCTGACCGCCGACGCGGTCGAGTACCGGGCGGAGCAGCCGGGAGGAGCACAGCGATGACCAGCAACTCGCCCCGGGCGGTGCTCGCCGCCGAATGGACCAAGGTGTGGACCGTGCGCTCGACCGCTTACACCTTGCTGCTGGCTTTCGTGCTCAGCACAGGCATCGGCACGCTCGTCGCGTCCAACTGGCGCAACAACATCGAGCACGTCGTCAACTTCAATCCGCTGGTCGCCGCCCTGTACAGCGTGACCCTCGGGCAGCTCGCCCTCGTCGTGTTCGGTGTCCTGCTCGTCGGTGCCGAGTACTCGTCCGGATCGATCCGGACCTCGCTGGCCGCGGTGCCGGGACGTGGTCTGTTCTACGGCGGCAAGGTGCTGGCCGGCACTCTGACGGCCCTCACCGCCTCGATGGTGATCGTCCTCATCACGTTCGTCGCGGCACAGGCGGCGCTTGGCCCGTACGGAACCGACCTCACCGCGGACGGAGTGCCGGCCGCGCTCGCCGGGGCCGTCGTCTACCTCACCCTGATCTGCGTCTTCTCCATGGGGATCGCGACCGTCGTGCGCAGTTCGGCGATCTCGATGGGCATCCTGCTCCCGCTGTTGTTCCTCGGCTCCCAGGGGCTCGGCAACATCCCCGCTCTGAAGCCCGTCCTGCGGTATCTGCCCGACCAGGCCGGCCTGGAACTGATGCACATCGCCGGGCCGTCCAACGACGGACGCTACGGACCCGGTTACGGATCGGGGGCGGCTCTCGCCATCCTGCTGGCCTGGACGGCCGCCGCCCTGATCAGCGGCTACCTGGTACTGCGCCGACAGGACGCCTGACGGGACAATCAGTCGGTCCCACGTGGCCAGGTCCTGTGGGGAAGCCCAACGGCAGGCCGGCCGATACGAGCAGGCCATCACCGACCCCACCGCCGCTGTCGACGTCGGCCTCGACCGGTACGAGGCCGGCGTCGCCCATGCCTTCCACCGGCCTCTTCCCCGGCCGCCCCACCTCGCAGACCGGCCTCAGCTCGAAACTCCTGCCCCACGGCATCGACACCAGACCGGCCCGGAACGCGGCCTTGGTCGCGCTCGCCGGTGACCTGCCCGCACCAGTCCTCGCAGGCAGAGCGCCTCGAGGCGCGTCTCATGGCCGAAGATCCCCGCGAGGTCGCCGAGGTTTGCGGCGGTTCGAAGGAGTTTGCCGATCAGCTCGGCTACCCCTGGCCAGGTCCCCGACGTCGAGCATGAAGCGCGGCTGAGGCGAGGAATACGACACGCCAGGAATAAGAGTGCCCCGCCGTCCCGCCGTGCTCGATGCCGTCCGCCGGGCACGCGGCGTAATTGATCTACTGCAGCTTCCACCTTCCAACCGCTCCAACCGCCGACCCGGCGAACCAATCCGGTCACAGCACTAGCCAACACGATTGCAGGGTGCGGGCTCAACGAAATTAGCGGGCATCGAGGTGTCCACGGGTTCGACGGGTGGTCGCGCAGCGGGTGCGTAAGCGCTGGTTGACGGGGTTGCGGAAGCCGTAGGCGTCGCGGGCGACGGTCTTGATGACCCGGTTGGTGCCTTCGGAGCCGGCATTGGTGATCCCGGTGTGCAGGAACGCCAGGATCGCTGGCCACCACGTCTCGACGGTTGTGGCCAGGCGCTGCAGTTCGGGAAGGCCGGCGTCGGCGCAGCGTCGGTAGAACCGGTACAGCAGATCGCGGACCTGTTCCCGGTCCGGACGGTGGCAAGCAGGTCCAAGAGGTCTTCCTTGGCGTTCCACGCCGCGGTGATCGGTTCGCCAATCGCCTTGGACAGGTTGGACAGCTCGTCGAGGAGAGCGTCGACGTGCTCGCCGCGCATCCGGGCGGCGGAACGGGTGAGCCGGTTGCGCAGGTCCCACTCACGGTTGCCCTTGCGTCCGCGCCGGCCGCGGTGCGTCACGGTGACCCGGCGGCGGACCTCGGTGAGGGTCTGGTTCGCCTCACAGCCACCTTGCCCGGCGCGGCCCGCGGCTCCCGCTCAGCGAGCGCTGCGACTGTCGTCCATTTCCTGGGGCGGCCCCATCGTGGGCATGCCGAGGTCGGCCGGTGCCCGTGCTGTCCGGCAGGGCGCCGTGCGGCGCCGGTGCCGTACGACGAGGATGCCGAGTCCGGCGGCTACGGCCAGGACCGCGAGGGCGGGCATCCACAGCGCGCCGAGGGCGGAGGTGACGCCGATACCGCCGAGGACGGCCAGGATCGGCCCCGCGCAGCACACCGCGCAGGCGGCAACCGCGGCGGCGCCAGCGCCGAGCGTGCCCCAGGGCCGGGACGGACGGGGCGAGGTGGTGGTCATGCGGGTACTCCGAAGAGGTCGGCCAGCATCCCGGCGGCGGACTCGGGCGCCCGCACCTCCAGCTGGAGAGCGGTCGGAGTCAGGTGCAGGGTGAAGTCGAAGAACGCGCAGCAGCCCTGCTCCGCCACGGCAAGGGCTGCGAGCTCGCCAGCCAGCTCGGCGCTGGCGGGGAAGACAAGGCGTACGCCGTCGGGGATCTCCTCGCGGCCTTCGGCCTCGCCGACCAGCTGCCGCCACTCCTCGGTGCGCTCGCCCAGCTCGGCACCGCCCAGGGTGCACGCCGCCGGGACGTCCCGCCACGGCTCGACGTCCGGGGCGAGGCGGGTCGGCGACAGCGCGATCGGCATGGGCCCGGCCGCCGGCGCCGGGCCGGTCGTGGTGCAGCCGCAATCCGGCCCGCACGCCCCCGCGGGCGCCGGACCGGCCAGCTCGGTGTGGACACCAGTCAGGTGGGCGGAGAACGCGCGCAGCTCGGCGATCCGGCCGTACGTCTCGGCGATCCGGCCCGCGACCAGCGGTAGCATCCGCGCTCGGACCGAGGCGCACACCCCTTCCTCACGGACGTCCAGGAGCTCGCGGATCTCCTCCAGGGCCAGGCCCAGCAGTTTGGCTGAGGAGATGAAGGCCAGACGCTCCACCGCGTCCTCGCCGTACACCCGATACCCGGACAGCGTGCGATCGGCGGGCAGCAGGCCGGCGTCCTCGTAGAAGCGCAGCGTCGTGGCCGGGACGCCGGAGCGCTCGGCCAGCTGCGAGATTCGGTAGATCGTCACACCGCCGACGGTAAACCTTCGACCCGACTTGAAGGTCAAGCCTGGCTGGTCAGCCCTGTGACTCCGGCTAGCGGTTGGTGATTCCGATCGCTACTTGGCGGGCCTGGTCTTCACGCCGCTGGCTCGATGGCGAGCTCAGCGAGCAGGCCGCGGATGCGCCGCTCGATCTCGTCGCGGATCGGCCGGACCGCAGCGACACCCTGCCCGGCCGGGTCTTCGAGCTGCCAGTCCAGGTACCGCTTGCCGGGGAAGTAGGGGCAGGCGTCGCCGCAGCCCATGGTGATCACCACGTCCGAGGACTGCACCGCCTCGGTGGTAAGGACCTTCGGGGCCTCGGCCGAGATGTCGATGCCGACCTCCCACATGGCCTCAACCACGGCCGGGTTCACCGTGTCGGCGGGGGCGGACCCGGCGGAGCGGACCTGTACGCGGTCCCCGCCGAGGTGGGTGAGGAAGGCGGCGGCCATCTGGGAGCGGCCGGCGTTGTGCACGCAGACGAACAGCACGGACGGGGTGGCGGAGGTGCTCATCAGGCCAGGGCGCTTTCTTCGGCGGAACGGGCGGGGGCGGCGGGCTGCTGCCCGCCAAGGGGGAGGACGACCTCGTCGTCTGCGGCGGCAGGGCGGCCGAAGCAGGCGGCGACCAGGCCGAGACCGGCGGCGGCGCCGACCAGCTGGGCGACGAGGAACGGCAGCACGGAGGCGGGGGCGATGCCTGCGAAGGTATCGGTGAACGCCCGGCTGATCGTGACGGCCGGGTTGGCGAAGGACGTGGAGGAGGTGAACCAGTACGCCGCCCCGATGTAGGAGGCGACCAGCAGCGGCGCGAGGTGCGCGCGGCCGGCGCGGGTCAGGCCGAAGATGAGCCAGACCAGCCCGGCGGTGGCCACGACCTCGCCCAGCCACAGCTGGCTGTGGAACCGGTCGTGGGTGGAGAAGGCGACCAGCGGCTTGCCGAACATGGCGTCGGCCAGCACCGTACCCGCGATCGCCCCGGCCACCTGGGCGGGTACGTAGGCGGCGACGTCGCGCAGGGCGGGACCGTCTCCGGTGCGGCGGCCGGTGAACCAGGCGGCGAGGGTGACGGCCGGGTTGAAGTGCGCCCCCGACACCGAGCCAAGCAGGGTGATCAGCACGCCGAGGCCGAAGACGGTGGCGAGGGAGTTGGCCAGCAGCTGCGTTCCGACGTCGCGGGTCAGTTCGGTGGCCTGGATCCCGGAGCCGACCACTACCGCGACCAGCGCGGCCGTCCCCAGTCCCTCGACGGCGGCCCGCCGCAGCAGAGACGCGGGCGCGCTCACGCGAGGGCCTTCGCGGGTACGGCGGGGATCTCCAGCAGGGCGGACAGCTTCGCAAGCGCCTCGGGGAGCACCCAGTAGTACACCCAGGTCCCGCGCCGCTCGGAGCCGACCAGGCCGGCTCCCGCAGCACCTTCAGGTGGTGGGAGATCGTCGGCTGGGAGACGTCGAACGGGCCGATGAGGTCTCACACGCACGCCTCGCCGCCCTCGTGTGAGGCGATCAGCGAGAGCAGCCGCAGCCGGATCGGGTCCGAGAGCGCCTTGAACATCCGCGACAGCTCGGACGCGGCCTCTTCGCCCAGTGGCTCGCGGACCATCGGCGCGCAGCACGCCGTCTCGTTCTGCCCGAGCACCAGCAGACCAGCTTGTTTCGACATTCCTCAATATTGACAACTGTCGATCCCGATGCCAAGGTCGGCTGTATCGACAAATGTCGAAACAAGACGTTCGATGGGAGGCGAAGTCACCAACCCTCCCTGTCCTCGCCCTCGCCACGGACCGGCCGGGCTCGGCATCATGACCAGGGCAGCAGTTCGTCCACCGGCCACGACGTGATGACCCGTTCTGCGGGCACACCGCACTCCTCCGCCCGGGCGCAGCCGAAGATCTGCCAGTCGAGCTGTCCCGGCGCATGCGCGTCGGTATCGATGGCGAACAGCACACCTGTGGCGACGGCCTGCCGCAGCAGACGCCGCGGCGGATCGAGCCGCTCCGGACGGCTGTTGATCTCCACCGCTGTGCCCGCCTCGGCACACGCGCCGAAGACCTCGTCCGCGTCGAACTCCGACTCCGGGCGTCCCCGGCCGGTGATCAGACGGCCCGTGCAGTGCCCCAGCACATCCGCCTGCGGATGACGAACGGCCGCGACCAGCCGGCGCGTCATGGCACGTGCGTCCATCCGCAGCTTGGAGTGGACGGACACGACCACCACATCGAGCTGCTCCAGCAGTCCGTCCTCCTGGTCGAGGGAGCCGTCCGGAAGGATGTCGCACTCGATGCCGGTGAGCAGCCGGAACGGTGCCCACTGCTCGTTGAGTTCGGCCACGACCTCCCATTGGCGGCGCAGCCGTTCGGGCGACAGTCCGTTCGCCACAGTCAGCCGGGGTGAGTGGTCGGTGAGGACCGCCCACTCGTGCCCCAGCTCGATCGCCGTCCGTCCCATCTCCTCGATCGGACTCCCGCCGTCCGACCAGTCGGAGTGCAGATGGCAGTCGCCACGCAGCAGGGCGTGCAGCGTTTCACCCCCTTCCGTGAGGGGAGCCGCGGCGGCGGCCTCCAGCCGCTGGAGGTAGCCCGGGACTTCCCCGGCCAGCGCTTCACGCACCACCTGTGCCGTCTTCGGCCCGATGCCCCTGACCGACTCCAGCGACCCCGACGCCACTCGTTCCGTGATCTCGTGGCCCGTCATCGCCCCCACCGTGGCGGCGGCCCTGCGGAACGCCTGGACGCGGTACGTGGCAGCCTGGTCGCGTTCCAGCAAGAAGGCGATCCGCCGCAGGGCATCGACCGGGTCCATCGGCACCTCATTTCCGGCCCCGGCACGCCAGGGCTGCGCCGCTGCTCCCTCCACGTTGGCACAGCCCGGCAGCAGGCGGCATCTTGTGCACGGACGGTGGCCCGAGTCCGGTGAGGTGCGTGTCATGGGGTATGCATTCCGCCGAGTTCGCCCCCTGGGCAAGCCGGTCACCGAGCGGGTCGGCAGGTCATCGGAAGAGTGCCACGGTCACGGCCCTCGGCGATGACGTTCCCGCGTTGCCAGGCCACGACGAGGGCAGTACGGAAGCCACGTAGAGTAGGAATCTTCGGCCGGCGGAAGCCCTCCGGAGTACCTGAAGGACGGGCGCCCCCGATGAACCGTGACGACGCTCCGGCTCGACTCCGTCTCTACGCGGCACTGGACGGCCTTGCCGTCACCTTCCGTGGCATGACCGCCCGTTCCGAGGAGTACAACTGCCCGTGTCACTGGGGCAGCGCGGAGGAACTCGCGCAGTTGAAAGTGCCGGACCTGGAGTTGGACCCCGACCTCCTGCGTCGCACCTGGGATGCCCCGGACTGGACCGACCACGCGGCCGTCCTGCGTCGCATCCTGCCTCAGTTCGCCGCGGCACTTGTCCGTGGCCCCGCCGATTCACTCGGTATGGAGGAGGCCGGACGGTCGTTCGCCCGAGGCCACTGGCAGCGGTGGCCTGTCGGGCAAGCCGCAGCGGTGCGGGAGTTCCTGCACGCCTGGTGGGCCCTCAGTCTCACCGACCCGGATCCCACCGTGCCGGCGTACGAGGTCCTGGCCCTGTGCGCCGAGGCGTCCGGCGAGCTCAGTCCGTGGCTCACCGTCTGGGCGGAACTGCGTCATCCCGTGGCCGACCAGAACCTGGCCGAGGCGGTAAGGGAGTGGGAGTACGCCCTGCTTGGGGATCTGCTCCCTTGGCACAGCCGTGAGAACAGGGATGAGATGTGCGCCGAGCTCGCCACCTGGCTCATCCTCCACGCCCCTGACCGGCTGCAGGGCCACGGCGACTCGGAGGAATTGCTCCACCTGATACGGCTGCTCGGCCTCCCGGGCCCCGCCCGCTGGGAGGACCCGCACGCGCCCGGCTGCTGAGGCCCGGACCTGCGGCGCCGGTGGCACCGCGGCGCTGCGGACGACGCCCTCACCGGACACGAGGGGGTCCCGCCCGCGGCCGAACCCGTCGGGGGGCACCAGGCGGCGAACGAGGACGTCGCGCACCGGGACTGTATTCCTTCTTCCCGGTGGCGCCCCGCTGTCTATGCGCCGGGCTGTTCACCTTCGAAGGGCTGCGCAGCCTGGGTGCTCCGGGGAAGCATCAGTGCTGAGTCCGCGTGGAGCGTGAGGTGTACCGGTGTGAAGTCGGTGGCGGTGACCGACGACTCCCCGGTTCCGGGATTACGGGCGTAGCGCGGATGGGCACCTCCGCTGATCTGCCAGCGGATACGGTGGCCGGCGGCGAAGCGGTGGGCGGTCGGGCCCATCGGCACGGTGACCATCGAGGGCTCCTGCTCACCCGTCCGCAGCTGAGCCAATCCGTCACAGACGTTGAGTGAACGGCCTTGTGCGTCCACGTCGCACAATCGGGTGAAGACATCGGCGTATCCGGTGTCCGTGGCGATGCTCAGCCGCGCGGAGACCGGACCGACGACGTCCACGGGTTCGGCCAGCGGCGGGCCCGTGAATGTCAGGACGTCCGCTCGGGCTTCCAGGGTGCTGTTGTCGCGGGGTCCGGCGCCGCGGGAGAGCAGAGGGCCGCCGACGGACGGGGTGGGGTCGGCCGGGTCGTAACGGAAGGACGTCAGCGGTGTGTTGTCCGTGGGGGCCTGCTGGGTCAGATACCCGCCCGGGGTGGGGAACCATGACGTAGCGGCCGCGGACAGCGGCCAGTCGTCGAGGTCCCGCCACGCGTTCTCGCCACCGACATGCACGCGCACTGCGGTGGGGCGCAGGCCGGAGGGGTCGGCGCACAGGTGCGCGCGCAGCCAGGCGAGGCTCTCGGCGAACACCTCGGGCCAGCCCTGTTGAAGCGCGGAGGTATGTGTCCAGGGGCCGACGAGCAGAGCGGCGTCGCAGCCGGCCCGACGCAGCCTGTCGTATTGCTCGAAGGTCTGGTCGACCAGTGCGTCGTACCACCCGGTGGTCAGGGCGGTGGGCACGCTCAACCTCTCAGCCGCTTCCCCCGGGGACGCGCCGAGCCAGTACGGGTCGTTGGCGTCAGGGTGCGTCATCACGTCGTCCAGCCAGGGCACTTCTCCCCCCAGTGCGGACGCGTACGCTCCGCGCAGCGGCTGCGCGGTGGTGATGGCGCGCAGTCGGCGCTGCAGGCGCAGCGTCGCCCTCACGAAGGAGGCGATCCCCCGATGCTGGTACTTCATGCCGACACCGACAGCGAGGGCGTTCTCCAGGCGGAGTGCACCGTCGGTGTGAAAACAGGCGTAGGGATCGTGCAGACCCACCTGCGCCACCATCGCCTTCAGCTCCGGTGGCGGGTCCAGGGCGAGCGCCCACTGCACGTAACCCAGGTAACTGGGGCCGACCGTGCCCAGAATTCCGTTGAACCAGGGCTGCTCTCGCAGCCAGGTCACCGTGGCCTGACCGTCGGCGGCCTCGTTGCGCCACAGGTCGAACCGGCCACCCGAGCCGCCGGTGCCGCGGCAGCTCTGCAGGACCACATGGAAGCCCTGTTCGGCGAAGAGCATGCCGTACATGGGTGACCACGGCACGCCCCGACCGTACGGCGAGCGCACGACAAGGGTGGGGAAGTCTCCCTCCGCACGCGGAAAGTAGTGATCCGTACGCAACGGGCTGCCGTCGGCGGCCGGCACCACCAGTCCCGGCTCCCACCCGGCTTCGTGCCGCTTGGCCGGGAGATTGCGCCAGGTCGCTCTCATCAGCCGTGCAATCAGCGGCGGATTCCCGGAAGGCGGCATCCAGGCCGACCTCGGCACAGCGTCGTACATGCGTGATGTCATCGTGCCCTCCACTATTCTCGTACCACGTACGAGAATAGTAGATGCTTGGATGGCTTCGACACGAGAGGCAGCAACCAGGAAAGGAATACGAGGGTCGTGACCCCCGACGGCGAGTCCGACGCCATGAGCGTCGACCCACAGCAACTCTGGCTCGGTCCCACCCGGCCCCGCAGGGGGCGAAGGCCCACCTTCAGCCGCGAGGCGATCACGGCCGCAGCCGTCGCCCTCGCAGACGCGGAAGGAATCGACGCGGTCACCATGCGGCGGGTCGCCGCACAGGTCGGAGCCGGTGCCATGTCGCTCTACAGCTACGCCCCCGACAAGGAGACGCTGCTGGAACTGATGGTCGACCACGTCAGCGGCGAACTGCCGACGACGAACGACCGCACCGGCGACTGGCGCACCGACCTGAAGGCCATCGCGCACCTCCAGCGCGCTCACATGCTCCGGCACCCCTGGCTGCCCGCCGCGCTGTCGGCCCGCCGGACACCCGGCCCCAACACCCTGGCCTTCCTGGAACGCGCCCTTGCCGCCCTTCGGCCCACCGGGCTGGACGGCGCAGTGAAGCTGGAGATCTTCGCCCAGCTCACCGGGTTCGTGGCCGGGCACGTCGCCCACGAGATCGCGCAGGCCGCAGCCGCGGGATCACCCGACCGGGCCGCAGCGGAAGCCCGCTACCTCGCCGCTGTCGCCGCGGACGGCCACCATCCGGAGCTCGCCGAGGCCCTCGCCGCGCCCGGACGCCCGCTCACTCCGGAAGCCACGTTCACCCGGTTCCTCAACCGCCTGGTCGACGGCCTCGACACCGACTGATCCGGAAGTCCTCCGAGAAGGACACATCGGCCGCAGCGCCGGGCACATCCGTGCGCCCTCTGCGCTACCTGTGCCTGACCCGCTGAGCGGCGTCCTCGGGCACCGGAACTCTCTGCGCAGGCGACGAAGTCCGGATGGTGGCCTGCCGGGCGCTCGGCTGTCGGAGTGATCGCCGGTGTTCGACTGTGCCGTAGCAGCCGTAGCCAGATCCCTGCCAGCACCATGGTCGGTGTTGCGCCGCCGTGACGGCACGGCGACGGAAGCCAGGAGGACCTGTGACCCCCCAGTCGCCGAGTGACGACTCGTCACCCACTCGCTACGACGACCTGCGCGCCCTCGTCGTCAACTGCACGCTCAAACGCTCACCCGAAGTCAGCAACACACAAGGGCTGATCGACAGGAGCCGGGGCGTGATGGAGGCGCAGGGCGTAAGCGTCGACGTCGTACGGGCTGTCGACCACGACATCGCGACCGGCGTATGGCCGGACATGACGGAACACGGCTGGGCCGGCGACGAGTGGCCCGCACTGTACGACCAGGTGATGGCGGCCGACATCCTCGTGCTGGCCGGCCCCATCTGGCTGGGAGACAACTCGTCAGTCATGAAGAAGGTGATCGAGCGGCTCTATGCGTGTTCCAGTCTGCTCAACGAGAAGGGTCAGTACGCCTACTACGGCAGGGCGGGCGGCTGCCTGATCACCGGCAATGAAGACGGCGTGAAGCACTGCGCGATGAATGTGCTCTACAGCCTCCAACACCTCGGGTACACCATCCCGCCGCAGGCCGACGCGGGCTGGATCGGGGAGGCGGGCCCAGGACCGTCGTATCTCGATCCCGGATCCGGCGGACCCGACAACGAGTTCACCAAGCGCAACACCACCTTCATGACGTGGAACCTGATACACCTGGCGGCCATGCTCAAGCGGGCGGGCGGGATTCCGGCGCACGGCAACCAGCGATCCGAATGGGATGCGGGCTGCCGCTTCGACTCCGCGAACCCGGAACACCGCTGAAGCCGGAAGGTCGCGCCCCGGCTCCCGCCCCTCTCCCGCGAACGGATCGCGTCCGTTGACCGGAACGGTCGGCGAACCAGTGAATCCGGCCCTCTCCGCCCCCGCCTGGTTCGTGACGGTCCGAGTGGCGAACGTGGTGTCGTCCAGGCCGACGTCGTCAAGCGTGCGACGCAGCTGCTCGGGTGCGGGAGGGCGCGGAAAGCGGCGGCGCGAGAGCGGCCCTTCAGGTGCGGTTCTCGCTTCGGTCGCGGATCACCGACATCAGTAGCCCGTGGGTTTCGGCGTCGGCCGCCACGACAAGTCCGCGGCCTCCCTGCCCGATCGGGGCGCCGTCGATCCCGGTGACGACGCAGCCGGCGGCCCGGCACAGAGCGATGCCGGCGGCGAAATGCACGCTCTCGGACAGGTCGCCGCCATCGGTGACGTACGCGGCACGCTTGCCGGCGGCGACCCAGGCCAGCGCCAGCGTCGTGGACACGACCCGCGGCCGGAACCGCTCGATGAACTTCGGGTGGGCCAACAGGTCCACGGCCCGGAAGTCAAGTGCGTTCGGGAACGGCGGATCCAGGTTGACGTCCACCAGTTGGGTGGCGGACGTGGGCACCAGCTGTGCATCGGCCCCGTTGTGCCGCACCCAGGCGGTCTCACCGTCGGTGAAGAAGACCTCGCCGCTGAACGGGTCGGCCACCGCCGCCGCCCCGTCCCGCAGCGCCACGTTGACGGCCACCAGCATGTTGCCGACGGCGTAGTTCAGCGTGCCGCACAAGGGATCCACCAGCCACTGGCGCCCGGCCTCGGCAGTCCCCTGCTGCCCGCCCTCCTCGCCGAGCACCGCATCCTCGGGTCGAGCGGCACGGATGACGCCGAGGATCGTTCTCTCGGCCTCGAGATCGGCGGCGGTGGCGAAGTCCCCGGCTCCCTTGTCGATGCGAGCGAGCTGCTGGCCGTACATGGTGCGCACCACGTCGGCGCCGGCATGTGCCGCAGCTATCGCAACCCCGGCATCGTCAAGGCCCGCGTATGAGTTGATCATGTCGTGCATGCTATCGGTGGCAATTCCACGCCGGAGCAGAATCGATCGCTTCCGCCGCCGATGGTGCGGCTCACCGCCATTTCAGTGTCCACGTCGAGGACTGGAACAATGGTCGCCGGGCGGAGCTGACGCGCTGATCCGGCTGGCAGAACGGGTTGCCGGTCGGGGCCGGGTCCATGTGATGGAGGCACTGCGCCGGCTCGCGGCCGACAACCTGGTCGTTCGGGCCTGGCTCCTGCGCAGAGCCGCCGACGGTGACTTCCTCAACGACCATTCCGCCGGCGCCGTCGCTCAGGCGTGCAAGTCCGTAGGCAAAGCGTTCCCTGAGAGTGCTCCGTGTGGCCTGCGAGCGGGTCGACACGGCCGCGGAGAGGCCTACATCAGCCACCCGTTATGTCCATTTGATCCCTATAGTCGGCATGGTGCGCATCCCTCTGGATGCATTCTCCACGACAAGGAGGGCCACCCCATGTGCGGAATCTCCGGCTGGGTCTCCTACCGGCGCGACCTGCGGCAGGAACGCTCCACCGCCGAAGCCATGAACGTCACGATGGCCTGCCGCGGACCGGATGCACAGGGCCTGTGGCTCGACAGACACGCCGCACTGGGCCATCGCCGACTCGCCATCATCGACCTGCCCGGCGGCGTCCAGCCGATGACGGAGCGCACCCCGGACGGCGATGTCGTGCTGCTCTACTCGGGAGAGGCCTACAACTACAGGGAACTGCGCGACGAACTGCGTCGAAACGGCCGGCGTTTCCGTACCGACAGTGACACCGAGGTCGTACTGCGCGGCTACCTGGAATGGGGCGTCGACCTCCCCGAGCGGCTGAACGGCATGTTCGCGTTCGCGATCTGGGACGGCCGTACCGAGCGGCTGCACCTGATGCGCGACCGGATGGGCATCAAGCCGCTGTACTACTTCCCCACCGACGACGGAGTGCTGTTCGGCTCCGAGCCGAAGGCCATCCTGGCAAACCCGATGGTTCCCCGCGAGGTGGATCTGGAGGGTTTGCGCGAGCTGTTCTCGATGTGCAAGACCCCAGGTCACGCGATCTGGAGAGGGATGCGGGAGGTGGAGCCGGGCACGCTGGTGACCGTCGACCGCTCCGGCCTGCGCACCCACCCCTACTGGCAGCTGCGCTCTGTCGCGCACACCGACAGCCGCGACGACACCGTCGCGCGGGTACGCGAGCTGCTCGACGACATCGTCCGCCGCCAGCTGGTCTCCGACGTGCCGCGTTGCATCCTGCTGTCGGGCGGGCTCGACTCCAGCGCGGTCACTGCGCTGGCAGCCGAACAGCTGCGCGGCAAGGAGACCGTGCGCAGCTTCGCCGTCGACTTCGTCGGCCAGAGCGAGAACTTCGTCCCCGACGATCTGCGGGCCACCCCGGACACTCCCTATGTGCACGACGTCGCCAGGCACGTCGGAACCGACCACCAGGACATCGTCCTCGCCCCCGAGGGGCTGGCGGATCCGAGCGTGCGCGCGGCAGCCGTGCGGTCGCGGGACCTGCCTCTGGGGCTGGGCGACTTGGACCAGTCACTGCTCCTGCTGTTCCGGGCGATCCGCGAGCACTCCACGGTGGCACTGTCCGGTGAGTCCGCGGACGAGGTCTTCGGCGGCTACGCATGGTTCCACGATCCTGCCGCACGAGATGCCGGCACTTTCCCCTGGCTGGCGGCCCTGGAACGCCAACCCGGCCGCGGTGGCAGTTCGGTGCTGGAGCCCGGGCTGCGCGAACGTCTGGGCCTGGAAGGCTACGTGGCCCAGCGCTACGAAGAGGCCATGGCGCAGGTGCCCCGCCTGGACGGGGAACGCGATCCGCTGGAGCGTCGGATGCGGGAGGTGTGCTATCTGCACCTCACCCGCTTTGTGCGGGTACTGCTGGACCGCAAGGACCGGCTGAGCATGGCCACCGGTCTGGAGGTGCGCGTTCCGTTCTGCGACCACCGTCTGGTCGAGTACGTCTTCAACACCCCCTGGTCGATGAAGACGTTCGACGGCCGGGAGAAAAGTCTGCTCCGGGCTGCCACCGCGGACCTGCTGCCGCGTTCGGTTCTGAACCGGGTCAAGAGCCCGTACCCCTCGACCCAGGACCCGGCCTACGTCATGGAGCTGCAGACCCAGGTCCGCGACATGTTGTCGGCAGGCAACAGCCCCGCCCTCGACCTGTTGGACCGCGGCCGTCTGCAGGAGATCATTTCCGCCGAGCCGGGCCAGGTAGACACCGCGGACCGCAGCGGTCTGGAGCGGACACTGGACCTGGCCGTCTGGTTCGAACTGGAACGGCCTACGCTCACGCTCGGCACCGGCGGCTGACGCAGCCCCACCGGGTGCGCGGCGTGGCGGGCTATGGCCGGTGACGGCGAGCGGCCCACGGTGCTGGACGGGCGTCGCCCCCAGAGTGTGGTGTATGAGCCGGGGTTCGTACGTTGCCACAGTGCCGGGGAGGGCCCGCTCGTCCGGCGCGCAGGTGCCACGCCCTGGGCGGTCGCCGAAGAATGCTCCGGGTGCCGGCCGCGGCCCTCGTCAGCCCTCGGCCGCCAGATCCGAGACAGGACCTGACCCCGGCCCACGGGTCCCTGCCTCGGATCGGGTACAGCCGCTCCGAGTCAACGGGGTGTCGTGTGCTGCCTCCTCACCACCAGGCCCTTCGGGGCCTCGATGTGTGCCGTGCCGTCGGCGTCGACAGCGATGTCCAACCGCCCGTCCGCGACAGCGAGCCCCTCGACCTTCAGCGGCCGGTAGGCCTCCGCGAAGCCGGGCGCGACCGTGAGTATTCCGCCAGGGACATCGGCGGAGAGACCCAGCACCGACTGGAGGATCATGACGGACGAGGCCGCCGCCCAGGCCTGCGGGCGGCAGGACGCCGGATAGGGCGAAGGCCGGGTGTCGGTCGCCGCTCCATGACCGGCGAACAGTTCGGGAAGCCGCGCGTCGAAGGCCGCCGATGCGGTCAGCAGTCCCTCGGACAGGGACGCGGCTGCATCCGGGAAGCCGGCCCTGGTCAGGCCGTGCACCGCGATCGCTGTGTCGTGCGGCCAGATGGAACCGATGTGATAGCCGTACGGGTTGTAGGTCACGGAGTTGCTGCTCAGGGTCCGCAGACCATGGCCGGAGTCGAGGTCGGGAGCGCTGAGCCTGGCGGCCAGCAAGGCGCTCTCCTCGTGGTCGAGCAGGCCCGTGCCCAGCAGGTGGCCGAAGCCCGAGGTGACGGAGTCCACCGGCTTCTTCTCCCCGTCGAGCGCCACGGCCGGGTACGGTCCGCGCTCGTCCTCCACCCAGAAGTACCTACGGAAACGGTCACGCAACCGCTCGGCCCACTCCTCCCACCGGTCTGCGCCGGGGCGGCCGAAGGCGCGCAGCAGTTCCGCACCGCCGCGGGCCGCCTCGTAGGCGTACGCCTGGACCTCGCACAGCGCGATCGGGGAGGTGGCGAGGCGGCCGTCGCGGTACTGGATGGCGTCGCCCGAGTCCTTCCAGCCCTGGTTGGCCAGGCCGCGACCGGTGTGGTCGATGTACTTGAGAAATCCGTCCCCGTCCGCGTCGCCGTGGTCGCGCATCCAGGCGAGGGCGGACTCCGCGTGCGGCAGGAGCTGTTCGACCTGCTCGGGCGCGAGGCCCCAGCGCCATGAGTCGTGCAGCAGGATGATCCAGAGCGGGGTGGCATCGACCGTGCCGTAGTAGCAGGGCGGCAGGGAGAAGTTGTCGTTGAACTTCTGGGTGGCGCGGCGCACTTCGTGCAGGATCTTGCCGGGCTGCTCCTCGGTGTGCCGGTCGGACTTCGTGCCCTGCCGGCGGGCAAGTGTGCGCAGCGTGCCGGCGGCGAGACCGGTGCCCAGCGGCAGCAGCATGCGGGCCGCCCACAGGGCGTCGCGGCCGAAGAGGGTGAGGAACCACGGGGCCCCGGCGGCCAGGAACTGGTCGGCGGGATCGATCGGATCGGTCAGCCGCAGCCGGTCGAGGTCGGCGGCCGACTGACTCAGCCAGTGGTCGAAGCGCCGGTCGGCGCTGCGCAGGACCGGTGTGCGCCAGGGCAGGCTGTCGGCCGGGGGCGCGGGGAACTGGTCGCCGTCCTCATGAGCCGCGTCGCAGTGCAGTTCAGCGGTCCATGCAGAGCCGGGAGCGAGTTCGATGTCGTAGGCCAGCGTTCCGGCGGCCGGGTCGACGGCGGCAGGCCGCGGGCAGCTGGTGAGTCGTACCGCGAAGTCGTCCCTGGACCAACCGAGTCCGCTCTCCGTGACGTTGGCGATGACCGGGCTCTCGGCGTGTCCGGATTTGACGCGCTCGATCGGGGCGAGGTCCGTCCCGGCGGTGACGATCAGCCGGACATGGACGTGTTGCCGCCCGGCGTTGGCGACTTCGAGGGTCTCCTCCAGGTGCCCGGGGGTGACATGGCGGCGCCGGTGCAGGGTGACGGCCGGATCAGGTGTCTCCTCGCCCAGGCCGCGCAGCACACTGCGAAAGGCCGCCCGGTCCGCTCCCTCGAAGGCTTCTCGGACAGGGGCGATCGCGACTCCGTCGGCCGCGACGGTCAGCCGGGCAAGGGCTCTGCTGTCGCCGTGGTAGAAGCCGTCGGCGCCACCGCCGATCTGTCCGTCCGCGTGGGAGATCGCGAAGCTCGGGGCGTACAGCGTCACACAGGCGTCATGCAGGAACGGCTGGAGGCCTTCGACCGCCGGGCCGGCCCCCGTGTCGGAGTTCGTCATGTCGTGGGTCTTGACAGTGGTGTCCAACAGAGCAGAACCTCTCAGGCATTGGAGCGTTCCAAGAACCCTAACGACGACTTCAGTGCGTTGACAACGGTTTTGGAACGCTCCAATGAACTCACCCGCTCGTACGACCGGTTCCGGAGACACTGATGCCCCGCTCGCCCAACACCCCCAGATCAAAGGCCGGTTCAGTCACCCTGGCCACGGTCGCACGGCGGGCCGGAGTCTCTCCGCAGACGGTGTCGAACGCGCTCAACTCGCCCGAGCTGCTGCGTCCGGAAACCCTGGAACGGGTCCGCCGCACCATCGACGAGCTGGGCTATCGACCGCACCGAGCGGCCCAGACCCTGCGTACCCGATCGAGCAAGCTCATCGGGTACGGAATCCGTCCCACCGCCCCTGGCACCTCGGCCCCGGTCATGGACCGGTTTCTGCACGCCCTGTCCCAGACCGCTGACGAGGCCGGTTATCGGATCCTGCTCTTCGCCTCACCCCCTGGCAGCGCCGGTCTCGACGGATACGAGGAGCTCCTCGACCTGCACAGCGTGGACGGGTTCGTGCTGAGCGGCACCGAGCGGGGCGACCAGCGCCAGGCCTGGCTGGAAAAGCGCGGTGTACCGTTCGTGGGTTTCGGCCGGATGTGGTCCGGCCGGCAGATCGGCGACTGGGTGGATGTCGACGGCGCCTCGGGCACGGATGCGGCGGTCGAGCATCTGGTGGCTCTGGGGCATCGCAGGATCGTGTTCCTCGGCTGGCCGCGCGGCTCCGGGGTCGGTGACGACCGTGCGATGGGCTGGCAGCGCGCCATGCAGCGGCACGGCCTTCCCGTGCGTGGTAAGCGGGCACTGAGCATCGATGACATCGCCTCGGCGCAGGCCGCTGTCGGACCACTGCTCGACGCGGGTGCGACGGCCGTGATCGCCGCCAGCGACATGCTCGCACTGGGCTGCTACCACGCCCTGCGCGAGCGACAGGCTGTGCCGGGCAAGGATGTCGCGGTCGTCGGCTTCGACGACTCCCCCACGGCGGCCCTCCTCTCCCCCGGACTGTCCACCGTCGCCCAGCCGCTGGAGGCCGTCGGCCGCGAATGCGTCCGGCTTCTGCTGGCCCGGATGTCGGAACTCGGCGCTCCCCCCGAGCGCGTCCTGCTCGAACCGTCCCTCGTCGTGCGGGACAGCACCTCCCCGTCGGACGACTGAACCACCCCCGCGCCTGTTGACGGGCCCCCATTCACAGCACGCCCTTTCCGGGCAGCTGAGCCGCAAGCCTCATCCCATCTGGAGGAATTCATGGCAACCCGTACGGCCGTCGCCGCCTTCGCCACCTGCGCGGCGCTCCTGGCCGCCACCGGCTGCTCGTCCAGCTTCGGCAGCGACAAGGAGCCGGCGCAGGACAAGGCCGGAAAGCAGAAACTGACGGTACTGATCGCCACCTCGGGGGACGCCGAGACCCAGGCAGTCAAGACCGCCGCTGCCGCGTATGCGAAGAAGTCGGGCAACTCGGTCTCGGTCGAGGTCGCGAAGGACATGAACCAGCAGCTCGCTCAGTCCTTCGCCGGTCACAAGCCGCCGGACGTCTTCTACGTCAACTCCGACCAGTTCGCGAACTACGCGAAGGGCGGCTCGCTGTACCCGTACGGGGACCGGATATCCGACGCCGACGACTTCTCCGAGCAGCTGCGCGGCTCGTTCTCGTACGACGGGAAACTGGTCTGTCTGCCGAAGGACTCCTCCACCCTCGCTCTCGCCATCAACACCGACCTGTGGAAGAAGGCCGGACTGACGGAAAAGGACTACCCGAAGAGCTGGGAGGAGCTGAGGACCGTCGCGGACAAGCTCACCGGCAACGGCGTGACCGGCCTGGTCACCAGCGACGAGTACCAGCGGCTCGGAGTCTTCATGAAGCAGGCGGGCGGCTGGCTCACCGACCCGAACCAGAAGAAGATGACCGCGAGCACCCCGGAGAACGCCAAGGGGCTCGACTTCGTCCAGTCCCTGCTCAAGTCCGGCTCGATGAAGTTCGCCAAGCAGGTGGACACCAGCTGGGGCGGTGAGGCACTGGGCAAGGGCAAGGCCGCCATGACCATCGAGGGCAACTGGCTCGAGGGCGGCATGAAGCTCGACTACCCCGATGTGAAGTACGCCGTCGCGCCGCTGCCCGAGGGACCCGCCGGGAAGGGCACCCTCGCCTTCAGCAACTGCTGGGGAGTCGCCGCCGACAGCGCGCACCGGGCGGCGGGAGTCGACCTTGTGAAGCACCTGACCTCCGCGCAGCAACAGCTCGACTTCGCCGACGCGTTCGGTGTCATGCCGTCGCGGACGAGCGCGCTCAAGACCTACGCCGAGAAGAAGCCGGCCGCCAAGGCCTGGGTGGAGGGCAACGCCTACGCGCAGGGCCCGGTGACGATCGCCGGCTTCGACAAGGTCCTGAGCCAGTTCAACACCGATCTGCAGTCGCTGCGCACCGCCGACCCGAAGAAGATCCTCGCCGACCTTCAGCGCAACGGCGAACAGGCGATCACGAAGGGCAACTGAGCCCCATGCCCATCCGCACGATGCGCGCCAGCAGTATCCCCCGCACCACCGGCTCGCCCGGCGCACCTGACAGCGCACCCGGCAGAGCCGGTACGACCGCGAAGGTTCGCGCCCGGCGCGCGGGCCTTCGCGGGGAGGGCACCTGGGGCTGGCTGTTCGTCAGCCCCATGGTGCTCGTCCTCGGCCTGTTCATGGTGCTTCCCATCCTGATGGCGCTGTGGGTGAGCCTGCTGCACTGGGACGGACAGTCCAACCCGTTCTCCGGCCAGGCCGATTTCGTCGGCCTGGACAACTACCGGGCGCTGCTCACGCAGGACGGACTCGACCGCACGCTCTTCGCGACCTCCCTGCGTAACAACGCCTATTACGTACTGCTGACCGTCCCCCTGCAGACCGTGCTGGCACTGGGTCTGGCCCTGGTCGTCAACCAGAGGCTGCTCCGGGGGCGTGGCGCCCTCCGCACGACGTTCTTCTTCCCGTCCGTCACCAGCTCCATCGCCGTCTCAACGGTCTTCCTCTTTCTCTTCCAGGGCAGCGGATCCGTCAACACCATGCTGTCCTGGATCGGGATCAAGGGACCGAACTGGTTCGCCGACCCCCGCGGGGTGCTTTCCCTGATCCTGGGCAGCCTGGGAATCGTCGATCCCGAGCGGCCCACCGGAATGCTGGCCGATCACTCCGCCCTGGGACTGTCGTGGTTCGAGTGGCTCTCGGGCCCCTCGGTCGCGATGTGCACGCTCATCCTGCTGGCCGTGTGGACCACCTCCGGCTCCTTCATGCTGATCTTCCTCGCGGCACTCCAGGACATTCCGCGGGAGCTGGAGGAGTCGGCCGCCATGGAAGGTGCCAACCGCCGCCAGATGCTCTGGCATGTGACGCTGCCGGCGTTGCGCCCCGTGCTGTTCCTGGTCCTGACCCTGGGGCTGATCTCCACCTGGCAGGTCTTCGACCAGGTGTATGTGATGGGTCAGGGCGCTCCGGGCAATACGACGCTGACACCCGCCTTCCTGTCGTACTCCGCGGGCTTCGACAACGCGGACTTCGGTCAGGGCTCCGCGATCGCGTTCATCCTGCTCGCCCTGATCCTCATCCTGACCGCGTTCCAGCGCTGGGCGCTGCGGGAGCGCGGCGCAAGCACCGGGAGGAACCGATGACCGCCGCCGGAACGGCCATACGGGACCGGCCTCGGCGCAAACCCGGCGGTCGCGGCCCACACGACCGCGGACGCCCTGTTCTGGGTCGTTTCCCCTTGCGGTGGCGGCTGGCGGGATACGCCGCGGTGCTGGGACTGGGTCTGCTCTATCTGCTGCCGTTCGCCCTCCAGCTGGTGACCGGATTCAAGACGGACCCGGACGCTGCCGCGCATCCGCTGGCCCTGCTGCCCACCACTCCGACCACAGCCGCTTACCAGCGGCTGCTCGGGCTGAGCCAGGCCGCTGAGGGGGTGCCCTTCCTGCGCTGGCTCGGCAACTCGGCACTGGTGGCGGTGCTGGTGACCGCGGGCCGGGTGCTGTTCGACTCCATGGCGGGATACGCGCTGGCGCGGCTGCGCTTCCGGGGCCGCTCGGCACTGTTCGGCTTTGTACTCGCAGTGATGGCCGTGCCCGGAGTGGCCCTGCTCATCCCGAAGTTCCTGGTGCTCAACACCTTCGGACTCTTCGACACGTACTCCGGCATGGTCCTGCCGTTGCTGGTGGACGCGGCGGGCATCTTCATCATGAAGCAGTTCTTCGAATCGGTGCCGCGTGAGGTCGAGGAGGCCGCGCGGGTCGACGGGGCGGGTGTGTTCCGGATCTTCTGGTCCGTCGTCCTGCCGATGGCCAGACCGGCGTTGATCACCCTGACGATCCTGTCGTTCCAGGGGTCGTGGAACGAATTCACGCACTTCCTCGTCAGCACGCAGTCCGGCCAGTACGAGACGCTCACCACGGGCCTGGCCCGCTTCGTCTCGGGCGGGCTCGGTGGCGGAACGCAGTATCCGCTGAAGCTGGCGGCAGCCCTTCTCTCCACCCTTCCGGTGGCCGCGCTGTTCTTCTGCTTCCAGCGCTACTTCGTCAACGGCGCCAACTCGGGTGCGGTCAAGGAGTGAGCGCCGGCCGGCCCGGATCACACCGAGGTCGGCACGGGGCCAGGCGGCCCGTTCGGGCGGCTGACATGCGTCGACCCGTGTCAGCCGCCCGAGGCGGACCGAGCGCCGGCGCCGGTTCGGGCGACAGTCCACCCGTGCTCGGCCGAGCGGTCGCGCGGTGGTGGGGGCCGCGCGAAAACGGACGCCGTCGTGCGTGGACAGGTGTCCTCAGGCGTCGATGAGGTGTTCCGCCTGGTCGCGACTGGTTTGGAGGGCCCAGTAGTCGAGGGCGATCTCGTCGGGCGAGCGGTGCGGGACGCCTTCGGGGGCCTGGCTGCCGATCATGAGGTTGATGGCCACGTTGGCGGCGTAGATGCCCTCAGCGGCAAGGGTGTTGTGGAGGTTGACCGCCCAGTTCCGCAGGCCCGCCTGGGCGATGTTGGCGGTGGCAAGCATCGGGTAGGGGTTGATCGCGCCGCCGCCGGTGGTGAACAGAAGGGTGCCGGCCCCGGCCTGGAGCATCCCGGGCAGCACCGTCCGGACGGCGGTCACCGCGCCGTAGAGCAGACCGTCGATCTGCGCCCGGAGGTTGTCGACGGTCACCTCCTTGGGCGCGGTCATGGCCAGGCCTGCGTGCGGGGAGAACTCCAGCACGTCGATCCGCCCGAACCGCGCGATGGCGGCATCGAGCGCGCCGGTGAGCTGTGCGGCGTCGGCGACGTCGGCCGGGAAGGCTTCCGCGGTGATCCCGGCCGTGAGTCCCTTCGCCGAGCACGAATGGCCTCCCCTGGAGGTCGGGGGAGGCCATCGGTACCGCTGGACGCGAACGGTGCGTCACCGGGGCGGGAACTCGTCCTTCTGACTGTCGGGACGGCGTTCGGGCCTGTTCTCGGCCGCGCGTCCGCCCTGCTGTATGGGCTCAAGTAGGCGTCGGACCTCGTCGTGCAGCCTGCGGCGTTCCATGGGATCGCTCGTGCGCTCGGCACGCGCGTTCAGCTCACGGACCTCGTTCTGCGTCTGCTGCGCACGACTGGCGGACTCGCCTGCAACGCTCATCATCGCTCCTTGGCACGGGAGGGGGTGGGGACACGTCGCAGCCAATCAGTGCCCTCTCTCCGCCGCACCCCGGAGGGTGACCGTGCGCAATCACTGCAGGTCGGTGTTTCACGGCTCAGCACCGACGGCTGTTCCCTTGGTCCCCGGTGGCGGATACCCGGACAGCGCCTCCTGGTCGTGGTCAGTGGCTCCGGGCCGCCGGCTCCAGGACGAAGACGGGAATCTGCCGGTCGGTCTTCAGCTGGTAGTCCGCGTAGTCGGGGAACGCCTCGACCGCTCGCCCCCACCACAGGACCTTCTCCTCACCGGTCACCTCACGGGCGTTCATGTCCTGCCGGACCGGGCCGTCCTGGAGTTCCACCCGGGGGTCCGCCGTGATGTTGTGGTACCAGACGGGGTGCTGGGGAGCGCCGCCCTGCGAGGCGACCACGGCATATGTTCCGTCGTGCTCGACCCGCATCAGCGGTGTCTTGCGGATCTTTCCGCTCTTGGCTCCGCGCGTGGTCAGGATGACGACCGGCATACCACGCATCGTGGTCCCCTCCGCGCCGCCCGAGCTCTCGAACAGCTCGACCTGATCGCGGACCCACTGTGCGGGGCTCGGCTCGTACTCACCCTTGAGAGGCATGGCATCTGTCCCATCGTCGGCATACGGACATGCGGACACGCGGACATCGGCGTGTCCCACTGCACCGAGAACTCTTTCATCTTTCCCCGGTCGCAAGGGCGCGGACCGTATGTGTGTCACAGCGGCAGCCGGACCGGGGTCAGAAGTCGGGCGGTCTCCGGCGCAGCTGCAGTGGCCTGCAGGCCTGGACGTGGCCCGCTGCTCAACAGCCTTGGCACTGCTGCACGGTGCCCGTTTCGGAGCCCTGTTCGCCGACCACTACGTCGCCGAGGGCAGCATCCTGGCCGACGATCCCGCAGCCCACCTGTACTCGCGGATGCTGGATGCGCTCGCCTACGCACCGGACACGGACAAGGGCGCCGGGCCCTGGCCCGAACTGGGGCGGGACGACCTCACCCGGGCTCTGCTCACCAGCAGACTGAAGGAACATCTCCATCGCTCTTCGACCGTTACGGCTGAGCCGGCCTGGGACGGAAGACGCCGTGACGTGCGTACTGTTCAACTGACGCTCAGGTCATACCTGTCTGACGTGCACACCCGCCGCAGTCAGTGCGTCGACCTCCGCCTCGGGCGCGGCCTCGTCGGTGACGACGGCGTGCAGTGCGGTGGCAGGCGCGACAAGAGCAAGGGCGGTACGGGAGAGCTTCGCGCCGTCCGTGACCGCGATGACGCGGCGGGCCGACGCGATCGCGGCCCGCTTGACGGCGGCGTCGTCCAAGTCGTACGCGGTCAGGCCGTTCGCGGCGTTCAGTCCACAACAGCCGATGACCGCGGTGTCGAAACGCAGGGCGGCCAGCGATGCCTCGGCGAGCGGGCCGGTGAGGGCGAGCTCGCCCGGCCGGGGGCGGCCACCGGGCACCAGCAGCGTGAGGTCCGGTGCTCCGGTCAGGGCGTTCACCGCGTGCAGGGACAGGGGCATGACCGTCAGCCGGCGGTGCTCCAGCGCGCGGGCCACTTCCAGGCAGGTGGTGCCGCTGTCGAGGACGACGGACTCCCCGTCGGCGATCAGCCCCGCAACCTCGGAAGCGATGCGTCGCTTGGCCTCCAGCCCCTCCGTCGCCCGCATCCCGAAGGGGGGTTCGTCGCCGCGCAGCAGCAGGCTCCTCGCTCCTCCCCGGTATCGCTCCAGAATGCCCTGCTCGGCCAGGGTCTCCAGGTCACGGCGGATGGTCATCTCCGACGCGCCGGTCAGAACGGCCAGCTCCGCGACGCCGGCACTGCCCGCGTCACGTACCGCCTCAGTGATCCGTCTCAGTCGATCTGTGCTCGCCACATCAGCGATAGAACACCATTGATGTTCACTGTGCAAGCTTTCGAACATCAATGATGTTCGATATGTTCATTGACATGGAGAGATCGCTGCGGACCGGCCGCCTGGTCACGACCGCCTACTTCGCCCTGAACGGCTTCGTCCTGGGGATGTGGGTCGTCCACATCCCTGCTGTCGAGCGCCACGTGGACATCAGTCATGCCGTGCTCGGCTGGCTGCTGCTGCTCCTCGGCGCGGGAGCCTTCGCGGGGATGCGGATCACGGGCCCACTCACCGATCGGTGGGGCGCCCGCGTCGTAGTACCCCTGAGTGCGGCCCTGTGCAGCGCGGCCGTGGTCTTTCCGGGTCTGGCCACGAACGCGTGGACGCTGGGAGCCGCACTCGCACTGCTCGGACTCGGCAACGGCTGTCTGGACGTCAGCATGAACGCCCACGCCATCCAGGTCGAGCGGGGCTACCGACGCCCCGTCATGTCCGCCTTCCACGCCACGTTCTCCATCGGTGGCGTCCTTGCCGCGCTGGTGGGCGCGCGCACGCTCAGCTGGGGCTGGAGCCCGGCGGCGACCCTCGGCTCGGTGGCCGTCCTCGGCCTCGCGGTCGCCGCACTCGCCGCCCGCGGGCTCCTGCCTACCGAAAACGCCGTCCCCTCCCCTGCCGAGGAGGCTTCCGGCGGTCAGACACAACCGGTGCACCGGGCATCCCGCCGCATCTGGGCGCTGGCCGCGCTCGCGCTGATGCTCATGCTCTGCGAAGGAGTGGCCAACGACTGGAGCACTCTGCATCTGCGGGACGTCCTGAACGCCACCGCCGCCACCGCCGCTCTCGCCTACGGTGCGTTCGCGACTGCCATGACCATCGGTCGTCTGCTGACCGACCGAGTGGCCATGCGTTTCGGGCCCGTCGCCATCCTCCGCTACGGGGCGGCCCTGGCCGCGGTCGGGCTGACGACAGCCACGTTCTCCACCTGGATCCCGCTGGCCCTGGCCGGTTGGGCCGTGTTCGGGGCCGGGCTGTCCGGCTGCATCCCCCAGCTCTTCAGCGCCGCCGGCCACGCCGACCCGAGCACCGCCGGAACGAACGTCTCACGTGTCGCCGGTCTGGGCTATCTCGGCATGCTGGCCGGTCCCGCCGTCATCGGACCGCTGACACACTTCCTCCCGCTCAACCTGACCTTCCTGCTGCCCCTTGGATTCTGCGTCGTGGCCGCGTGCGCAGCCGGCCTGCTCCGCTCACCGCACAGCGCTCCCAGCCGTCTGCAGGCCGAGGCGGCATGACCGGCACGGACCGCACGAGCTCCCTGTCCACCCGCGTCGTCCTCGCCGCACCGCTCACGAACACGGTCATTCCCCGGCCGTGACCCACGTGGTGGCCGGTGCACCGGATCGGACGTGGCAAGAGCGCCGACGGAAATAGCGGGAGCAACCAGGGAGGGCATGACCGGCATTATTCAGCGCCGGGGACGTGACGTGCGTCAGATGCGCGAGCTCGGCGGGCCTGCCCTCCGCGACGAGCCGTCCACCCCGGCTCATCCTCGGGTTGCCCCTGCAAGCCACGTGCGCCAGACATGGCGTGTGCTGGGGACCTCGGGGTGGTCGAGGAGCCAGAGAACGTATCCGGCGTGGCACCGCGCCCATGGACGGTCCGACCGGGCCGCGGTGTCGAGTCTGCCGCGCAGATCCTCGCAGTCCACGGCCCGGGCAACGCGCACGTACTCACGGTCCTTGCAGCGATGGGCCCGCTGGACGACGACCTCGACCAGGTCGATGAGTTTCGTCCTGACCGTCTCGTCATGCCCGACGACAGCCACATCCCGTATGAGGCTCTGTTTGGTGCCCCAGGCCTTGGCGTGGCGCGTCCACTCCTGCGGGTATCGGGCCTCCCACTCCAGGAAGAGCAGCGCGTACGGAAGCCCCGGCCAGGTCCTGATGTCCGCACCGACCGGGAGGTTCCACAAGCCCTCGGGGATCGAATGGCTGCAGACGTCGTGGTACCTCTCGTACGCCTGCCGGAAAGCCGGTTCCCGGTACTGCTCCTCCGTCCCCAGCGGAAGCGTCAGCCACCACAACTCGTTGAATCGGTCGAGCGCGTCCTGGGCGTTCTTCCTGGCAACGGCCAGAGTCGCAACCGCCGTGGCCCGTTCCTCGGGGTCGTCCGAGATCAATCCGAACGCCCAGCCCAGCCGCTCGTCCCAGGCGCGTGCGTCGTCGCCGCCTGCGCTCGCTCCAGCATCCCGTTCCTCGGTCACACCGCGATCATGCCCCAGGCGCCGGCCCGGAGGTGTGCCCCATTCGGTGACGACGTAGCCGGCGCGGCCCGAGCGGCGTCGTGGTGGCCGCCGACTCCCCTGCCCCGCCCGGCGAATTCGTCGCGTCGCGGCACTAGGAAGTGATAGGCCCTGTCGCTACCCTCCGCGCATGATTTCCACGGTTGTCTGGGGCACGGGAAACGTCGGCCGCGCCGCGATCCGCGCAGTCGAGGCCCATCCGGCGCTCGAACTCACCGCCGTACTCGTCCACAACCCCGTCAAGGTGGGACGCGACGCGGGCGAACTCGGTGGGCTCGGTCGTCCGCTGGGGGTCATGGCGGGCGCCGACGTCGATGGCGTGCTGGCCACCGGTCCCCGGGCCGTCGTGTACGCCGCGTCCGGCGACATCCGCCCCGACGAGGCCCTCGCCGACATCAGCAGGGCGATCCGGGCCGGGGCCGTGGTCGTCACCCCCGCACTGTACGCACTGTACGACCAGTTGGGCGCCCCGCCGGAGCTGCGGGATCCGGTGCTGGCCGCCATCGCGGAGGGTGGCGGCTCACTGTTCGTCTCCGGTGTCGACCCCGGCTGGGGCAACGACGTCCTCCCGTTGCTGATCAGCGGACTCGGCACCTCCGTGGACGTGATCCGCTGTCAGGAGATCTTCGACTACTCCACCTACGACCAGGAGGAATCGGTCCGGTACCTGGTCGGCATGGGCCAGCCGATGGAGTACGAGCCGCTGATGCTCGCACCGACCGTCCCGACCATGGTGTGGGGTGGACAGATACGGCTGATGGCCAGGGCCCTGGGAGCCGAACTCGACGACATCCGCGAGACGTTGGACCGGCACCCGCTCGACGCCACGGTGAGCACCAGGACGATGGGCACGTTCGAAGCCGGCACCCAGGGCGCCGTGCGGTTCGAAGTGCAGGGCATCGTCGGGGGCGAACCCCGCATCGTCATCGAGCACATCACGCGCATCCACCCCTCCTGCGCACCGGACTGGCCGAAGCCGCCCGACGGGGACGGCGCACATCGAGTCATCATCGAGGGCCGCCCGCGCATCGAGGTCACGGTCGAGGCCACCGACGAGGGCGAGAACAGGTCCGCGGGCGGGAACGCCACCGCGGTCGGCCGGCTCGTGAGCGCCATCGACTGGCTCGTGGACGCGCAACCAGGACTGTACGACGCGCTCGACGTCCCGCTGCGCCCAGCAGTCGGCAGGCTCGGAAGGAGACATCCATGAACATCGACATCCCCGAGGGCAAGGACGCGATCGAGTACGTGTGGGGTGAGATGGTGCCCGGGATCGGGATCGCCGCATCGAACTTCTCGATGTCGGTGTACGCCCACACGACCCTGGGACTGCGCGAGTTCGAAGCCGCACGGTTGCGGATCGCCCAGATCAACGGGTGTGCCTTCTGCCTCGACTGGCGAACCGAACGGGACGGCGTGAAGGTCGAGGAGGAATTCGCCGACGCGGTGACCCAGTGGCGTACCACCGACGTGTTCGACGACCGGACCCGGTTGGCCGCCGAATACGCCGAGCGGTACGCCCTGGATCACCACAACCTCGACGCCGCGTTCTGGTCCCGGATGACCGCGCACTACAGCCAGCTCGAGATCGTGGAGCTGAGCATGAGCATCGGATCATGGCTGGCGTTCGGCCGGCTCAACCATGTGCTGGGCCTCGACACCAGGTGCGCGCTGCCCGGCCGTTGACCGTCACAGGTCGGTGGCGATGATCTTCTCGATGTTCCGTTCGGCGAGCGCGGTGATGGTGACGAACGGATTGACGCTGGTGTTGCCGGGGATCAGCGAGCCGTCGATGACGTACAGGCCGGAGTAGCCGTGCAGGCGGCCGTAGTTGTCGGTGGCCCGGTTCAGCACCGCGCCGCCGAGCGGGTGGTACGTGAGGTGGTCGCCCCAGATCTTGTAGGTGCCGAAGAGATCGGTCCGGTAGATCGTCCCCTCCTTCTGGTTGATCCGGTCGAAGATCGTCTTGGCGGCGTCGATGGACGGCTGCTTCCAGGCGGTCTGCCAGTTCAGGTCGACGGTGCCCGTCGCGGCGTTCCAGGAGAACTCGGCCCGGTTCGGGTTCTTGGTGATGGACAGGTAGAACGACGCGTACGTCTCGATCCCGGTGGGCAGCGGCGCGACTTCGGCGAACGCGCCACCGGCGGCCCAGTTGTCGATGCCGCCCGTGGGAATGGACGCCTGGAGGCTGCCGGTCGGGTCCCACATGTGGTTGGCCCGGCCGCACATGACATTGCCGTTGTCGCCCCACCCTTTACCGATCTCGTTGTTCAGGCCGGCGAGAGCGCCGGTGGCCTTCAGCTTCACCAGCAGCTTGCTGGTGCCCACGCTGCCGGCCGCGAAGAACACCCGGTCGGCGGTCACCGTCTTGGTGACCGTGGTGACACCGCCGGTGTCGATCTGGTCGATGACGACCGTGTAACCGCCACCGGCCGCCGGGGCGACCGAAGTGACCTTGTGGAGCGGCGAGATGACGACCCTGCCGGTGGCTCTGATCCGGTCGATGTACGTTTTCTGCAGCGACTTCTTGCCGTAGTTGTTGCCGTAGAGGATCTCGCCGGCCAGCGCCGACCTGGGGACGGCTCCGGCCTCTTCCTGCTTCATGTAGTCCCAGTCGTACACGGTGGGCACGAAGACGAACGGGAAGCCGGCGCGCTGGGCCTGCTCACGGCCGACCCTGGCGTACCGGTAACACGCGGCGGTGTCGAACCAGGCCGGGTCGATGGTGCCGACCCCGAGCCCGGCATTGGCGCGCGGGTAGTAGATGTCGTACATCTCGTCGGCATCCACCGACGGGAGGACGGCTCCGAAGTTCTCGCGCTTGGGAGTGACCGCCATCCCACCGTTGACCAGCGAGCCGCCACCGACGCCGCGGCCCTGGTAGACGGTGATCCCGCTGAACTCCTCGGCGTCGAGGATCCCCGTGTTGCGAGTGATGTTCTTGTCGATGGGGAAGCCGAGGAAGTTGCTGAGGGGCTGCTTGGTCCTGGTGCGGAGCCAGTACGACCGGCTGTCCGGGGATGTCGTGTTGGCGAAGATCTTGCCGTCCGGGCCGGGGGTGTCCCAGGCCATGCCCATTTCGATCATGTGCACGTCGACGCCTGCCTGGGCGAGACGCAGTGCGGCGACGGAGCCGCCGTATCCGGTGCCGATCACCAGGGCCGGGACATGGGCCCCGGAGTCGATCGGGGCAGTTGCAGAGCCGACCCCGGCCTGGGCCGCGGTGGTGGTGTGACCCGCGAGGGCCACGGCTCCTAAAATAGAACCAGTTCCTGTGATGAACCTTCGACGCGAAACGCCCCTGGGGCCTGCATTATGCATGGTAGAGTCACTCATGTGACACGCCTCACTCTCCAGAGAGTGAAACTGGTTCTACTGCTGTTCGCGCGTTAAGTCACTACATACCCATGGGTAACATGCGCCCGACCGAGGCACTCCGGATGCACAACGCCGCGCGTCAGGCGGGCCGGCCCCGGCGACCTTCCCCGATCGGCCGGGTGCCCTCACCCCCTGGGGTGAGCCCCATGTCGGCAGCTGTGACACTTTCGCCCACGCAGGGTTCGTCGAGGTCAGCAGGCCCACACTCGGGCGGGCCGCCATGCGGATCGACCTCTGAATCGCCCTCCGTACGCGACACCGACGGGAACGGGTGGCGAAGTCCCATCGGACCTTCGCCACCCGTCATGCCCGAATCGACCCGACCGGGCGTCAGTAGGCCCCGAACACGTTGTCGATCGAGCCGTACTTGGCGGCGGCGTAGTTGCACGCGGCCGTGATGTTGGCGACCGGGTCGTAGGGGTCCATCGACGTACCGGGCACGTGGTAGGCCCGGAACGTGGGGTCGATGACCTGCAGGAGACCCTTGGACGGCGTGCCCTTGGCGGCGTTCGAGTCCCAGTTGTTGATGGCCCGGGGATTGCCCGCGGACTCGCGCATGATGTTGCGGTGGATGCCGTCGTAGCTGCCGGGGATGCCGTGCTGGGCCATGACGGCCAGCGACTCCTTGATCCAGCCATCGAGGTCGTTCGTGTACGTCGCGGGCTTCGCGGTGACGGCAGCGGCCGTGCTCGCGGCCGTCGTGGACGCGACTGCCGCGGGCGCGCTGGCGCCGATGGTGAGCTTCTGGCCCGCGTGAATGACGCTGGGGTCGGCTCCGATGACCGCTCGATTGTCCTTGTACAGCTGCTGCCAACCGCCGCTCACGGAATGGCTCAGGGCGATCTTGTAAAGGGAATCACCGGCTATCACGGAATAGACGGTGGGCGTGGCTGCCCGCACGGCAGTCGGCTTGGCGGGGGCGGCAGCGGCCGCCACCGTCTTGGCGACGGCTGCAGGGACAGGCTGCGCCGGCGCTGCCGAGGCAACGGTCGCCCCGATCATCGGAAGCGTGAGAGCGGCTCCGCCCGTGCTCACGGCGATGAATCCGCGAGTCAGCGAACTGAACTTACGACGACGGTGGTTAACCTGTGCGGGCATGACGTATTCCTCTCCGTCGCCTACGAGGTGAGCTGTCGGGTTGAGGCTGGAGTTGCCTCGCCGTATGGGAATACGACTTCACCCCTAGCCGTTCCGGATACCGGATCGGCGGCTTACGCGGGTCCCCCGCTCCTGCCGTACGTGAGTGGTCGGGTTACCGGACGGCGGCAGGATTCGGCGTTCCATCCGGATTGACGGTGACCGTAGGCGAGAAACTCCGACCTGAACAAGCCCACATTTCTCGATCACAATTCATTTACAAGATCGAGTCGCGGAAATTTCCGCAATCCACCCCGGTCCGTGAAGCCAACTTTCTTGGCGCAGAAGGGAACCGGGCGGTGCGCCGCTTCGCCTGCGGGCCCGGAAGGTGACTCTCACCACTCGGCCCGAAAAGGGCGATTTGCCCGGCACGAAAGCCTTCGGACCAACGCGGGTTGCACGTTCACCAGCACGGCAAGCAACTTCCCTTTATCGCCAAAATTGGGACATTCAGGAGATTTTGACGCCAGGGGCAGACATTCGGGCTCCGGCTCGTCGGGAAGGGCACCCGGGGGAGACGACCGGGAGCAGTCGCGCGTCATCCGCCTGCGCCGACTGCGGCGCGCGAGTGGCCGCCCACCGGCCAGGTCGTGCATGTTCACGCGAACGACACCATGGCGGCCGCACAAGGTGCCGTAGATCTTCGGGGTGGCCATGATGGTGCGGAAGAACGCCCTGCCCACCCGCCGGGACCGCCCGGCAGCACGAGAGAAGTGATGGCGATGGAGCTGTTCCCACCCATGCCGCTCGCCGAGTGGCATGACACCAAAGAGACGCTCCACCGCTTCGCGCAGATCGTCGGAAAGATCCGTCTCGCGGCCAGTGTCCAGCGCAACCACTGGTGGAACGTTCCGTTTCACCTCACTGGCCGGGGTATCACCACCCGCCCCATGGGGCAGATCGACGGCAACCCGATTTTCACGGTGGACTTCGACTTCGTCGGCCATCAACTCGTCATCACAAGACTGGACGGCGTGAGGGTCTCGTTCCCGCTTTCGGGCCAGTCTGTGGCTTCCTTCCACAAGAAGATCATGGCCGCCCTGGACGCGCTGGGTATCGAGGTGGATATCAGATTTCCCAAGCCATTCGATCTGTCCGACGCCGACCGGCCGTTCGCCGAGGACACGGAGCACGCGGCATACAATCCCGAACAGGCAAACCGGTATTGGCAGGTACTCAGCCAAGTGGCGCTGGTACTGGAGGAATTCTCCGCACGGTTTTCGGGGAAAGTCAGCCCCGTGCACCATTTCTGGCACACCTTCGATATCGCTCACACCCGCTTTTCGGAGCGTCAGATCGACCAGCCCGAGCAGATCGACCCGGTGACGCGGGAGGCCTACTCCCGGGAAGTGATCAGCTTCGGTTTCTGGTTCGGTGACGACAAGTTCGCCGCGCCCGCGTTCTACTCGTACACCGCTCCCGAACCGGCGCGGCTGGCGGAGGAACCGCTCACCCCGGTGTCGGCGCAATGGGTGGATCGTGGCGGCAGCCACCTGGCGGTGCTGCCGTACGACGCGGTCCGCACCGAGAGCGATCCCCGTGCGGCCGTACTCGCCTTCTACGAAAGCGCCTATCAGGCCGGAGCGGGGCGCGCCGGCTGGGACATCGACCGTCTCGCCTGTCCCGGCGGGATCACCGATCCGTGCCTGAGGACCCGTACGCCTGCCGGTGGATGAGGAGCACGGCTCCAGTGCTGCTGCCGCTCCCAGTCCGCGGGGATCTTGCCCTGGGAACCCGGGGTCGGCTGGGCGACCGGGTGCGAGATGGGCCGGAGCAGCTCCAATCCCTCGTCATATTCCTCGGCCTCGTTGTTCCGGAGCCAGTTCTCCCCCGGCTCGAAGCCGGCCGGGAAGGGATGTCCCATCGCCTCGCCCTCACCCTCCCGGGACTGTCGGCTGCGGAGCCCGGTGGCTGCCGAGCCGCCGCCGCAGTGCGGCGAGCCGGGGATGACGTTCGTGCAGTTCAGCGGAGTGGCGGTCGAGTTCCTCGCCAAGGCGTTCGGCGCGTTTGTCGATGTCCAGCTCATCCAGAATGCGGTCGACCTCGGCGAGCAGCGCACCGTGCAGTTGCCACTGTCGGGGGTGCTCCTGAACGTCCTCCAGCAGGAGGTCGGCCACCACGTCCCGAGTGGCGCGGCTGGCGGCCAGTGCGGCGGCAAGTCGCGACTCCGCGTCCTCGGCATTGGCGGACACCGGGGTGGTGATCAGCGTGGAGAAGCTCTCGACCGCGTCGGCCATCTGCGCGAAGAGTTCCCGGAGCGCTTCGGCCACGTCCTGCGGGAACATGGTTTCCCCGGTCCGGGTTTTGGCCAGGTCCGTCAGCGTGCGAGCCAGCACACGGAGTACAACGGCACAGATCTCCAGTGTGTCGAGTCCGGTACGCAGGACGATGCGGTACAGAAGGCCCTGCCGGATCCGGGGGTTGAGCAAGAGGCTCTCCTCGGCCTGCCGGAGCGAGGCGTCGACGGCCACGATGTCGTGGTCCAGTCTGCGGGCGTCGTGCAGTCTCGCCGCCGCCTGCGCGACCGACATGTGGCCGCCGACCTCCTCGCCGATGGCCCGGAACATCCCTCCCATCTCGCGCGCCAGTTCGTCGATGGACACGCCCGCGTTCTGCACCCATACGGGCGGTGCGAGCAGGTTGAACAACAGGCCGACGCCCGCACCGATCAGGGTCTCCAGAACGCGGTCCCAGGCGGTGGCTGCGACCTGGGAGACACCGAGGACGAGCATCGCGCTGATGGCGACTTCCGGCACGAACTCGTCCACTCGCACCATCCGTCCGATGATCAGCGAGCTGAAGATCGTCAGACCCAGGCTCCACCAGTTCAGACCCACCAGTGCGCTGAAGCCGATGGCGATGAGCACCCCGACGACGACGGAGTTGACGCGCCGGATGCCCGTGGTGAGCGTCGCGTACAGGGTGACCTGAACGACAAGGAGCGCGGTCAGTGGAGCCGTCAGCGGTACCGGCTGAGGAAGGGTCCACACCGCGACGACATAGGAGATGACCGCGGCCGCCGTCGAGCGCAGGGTCTGCGCCGCGACAGGCTCGGTGGTCTGCCGTACGAGCTTGATCACGGGTGCGGAGAGTTCGGGCATTTCACTCTCCTTCCCTCGTACGTCTGCTCGCAGCACCACGAATCCACCGGACGGGTTGCGCGTGGGCCCCGTCGTCGGGTCCGTACCGCCGCCTGGGGTCGGTGGGTGGGCAGCAGGACGGGACGATGGCGGAGGCCCGAAAGTCGGCGCAATGCGGTCCTGTGGGTGCGAGACGCCGATCCCTACGCTCGTGCCATGCGTGTACTTGTCGCCTCTACCAGCGGATCGGGCCACTTCAGCCCGCTTGTCCCGTTCATCGACGCCTGCGCGGTGCGTGGGGACGATGTCCTCGTCGTCGCACCGCCGAAGCTCGAACCGTTACTGGCAGCCCGGAAACAGCCCTACCACATCGGCGGGGAGCCGCCGCAGGCCGAGCTCGTGCCGCTGATGATGCGGGTGTTGGGGCTGCCCGCGGACGAGGGCGTGTCCCTGATGACCAGGGAGGTGTTCGGCAGACTCTGCATCACCGCCATGCTGCCGACGCTGGAGGAGCTCTGCCGGGAGTGGCGGCCGGATCTCGTCCTGCACGAGACGTACGAGCTCGCATCGGTGGTGGCAGCCGAGCGGCACGGTGTCCCACATGCCCAGGTCGCCGTTTCTGTCGCACAGTTCACCGAGTCCACCGACGAACTGCTCCGCCCTGCACTCGATTCGTACGGTACGGGCATCGCGGAACGGCTCCGGGTCTCCCCCTATCTGACCCGGCTGCCCGCTTCCTTGGACCCCTCACCGTACGCGGTGACCCGGCGCTACCATCAGCCGCCTGCCTCGAACGCTCTGCCGGACTGGTGGCACGGCCGCGAAGAACCGCTCGTCTACGTCACGCTCGGCACCGAGGTGGGCGGCATGCCGAACGCCTCCGCCCTGTACCGGACGGTACTGGCGTCCGTGAGCGGGCTGCCGGCGCGCGTCCTGCTGACCACGGGTCCCTTCACCGATGTGTCGGACTTCGGGGCGATCCCCCGCAACGTCCGTGTGGAGAAGTGGGTCCCCCAGGCCGACGTACTGGGCGGCGCCTCCCTCGTGCTCTGCCACGGCGGTTCGGGCACGGTCTACGGCGCCCTCGCCTCCGGTGTCCCGCTGGTCTGCCTGCCCCTCTTCGCCGACCAGCCGACGAACGCAAGGCTGGTCACCGAGGCGGGCGCAGGTCTGACCGTCACGGCGGACGGGCCGGGGCAGGAGGCGGCCGGGTTCGGCCCGGACGGTGTTGCCGGCATACGGTCGGCCGTCGAACTGGTACTCAAGAATCCGTCGTACCGGGCGGGTGCCGAGCGCCTGACGGCCGAGATGTGTGACACGCCGACAGCCGGCGAACTGCTCGACAGTCTCGAGGCCTGTCCGGCGCCCGGTCCTCGCTGAGACGAGGGAAGGGGACGAGCGGCGGTCAGTGGGAGAACCTGTGCCGGCACGACCTGGGCGTGGTCCGGCTTTGCCGGCTGTACTGGGCGGCGGCGGAGGCCCAGTCGTCGGCCGGCAGCCGCCGAACCACGCCCGGGGCACGGCGGTCGTACGTCGTCACCCTGCGCCGGACTTGCCGGGGTTCTCGCCGACGTCCCGGATCCTGTTTGTACCTCACCACGGCAGTCCGGATCACATAAGCTCGAACAATGGCGAAGTACTTCGACGTACACCCCGAAAATCCTCAACGGCGCACCATCAGCACGGTGGCTGAGACCATCCGCTCCGGTGCGCTCATCGCGTACCCGACGGACTCCTGCTACGCACTGGGATGCCAGCTGGGCAACCGTGACGGCATCGGCCGGATCCGTTCGATCCGGAACCTCGACGATCGTCACCACTTCACCCTGGTGTGCCAGGACTTCGCGCAACTCGGTCAGTTCGTACACGTCGACAACGACGTGTTCCGCGCGATCAAGGCAGCCACGCCCGGGAGCTACACCTTCATCCTCCCGGCGACGAAGGAGGTGCCACGTCAGCTGCTGCACCCGAAGAAGAAGACGGTAGGAGTCCGCATTCCCGACCACGTGGTTACCCAGGCCCTGGTGTCCGAGCTCGGGGAGCCGCTGCTCTCCAGCACCCTGCTCCTGCCCGACGAGGACGAGCCGATGACACAGGGATGGGAGATCAAGGAGCGGCTCGACCACGAGGTGGACGCGGTGGTCGACTCGGGTGACTGCGGCACCGAACCGACGACGGTCATCGACTTCTCCGAAGGCGAAGCCATGATCGTGCGCCGAGGCGCTGGCGACACCACACGATTCGAATAGCCATACACCGACGGCGTCACCACTGGCGAGGCATGGGACCGCTTGCCCCTGCCTCGGATGCCACGTGGTCGACCGCCATACGCTCAGCTGTCTCCGCCCTCAGGGTCCGGGCCCAGCGGGTGTGCGTGGAGCGGGATGAACCTGCCTGCCGAGCGAACCTGTTCGAGGGCGGGGAGCCCGGGAAGCCCCATGCTTCCGCCTCGGTCACGACGTCAGGCCGGGCCCTGGGCATGTTCTGGCCTGGTTCGGCCGTACCGCCGGCAGGTGCGGTCAGTAGGCCGAGTTGACGTGGTCGATGGAGCCGTAGCG
>NZ_JBLVKW010000020.1:98686-114789 GCF_048270745.1 Streptomyces sp. NPDC056231 | reverse complement strand
CCGGTGCACCCTCGCACCGGCCACCCGGCTTCCCCATCCCGAGCAACTGCCCCCGCGACCCCCGGAGCCCCTCATGGGACGTTATGTGATCCGGCGGCTGCTGCAGATGATCCCGGTCTTCTTCGGCACCACGCTGTTGATCTTCCTCATGGTGAACGTGATGGGTGACCCCATCGCGGGTCTCTGCGGCGAGCGACAGTGCGATCCTGCGACCGCTGCCCGACTCCGTGCGGAATTCGGCCTCGATAAGCCGGTCTGGCAGCAGTACCTCACCTACATGGGCAATGTCTTCACCGGCGACTTCGGCACCGCGTTCAACGGCCAGAAGGTCACCGAGCTGATGGCCACCGCCTTCCCCATCACCCTCAGGCTCACCATCGTCGCGATCGTCTTCGAGATCGTCATCGGCATCAGCCTCGGCGTCGTCACCGGCCTGCGGCGCGGCCGGCCCGTCGACACCACCGTGCTGATCCTGACCCTCGTCGTGATCTCCGTCCCGACGTTCGTCACCGGTCTGCTGCTCCAGCTCCTCCTCGGTGTCCAGTGGGGCATCATCAAGCCGTCCGTCTCCCCGGAGGCGCCGGTCAACGAGCTGCTCGTCCCCGGACTCGTTCTCGCCTCCGTCTCCCTGGCGTACGTCACCCGGCTCACCCGGACCTCGATCGCCGAGAACGCCCGCGCCGACTATGTCCGTACCGCGGTCGCCAAGGGTCTCCCCAGGCGCCGGGTCGTCGTCCGGCACCTGCTGCGCAACTCGCTGATTCCCGTCGTCACCTTCATCGGTACGGACGTGGGCGCCCTGATGGGAGGGGCGATCGTCACCGAGCGCATCTTCAACATCCACGGCGTCGGCTACCAGCTCTACCAGGGCATCCTGCGCCAGAACTCCCAGACCGTCGTCGGGTTCGTCACCATCCTGGTCCTCGTCTTCCTGGCGGCCAACCTGGTCGTCGACCTCCTGTACGCCGTACTCGACCCGAGGATCCGCTATGCCTGAGCAGACGCCGGACGAAGCGATCTCCGCGGGAGGAGCGGGTGCGGGGATGGGCCTTGCCATGGGGGAAGGGGAGACGCTGGAGAAGACCCCGGGCGGCCCCGAGGGAACCGGACCCGCTGAGAAGCCGCGCAGTCTCTGGTCGGACGCCTGGCGCGACCTGCGCCGCAACCCGGTCTTCATCATCTCCGCCCTGATCATCCTCTTCCTGGTGATCATCTCGATCTGGCCGTCGTTGATCGCGGACCAGGACCCCCTCAACTGCGATCTGGGCAAGGCCCAGGAAGGCTCCCAGCCGGGCCATCCGTTCGGCTTCGACGGGCAGGGCTGCGACGTCTACACCCGTACCGTCTACGGAGCCAGGGCCTCGGTCACCGTCGGCGTCTGCGCCACCCTCGGGGTCTCGCTCCTCGGCGGCATCCTGGGCGGGCTGGCCGGCTTCTTCGGCGGCTGGTGGGACTCGGTCCTCTCCCGTATCACCGATGTCTTCTTCGGTATCCCGGTCGTCCTCGGCGGTCTGGTCTTCCTCTCCGTGGTGACGGGATCCACCGTGTGGCCGGTGATCGGCTTCATCGTCCTGCTGGGCTGGCCGCAGATCGCCCGTATCGCCCGCGGCTCGGTCATCACCGCCAAACAGAACGACTACGTGCAGGCGGCCCGCGCGCTCGGCGCCTCCAACAGCCGGATGATGCTCCGCCACATCACCCCGAACGCCATCGCCCCGGTCATCGTCGTCGCGACCATCGCCCTCGGTACGTACATCTCGCTGGAGGCGACCCTCTCGTACCTCGGTGTCGGACTGAAACCACCGGCGGTCTCCTGGGGCATCGACATCTCCGCAGCCTCCCCGTACATCCGCAACGCCCCGCACATGCTGCTCTGGCCCGCCGGGGCGCTGGCGATCACCGTGCTCGCGTTCATCATGCTGGGCGACGCGGTCCGCGACGCCCTCGACCCCAAGCTGCGCTGAGGAGCCCACCACGATGTTGCTCGAAGTGCGCGATCTGCACGTGGAGTTCCACACCCGGGACGGGGTGGCCAAGGCTGTCAACGGGGTCAACTACTCGGTGGCCGAAGGTGAGACGCTCGCCGTGCTCGGCGAGTCCGGCTCCGGCAAGTCGGTCACCGCGCAGGCGATCATGGGGATCCTCGACATGCCCCCCGGGAAGATCAGCGGCGGCGAGATCGTCTTCAAGGGCCGCGATCTGCTGAAACTGAAGGCGGAGGAGCGCCGGAAGGTCCGCGGTCAGCAGATGGCCATGATCTTCCAGGACGCCCTGTCCTCCCTCAACCCCGTGCTCAGCGTGGGGGAACAGCTCGGCGAGATGTTCGTGGTGCACCGTGGGGCGTCCCGCAAGGACGCCAGGCTGAAGGCCATCGAGCTGATGGACCGGGTCCGTATCCCCGCCGCGAAGGAACGGGCCGGGAACTACCCGCACCAGTTCTCCGGCGGCATGCGCCAGCGCATCATGATCGCCATGGCGCTGGCGCTGGAACCGTCGCTGATCATCGCGGACGAACCCACCACCGCCCTCGATGTGACCGTCCAGGCCCAGGTGATGGACCTCCTCGCCGAGCTCCAGCGCGAGCTCAACATGGGCCTCATCCTGATCACCCACGACCTGGGTGTGGTCGCCGATGTCGCCGACTACATCGCCGTGATGTATGCGGGCCGGATCGTCGAGTCGGCCCCCGTCCACGAGATCTACAAGGCGCCCGCCCACCCGTACACCAAGGGCCTGCTCCAGTCGATTCCGCGGCTGGACCAGAAGGGCCAGGAGCTGTACGCCATCAAGGGGCTGCCGCCCAACCTGCTGCGCATCCCGCCCGGCTGCGCCTTCAACCCGCGCTGCCCGATGGCCCAGGAGATCTGCCGCGGCGAGGTGCCGCCGCTGTTCGAGGTGGCCGAACACCGTGAGAGCGCCTGCTACTTCTGGAAGGAGACGCTCGATGCGCGCTGAACAGGGGGGCATTCGCACGGGCGGCGAACCCATTCTGGAGGTCATCGACCTCGTCAAGCACTACCCGCTGACCCAGGGCATCCTGATCAAGAAGCAGATCGGTGCGGTCAAGGCGGTCGACGGTGTCTCGTTCGAGCTGGCCGTGGGCGAGACCCTCGGCATCGTGGGGGAGTCCGGCTGCGGCAAGTCGACCGTCGCCAAGATGCTCGTCCATCTGGAGCAGCCGACGTCCGGCGCGATCAAGTACAAGGGCGAGGACATCACCAAGCTGTCCGGGCGCGCGCTGAAGGCCGTGCGGCGCAATATCCAGATGGTGTTCCAGGACCCGTACACCTCGCTCAATCCGCGGATGACGGTCGGCGACATCATCGGGGAGCCGTACGAGATCCACCCCGAGGTCGCGCCCAAGGGCGAGCGGCGGCGCAAGGTGCAGGACCTGCTCGATGTAGTCGGCCTCAACCCGGAGTACATCAACCGCTATCCGCACCAGTTCTCCGGCGGCCAGCGCCAGCGCATCGGCATCGCCCGCGGGCTGGCCCTCCACCCCGAGATCATCGTCGCCGACGAACCGGTCTCGGCCCTCGACGTCTCCGTACAGGCCCAGGTCATCAACCTGCTCGACCGGCTGCAGGCGGAGTTCAACCTGAGTTACGTCTTCATCGCGCACGATCTCTCGATCGTCCGGCACATCTCCGACCGGGTGGGCGTGATGTACCTGGGCAGGCTCGCCGAGATCGGTACGGACGAGCAGATCTACGAGCACCCCACGCACCCGTACACCCAGGCTCTGCTGTCCGCGGTGCCGGTGCCGGACCCGATGGCGCGCGCGTACCGCGAGCGGATCATCCTGCACGGCGACGTGCCGTCCCCGGCCAACCCGCCGTCCGGCTGCCGCTTCCGTACCCGCTGCTGGAAGGCGCAGGAGCGGTGCGCAGTGGAGGTGCCGCTGCTCGCGGTCCCGGCCGTCTTCCGCCTGACGGACACCGCGGCAGCACACGATTCGGCGTGCCATTTCGCGGAGGAGAAGCAGGTGGTGCCGCCGGAGGAGCAGGGCGGGCCCGGTGAGCCGGCTGCACCCGACGACTGAGCCGGCTGCACCCGACCCCGCCCCCACTGCCCAGGACCGGCGCCACGGCTACCCGCAGCCCGGTCTGTTCGGGCCCCCGCCGCCCTCCCAGCCCCCACCGGGCCGGGTAGGGCCCGCCGGGCCGTCGGAAGGCGTCGAGGGGCTCCCTCCGGGCCTTCGAGCCCGGAGGGAGCCGGAGGACGGCGCGCCCGCCTACCTGTCCAGCCCCAGTGCCCGCTTCAGGAAGTCCACCTGCAACAGCAGCAGATTCTCCGCAACCTGCTCCTGCGGAGTCATGTGCGTGACCCCGCTCAGCGGCAGCACCTCGTGCGGCCGCCCGGCCGAGAGCAGCGCCGATGACAGCCGCAGCGAGTGCGCGACCACCACGTTGTCGTCCGCCAGCCCGTGGATGATCATCATCGGCCGGACCTGGTCCGCGGCCTCGGACAGCCCGTCGTCGGTGAGGAGCGAGTTGTACGCGTACACCTCGGGCTGCTCGGCCGGATCGCCGAGATAGCGCTCGGTGTAGTGCGTGTCGTACAGCCGCAGGTCGGTCACCGGCGCACCCACCACTGCCGCATGGAAGACGTCCGGCCGCCGGAGCGCGGCCATGGCCGCCAGGTATCCGCCGTACGACCAGCCGCGGATCGCCACCCTGGAGAGATCCAGCGGGAACCTTTCGGCGAGCGCGTGCAGCGCGTCCACCTGGTCGTCGAGGCTGAGGGCGAAATTGTTCTTGACCGCCTTCTCCCAGCCGGGTGAGCGCCCCGGTGCTCCGCGGCCGTCCGCGACGACGACCGCGAAGCCCTGATCGGCGAACCACTGCGACGTCAGGTGCGGATTATGGGCGGCGAGGACCCGCCGCCCGTGCGGTCCACCGTACGGATCCATCAGGACCGGAAGCGGGCCATCCGACTCCTGATAGCCGGTGGGGAGCAGCACGGCGCACGGAATCCGCCGTGCGCCCCCCTCGGTGAACTGCACCCGGGCCGTCAGAACCGGCTCCTCCGCGTGGTTCGAGACCGTCGCGACCTGCTTGCCGCTCCGGAGCACCCGCACCTCCGTGCCGGGCCGCTCCGGCGACGTCGAGACCAGCACGGTCACCTCGCCCGCCCGGACCGCGGAGTGCACCCCCGCCCCCTCGGAGAGCCGCTCCACGCCCAGTTCATTGACCCGGTAGACATGGCTCTGCCCGATCTCCGGCTCCGTCGCGTCCTCGCCCGCCGAAGCCGACACCAGGACGTCCGACTCACCGATGTCCAGGACCGCCTGGATCTGCAACTGCGCCCCGGTGAGCGGCCGGTCACCGACCGCGAGGACCCGCGCCCCGCCCTCGTCGACGATCCGCACGAGGCGCCCGTCCGGCGCCCACGCGGGTACCCCGGGGAACAGGTCCAGCCACACCGGGTCCTCGTCGACGTGAACCGTGCGCGTCGCACCGCTCTCCGTGTCCACCGCGAGAAAGAGCTGACTGCGCTGGTCACGGGCCTGCACCAGGATCAGCGGGGCGCCGTCCGACGACCAGTGCACCTGCGCCAGATACGGATACCGGGCCCGGTCCCACACCACCTCGGTACGGGCCCCGTCCAGGTCCGTCACCAGAAGCCGTACCTCCGCGTTGGGTGTCCCCGCCGCCGGGTACGCGACCTCGGCGGGCTTGCGGTCGGGGTGTGCCGGGTCGGCGATCCACCACCGCTTCACCGCACTGTCGTCGACCCTGGCCACCAGTAGCCGGTCCGACTCCGGCGACCACCAGAAGCCGCGCGACCGCTGCATCTCCTCGGCCGCGATGAACTCCGCGAGGCCGTACGAGATGTGCGCGTCCTCCGGTTCCGCGAGCGCCCGGTCCCCGTCACCCTCCGCCCCCACGACGCGCAATGCGCCCTTCGATACGTACGCGACATGGCGCCCGTCGGGCGACGGGCGCGGGTCCAGCACCGGGCCCGGCACCGGCAGCGCGCGGGCCGTCCCGGCCCTCAACTCGGCGACGTACACCTTTCCGGAGAGCGCGAAAGCCGCCAACTCGGCTGCGGAGTCGACCGCATAGCCGACGATCCCCGCGGACCCCTCGCGGCTCCGCTCGCGCCGCGCCCGCTCCTGCGGCGACAGCTTCTCCGCCGAACCGCCCAGCAGCGCCTCGGGGTCGGCGACGACCCGCTCCTTCGGCGTGGAACCGTCCGCCAGGTCCAGCACCCACAGCCGGTTGGCGCGGTCCGTGCCGGAGGCCGACCGCAGGAAGATCACCCGCTCCCCGTCCGGTGAGACGGTGAACGCCCGCGGAGCACCGAGGGTGAACCGCTGCGTTCTGGCGTGCTGACGGGGAAACGAGAGCTTCTGCGAAGTCATACTCCCGAACCCTAGGGCCTGATCGGAGCGGGAACCACGGAACCGGATACGGCGCCCGACCGCCCGGTCGTGCGCCCCCTTGTGCTGCTGTGCCCCGATCAATGCGATGGCACGGATAGTTATGATCCATAGCGCTCGGTGGGTATGAACCTGCTGGCTCCATGTGTGCTGCCCGTCCCGACCGTACTGATGGAGGTGAACCGCCGTGGCACTCTCGATTTCGGCGGTGGTGCTGCTGGCGATCGTCGTCTTCCTGCTGATCCGGAAAGCCGGACTGAAGGGCGGACATGCGGTGGTCTGCATGCTGCTCGGTTTCTATCTCGCGAGTTCGTCCATGGCACCCACCATCTCGGAGCTGACCACGAATGTGGCCGGCATGATCGGCGACATCAGGTTCTGATCCGGGGCCCCTTCGGATCATGCCGGGCGCGCGGGGCCCGGCAGGCGTGGCTGCGACGGGCTCCGGCCCCCTCCGTGGTCGGCCCACAGGGCAGTCGGCTCGTAGGGTGGGTCCCATGACGGACCTTCCCGCCCGTCGTCTGCTCCTGGTGCATGCGCACCCCGACGACGAGTCGATCAACAATGGCGCCACCATGGCCCTGTACGCGGCCCAGGGCGCCCGGGTCACTCTGGTGACCTGCACGCGTGGCGAGGAGGGCGAGGTCATCCCGCCCGAACTCGCCCATCTCGCGGCCGACCGGGACGACACCCTGGGCGACCACCGCATCGGTGAACTTGCTGCCGCGATGAAGGAGCTCGGGGTCACCGACCACCGTTTTCTCGGCGGACCCGGACGGTTCCGCGACTCCGGGATGATGGGCGCAGAGCAGAATCACCGCCCCGGCTCCTTCTGGAACACGGACGTGGACGAGGCCGCCGGGTACCTCGTGGAGGTGATCCGCTCGGTACGCCCGCAGGTCCTCGTCACGTATGACCCCGACGGCGGGTACGGGCACCCCGACCACATCCAGGCGCACCGTGTCGCGATGCGCGCCGCGGACCTGGCGGCCGACCCCGCGTACCGCGACGGACCCGGTGCCCCGCACGCCATCGACAAGATCTACTGGAACCGGGTGCCGCGCTCCGTCGCCGAACAGGCCTTCGCGCGGCTGCGCTCGACGGCTCCCGACGCCTTCCCGGGGATCGCCGCGATCAACGACGTACCGGGTGTGGTGAACGACACTCGGATCACCACGGAGATCAACGGTGCCGCCCACGCGGGGGCCAAGACGGCCGCGATGCGGGCACACCGCACCCAGATCGCCGTGGACGGCCCGTTCTTCGCCCTCTCGAACGATCTGGGTCAGCCCGTCTTCACCACCGAGTACTACGAGTTGGTACGCGGAACATCCGGAGCGCCCGCGGGTGCACGGGAACACGATCTCTTCGCAGGCGTACCGGGCGCATCGGGTGCGGAGGACGTGCCAGGGGCTGAGTCGGGAGCACGGTCATGAGCAGCGGCAAGCAGCGTCGTCCCCGCACCGGCACCCCACCCCCGGAGCCCGCGCCCACCGGTCTCGCCGCACCCCTGAAACCGGGCCGCATCTGGGCCTACCTGGGCCTCGCGGTCCTCGGTGCGCTCGTCGGGCTCGCCGGAGCGTTGGTCCAAGCCGCCTGGTTCCCGGGCGGTTTGCTGCTCGCACTGGTGGCCTGCGCCGGACTGTTCTACGGAGGCCGCCTGCTCATCGGGACCCAGACCGGCGCCCTCGCGCCGGCCGCGGGCTGGCTGATTTCGGTGATTGTTCTGCTCGGTGGGCGGCCGGAGGGCGACTACGTCTTCGGAGACGAACTGGGGCTCACCCTCTTCATGCTGGGAGGGATGGCCGTCGCTGTGATGTGTGCCACCATGTCGCGGTCGCCCCAACAGGGCGCCGACAACGGCCGACCTGGCAAGTAATGTGCCACGTCCGATCCCGTAATGCCCCCTGTCCATCCGGGAGGCGCACCGTCGTTTCCCCCGGTCGCGGGGTGTCTGTCGGTGGCGGCCAGTATGGTGGTTCGCGCGCCGAGCCGTCCCCTGGCCTGCGGCATGGGGGAAGTACGGGCGGCGGAGCCAATCGGGAGAACCTGCTTTGAGTCGTGAAACTGACAGTTCGTCCACCGGCGCCAAGGGGCGCGGGGGAGCCGCGTATCCCTCGGGTACGCCGCCGTACGGATCACGCCAGTATCCGTCGCTGCACCCTTCGCAGGACGCCCCGGAGGAGACCCCGGAGCCTGCGAGCCCGCCTCAGTCCGAAGAGCCGAGGACCGAGACGACGCTGACGACGCGTATCCGGATCAACATCCCCGGCTCGCGGCCCATCCCGCCGGTGGTGATGCGTACGCCGATGAGCGACGCCGACACGGACGCCTCGCGTGAGCGCACGGGCAGCACGCCGCGCCCGGGAGCACCCGCGTCGGGCGGCGCGTCGAGCGGGCCGGGTGCGCCGGGCGGACCGGCCGCCGACGTGAGAGACGGCTCGGCGAGCGCGGAGCCGGGCGCCGAGAAGCCGGCCAGGGAGAAGAGCAGCAGCGACTGGTTCGCCCCGCGCAAGGCACCGACGAACACGTCGGTGGTCGACGCCGCGGCCGGCCCGGCCGGCAGTGCCGCCGCCGGATCCGCCGGTGCGGGCGGGGATGCCGGGTCCGGTGCTCCCACCCCGCCGCGCGCCGATCTGCCGTACTTCTCGGAAGGCCCGCAGCGCACCGGCGACCAGGGCGCACCCCGCCCCGGCGACGACTCCGCGGCCCCGGGCGGGCCGCGTGCCACGCCGAATCTCGGTGTGCGTACGCCGGGCCCGTCCGGCCCGACGACCGGCCCGGTCACCGGCACCTCGTCCCTGACCTCCCCCCTCGGCGGACCGGACGGCTTCGGCCCCGGCTCCGGCCCGGCGGTTCCGGGTGCGGGCCAGACGCATCCCGGCGGACCGTCCGCTCCCGGCGCCCCCGGTGGCGTACCCCCGCGGATGTCCGACGACACGGCCATCCTCACGCCGCAGTTCGCACCGCCCGGCCCCGGCGGCCATGTCTCGGGGGAGACGCTCAACAGCGGTATCCCTGCCGTCCCGCCGGAGCGCCGCTCGGCGTCCGCCCCGTCCCCGTTCTCGAACGCGGGCGGCCCGGGGGGGCCCGGCCCGCGTGCCGACCTGTCGCCCCGGAACCCGAACGACCCGATGGGCAGCGGACCGGCAGGACCGGGCGGCCCCGCCGCCCGGACGCCCGCCCCCGCCGGCCCTGCCCCCGCGAAGAAGAAGGGCCGCTCGAAGCCGGTCCTGCTCGGCGCGGGCGTCGTTGTCCTGGCCGGTGTGGCCTACGGCGCGGGGCTGCTGATGAACCACTCCGAGGTTCCCAAGGGCACCACCGTCCTCGGCGTCGACATCGGCGGCGGCACGAAGGAGCAGGCCGTCGCCAAGCTGGACGCGGCTCTCGGCGAGCGCGCCAAGACCCCTCTCCAGCTCTCCGTCGACGGCAAGAGCGAGAAGCTCGCCCCGGAGAAGGCCGGTCTCGCGCTGGACAGTGTGGAGACCGTGCGCGGCGCCGCGGGCAGCGACTACAACCCGGTCTCCGTGATCGGCTCCCTCTTCGGTGCCGAGCGCAAGGCCGACCCGGTGATCCCGGTCGACGAGGAGAAGCTCGGGGTCGCGCTGACGGACCTGGCGGGAGTGTCCGGCTCCGCCAACGACGGCACGATCAAGTTCGAGCCGGGCAGGGCCGTCGCGGTCCCCGGCAAGGTGGGCAAGACGCTGGACGTCAACAGGTCGATGATCTCGGTGCGGGACGCGTACCGCGCCCAGGTGCAGACGGGCAAGCCGGCCACGGTCCAACTGCCCGTCACCACCCGCCAGCCCACCATCGCCCAGGCCGAACTGGACCGGGCGATGAAGGACTTCGCGAAGCCCGCGATGTCCGGCCTGATCACGATCAAGGCGGGGGCGAAGCAGATCCAGTTCGGACCGGCAAAGTCGCTGCCGCAGATCCTCTCCATGAAGGCGGTCGACGGCCGGCTGGTCGAGGTCTACGACAAGTCCGCGATCGACACCCTCTGTGACGGCGTCTTCGACGGCATCATGATCACCAAGGGTGACGGCCAGAAGCACCAGCTCAGTGCGGACGACGTGGCACACGCCATGCAGACCGCGCTGCTCGGCAAGACCCCCGCCGAGCGCACCGCCACCATCGCCCTCAACGGCAACGGATAGCACCAAAAGTACGGATCCCCATGACGCCGTCTCCCGTTCCGGGGGGCGGCGTCATGCGTGGGGCATGACATCTGTCATCCCCGATTCACGACCCGTGACCCTGCCGGGCGGGCACCCGGCTCCGCCAGGCTGTGCGCATGACAGCGACAGCCACCGAAGCCACCACCGCGCACGCCGCAGTGGTCAGCTTCGACCAGGTCAGCAAGGCGTACGGAGACGTACGCGCCGTCGACGGGCTCACCCTCGACCTGCACCCCGGCGAGACCGTGGCGCTCCTCGGCCCCAACGGCGCCGGCAAGTCCTCCACTCTCGACCTGCTCCTCGGCCTGCGCACCGCGGACTCCGGCACGGTCCGGCTCTTCGGCAGGTCCCCGCAGGAGGCGATCGCCAAGGGCCGGGTCGGCGCGATGCTGCAGACCGGCGGCCTGATGGAGGACGTCACCGTCGAGGAGCTCGTCCGGCTCGTCTGCGATCTGCACCCGCGGTCGTACCCGGTCGGCGACGTGCTGGCCCGCGCGGGCATCACGTCGATCGCCGACCGGATGGTCAACAAGCTCTCCGGCGGCCAGGAGCAGCGCGTACGGTTCGCGCTCGCCACCGCGGGGGCCAGTGACCTGATCGTCCTCGACGAGCCGACCACCGGCATGGACGTCACCGCCCGCCAGGCGTTCTGGGCCACCATGCGGGAACAGGCCGACCAGGGCCGTACCGTCCTGTTCGCCACCCACTACCTCGAAGAGGCCGACGCGATCGCCGACCGCGTGCTCGTCCTCCACAAGGGCCGGCTTCTCGCCGACGGCACCGCCGCCGAGATCAAGGCGAAGGCCGGGGCCCGCCGGATCTCGTTCGAACTGGAGGGCCCGATCGACGAATCGGCCCTGCGCGGACTGCCGTTCCTGTCCGTGCTCGACGTCAGCGGCAACCGGGTCCGTATCCAGTCGCACAACGCCGACGCGACCGTCCACGCGGTCTACGCACTCGGTCTCTACCCGCGCGAACTCGAAGTCGCAGGACTCGGCCTGGAGCAGGCCTTCGTCGCCATCACCGAGGCCGAGGAGGCCAGGACCGCATGCTGAATTTCTTCTCGTGGGCGCTCATCAAACTCGAAGTGACCCGCACCCTGCGGAACAAGAAGTTCATGTTCTTCTCGGTCATTTATCCGTCGTTCATCTACCTGCTGATCTCCGGCACCCGGAACACCACGGACAAGGTCCCGCACACCGATCTGACCATGCAGGCGTTCTTCATGGTCTCGATGGCCTCCTTCGGTGCGCTGACCGCCGTCCTCATGGGTAACAGCGAGCGCATCGCCAAGGAGCGCGAGAAGGGCTGGGTCCGCCAGCTGCGCCTCACCCCGCTGCCCAGCCGCGGCTACGTCCTCGCGAAGATCGCCAGCGCCGCGATGGTCACCCTGCCGTGCATCGTGGTCGTGTTCCTGGTCGCCGCCGTCGTCAAGCACGTACGGATGGAGACCTGGCAGTGGTTCGCGCTGATCGGGGTCATCTGGGCCGGATCGCTGGTCTTCGCCGCACTCGGGGTCGCCATCGGCTACATCGCCAGCGGGGACGCGGTCCGCCCGATCACCATGATCATCTATTTCGGTCTGTCGATCCTCGGCGGCCTGTGGATGCCGAGCGCGACCTTCCCGCAGTGGCTTCAGAACATTTCCGAGTGGCTGCCCACCCACGCGTACGCTGCACTTGGCCAGGCAGTCGAGATGGGCGGCTCGCCGCATGCCAAGGACGTCGCCATCCTCTGCGCCTACTTCCTGCTCTTCGCGGGTGGCGCGGCCTGGCTCTACCGGAAGGACACCCTGAAGGCGTGAACGACGACGAGACGTTCGTGGGGATCGGGCGCTCGCCGGCCAACCGCCGTCAGGTGGGCGTCAAGCTGCTCTGGATCGGCATCTGGCTCGCGTTCATGGGCGCCCCCCTCAAGGACCTCATCGACGGCAACCACACCCCATGGGCCGCTGCGCTCGGCGCCCTCGGCCTGCTGGTCTTCGTCGGGACGTACCTGGTCCTGGTCTTCCGGCACACCTCGAAGGCGCTGGACCGCCGCCGGGTCGGGGCGACGGTCGCCTTCCTCGGCACCCTGGCAGCCGTCCTCTCCCTGACGCTGGGCACCCCGTGGCTGGTCCTCTTCGTGTACGTCTCCGTCACCGTCGGGGCCACCCTGCCCCTGCGGACCGCCGGCTGGCTGATCCCCGTCGTCACCGCCGTACTCGTCGGCATCGGCCTGACCGGCGACCATCCGGGTGATGTCATCACCGCCCTGGTCTTCCCCGCTCTGCTCGGCGGGTTCGCCATGACCGGCGTACGGCAGATGATCCGCACGACGATCGAGCTGCGCGAGGCCCGCGCCACTGTCGCCCAGCTCGCCGCCAACGAGGAACGGCTGCGGCTCGCCCGCGATCTGCACGACCTGCTCGGCCACTCCCTCTCCCTGATCACGCTCAAGAGCGAGCTGGCGGGGCGGATGCTTCCCGACCACCCCGACCAGGCGGCGCTCCAGGTCGCCGACATCGAACAGGTCAGCCGCCAGGCGCTGGTGGACGTCCGCAGTGCGGTCACCGGCTACCGGCGGCCCACCCTCCCCGGCGAACTCGCCGGGGCCCGTACCGCACTCGCCGCCGCGGGCATCGTCGCCGACATCCCGGCGGACGCCCCCGCCGAGCTCACCGAGAAGCCGGAGGAGGTCCTCGCCTGGGCGCTGCGGGAAGCCGTCACCAATGTCGTACGCCACAGCGGCGCCCGCCGCTGCGCGGTCACGCTCACCCCCCGGCAGACGCTCGACGGCCGGGTCCTCGAACTCACGGTGGAGGATGACGGCCGGGGCGGCTCCGGAACGAAGCCGGGAAACGGCCTCACCGGCATCAGCGAACGACTCGCCACTGTCGACGGCACGCTGACCACCCGGGCCACCAGCTCCGCTTCCGGCAAAGGCTTCACCCTCACACTCAGTGTTCCGCTCGGATCCGCCCTAGGATCCGGTGAATGAGCATGATCAGACTCCTCCTTGCCGAGGACCAGTCCATGGTGCGTGAGGCCCTTGCGGCGCTGCTCGGCCTGGAACCCGACATCGAGGTGGTGGCCCAGGTCGCCCGCGGTGACGAGGTCCTCGCGGCGGCCCGCGAGAATGCCGTCGATGTCGCCCTCCTCGACATCGAGATGCCGGGCATGACCGGCATCGAAGCGGCGGGCGTGCTGCGCCGGGAGCTCCCGGCCGTGAAGGTCGTCGTCGTCACGACGTTCGGCCGCCCCGGCTATCTGCGCCGAGCGATGGAGTCGGGCGCGGACGCGTTCCTGGTGAAGGACGCTCCGGCGTCCCAACTCGCGATAGCGGTACGGAAGGTGCTCGCCGGCGAACGCGTCATCGATCCGACCCTGGCGGCCGCCGCGCTTGCCGACGGCGCGAGCCCGCTGACCGAGCGCGAACGCGACGTGCTGCGCACGGCGGCCGACGGTTCCACCAATGCGGAGATCGCCACAGCCCTCCATCTGTCGCAGGGCACGGTCCGCAACTACCTGTCCACGGCGATCCAGAAGACGGCGGCACGCAACCGGGCGGAAGCGGTGCGCATCGCGAGCGAGAAGGGCTGGCTGTAGCGTCAGCCCGGGCGTGCGGCAGCCTTCGGCGCTCCCTGACCTGGAGATATTCCGGTTTCGCAGGATCGGTGGAGCTGGCACACTCCTGCTTCATGACGACTGGACGGAGCGCGGGCGTGAACCTGCGCGTCGGTGCGGAGGACGCGGAGCTCTCCGCCCGGCTGAGCGAAGAGCTGACCGCCTTCAACAACGATGCGACGGGCGCCCACGACGACCGGGGGCTCTCGGTGCGGGTCACCGACGAGGCGGGTGACCTGGTGGCGGGGCTGGTCGGCTGGACCTGGGGTGGCTGCGCGGGGATCTCCGAAGTGTGGGTGCGGGCCGACCGGCGTCACGAGGGGTGGGGCGCCCGACTGGTGCGCGCCGCCGAGGACGAGGCTCTGGCGCGCGGCTGCACCTCCGTGATCGTCTCGTCGATGTCCTTCCAGGCGCCCGGTTTCTACCGCCGACAGGGCTACCTGGAGACCGGGAGCGGCGGTGGGCTCCCGGGCGGCCACACCCGCCATCACTTCTTCAAGGAGTTGGCGCGGACGGAGAACGCCGGCTAGGTCCTGTCCTGTCGATCTTCGTGGGCCCGGAACCCTGGCACGGCACCTCGCCGCGTTGTCGGACTCGCCCACGTACGTCCAGTACGAGGACGATCCTCCGCCTTGCGATGCGCCGCACCAGGCGCCCCGGGCTGATCCACGAAGATCGACAGGACAGGACCTAGGAGGAGCTCACCCCGCTTGCCGGTCGGTCCAAGGGGCTGTCCCGGTGTTTCAGGCGCGCGTCTCCTTGTCGAGATGGGCGAACACCACCACGTTGTCCTTGTAGTCCTTGGCCTTCCTGTCGTAGTTGCCGCCGCACGTGATCAGTCGGAGCTGGGCGGACGGGGTGTCGGCGTACACCCGCTTGTCGGGGAAGTTCGCCTTGCTGAAGGTCTCCACCGAGTCGACCTTGAACGAGGCGACGCTGCCATCCGCCCTCGTGATGTCGACCGTGGCCCCCGGTTTCAGGAACCGAAGCTGCAGGAACACCGCCGGGCCGGTCGTCGTATCGACGTGACCTGCGACGATGGACGCGCCGCGCTCACCGGGCGTCACGCCGTCCTTGAACCAGCCCACCAGGTTCTTGTCGTTGGGGGGCGGGGCGTCGAGCTGTCCGGTCGGACCGATGGACAGGGGGGTGAAGGGGGCGTCGACGGCGATCGTCGGGATCCGGAGCCGCTTCGGCTTGGAACGGGTCATCGACAGCCCCTGGCTGGAAGCGGAGGCCGAGGGGGCGCTGGGGGCTGGGGCGCTGGGGGCTGGGGCGCCGGCTGCCGGGGCTCCCGGAACGCCGGGCCCGGGGACGGCGGGTGCGAGCACCGCGGGGGTGGTCAACGGCTTGTTGTCGTCCGAGATGCCGAGGGAGTTGTAGATCAGGAGCAGGCCCAGCCCTGTCGCTGCCGCGGGCCAGAGCAGGGCGCGGCCGATGGCGGGGGAATCGGGCCGGGAGGGGGCGGAATCGGACGACTGCGGGGCGGCCATGTGAGCGTGCCTTTCTTCTTTCCTTCTGCTGGGTGGCATCAGTCAGTTGGTGCTCGGTAAGCCGGTAGAACCGGGGAAACGCAGCCGCCGCGGTCGCCGCCCCGGGGGGACGGCGACCGCGACAGCTGCGCGAGATCAGCGGTTCAGTTCGTTCAGGCCACCGCGCCGCCCGGCGCCTGACGGCGGCGCATCTTGTACGCACCGACGCCGAGCCCACCGATGAGCAACGCCGAACCGGCAGCCAGACCGCCACCGGTCATCGCGGTCCCGCCGCCACCGGTGTGGACGCCACCGCGGGGCTTGCCGCTCTCGCCGTGGCCGCCGTTGTAGCCGCCCTCGCCGCCGCCCCGGCCGCCGTAGCCGCCTTCGTCGCCGGAGCCGCCCTCCTCGCCGTTGCCGTCGGAGTCGTTGCCGGGCTGCCACTCCTTGGCCACCGTCC
>NZ_JBLVKW010000020.1:0-98590 GCF_048270745.1 Streptomyces sp. NPDC056231 | reverse complement strand
GTCATGGCCATGGCGCCGCCACCGGTGTGGACGCCGCCGCGGGGCTTGTCGCCCTTGCTCCAGCCGCCCTTTTCGCCCTTGCTGCCGTGGTGGCCCTTTTCGTTCTTGTCGCCCCAGCCGCCCTTGTCGCCCTTGTCGCCGTGGTGGCCCTTTTCGCCCTCGTCGTCGCCCTTCTCGCCGTGGTGGCCCTTTTCGCCCTTGTCGCTCTTGTCGCCCTCTTCGCCAAAGTCGCCCTTGTCGCCGTCGCTGTAGTCGCCGTCGCCCCAGGTGCCCTCGTCGCTGCTTTCGTCGCTGCTTTCGTCGCCGTTGCCGTCGGAGTCGTTGCCGGGCTGCCACTCCTTGGCCACCGTCATGGCCATGGCGCCGCCACCGGTGTGGACGCCGCCGCGGGGCTTGTCGCCCTTGCTCCAGCCGCCCTTTTCGCCCTTGCTGCCGTGGTGGCCCTTCTCGTCCTTGTCGCCCCAGTCGCCCTTGTCGCCGTGGTGGCCCTTTTCGCCCTTGTCGCCCCAGTCGCCCTTGTCGCCGTGGTGGCCCTTTTCGCCCTCGTCGTCGCCCTTCTCGCCCTCGTCGTCGCGGTCGCCCTTTTCGCCCTTCTCGCCGTGGCCACCCTTGTGGCCGTGGTGGCCCTTTTCGCCGCGGTCGTCGCCGCGGTCGCCGTGCTCATCGCCGCGGTCGTCGCCGCGGTCGCCGTGCTCATCGCCGCGGTCGTCGCCGCGGTCGCCGTGTTCATCGCTGCTGGAGGAGGAACCGCCGTCCCAGCCATCGGTCAAGGTGATGGCGTGGGCAGCGGGACTCGTGATGGCTAGGGCCGCGGTGATCGCGGCCGAAGCGAACAGTGTGCGGGCAGAGCGCATCTGAACACATTCCTTTCGACGCGACTGCGATGAGTGACGGGCTGTCGGCTCAAAGTGACGCAGTTGCGACGTGATCCACCGTTAACCGGAATGCGACTCGGCGCCATCGGGAATCTGTTCATTGGGGCTACGCCATGAGCCCTTCGAGTGGCGATTTACAGATAATCACCCATCGGACTGCACATCATGGCGTAATCAGGTTTGGTGCAGCAGACCCACTCATTTGCTGACATTCCTTCATCGTGACGCACCGTGCGATCGGGGCGGCGAGACCCTCGCAGTTGGCTCGAACTCACTTGCGGCGACGCCTGGTTGACGATGTCCTGTACGTGAGTGATCACCCGGGGCTGCCCTCCGCGTCACCCCAGCGGCCCTGCAGGGCCGGCGAGGCGCCCGGCCCGCGCTCCCATGGTGTCAGCTCCTCTAATTCAGCAAGGCCCGCGCCGCCCGCGCCCGCCCCCGAACCATCTCCGCCGCCGTCGGCTCCACCGCCTCCACCAGCTCCGCGTACTCCTCCATCTCCTCCGCCCCGCGAAGGAACTCCCCGCTCTGTACGAGCAACTGCGCCCGCTCGTAGCGCAGCCGCGCCGGATGCGAGGGCAGCAGCAGTGACAGGTCCACCGCCCACAGCGCCACTCGCGTGCACTCCGGGCGGGCAGCCGCCCACGCCCTGATGTTGTTCAGGATCCGCAGCACGATCTCCAGCGGCCGGGCCGGCACCAGCATCGACGGCTCGAGTGGTGCCCCGGTTGTCCCCGTCACCAGAAGCTGCGCGTCCTGGCCGGTCATCGGCCTGCCGCCGGCGAACGGGTCGGCCAGCACCTGTTCCGCCGGATCGCCGAACCCGACGACGAAATGACCCGGCAGCGCCACCCCGTACACCGGGGCACCCGCCCGCCGCGCCACCTCGATCCACACCACCGACAGCAGGATCGGCAGCCCGCGGCGGCGCCGCAGCACTTCGTGCAGCAGCGAGGACTGCAGCCGTTGGTAGTCCGTCGATGAGCCCTCGAATCCGCAGCGTTCGCCGAGCAGTTCGGCCACCGCCGAGGCCCACGCGCGCCCGCTCCGTGCCCCGTACGGAAGCAGTCCCGCCAGCCGGTCCAGTTCGATCTGTGCAGCGTCGATCCCGTCCGCGTTCAGCGCCGGGTCGGCCTCCGCGGCCAGCAGCAGGCAGAGCAGGGCGAGGTCGGGGCGTTCGGCGCGGGCCTCCTCGGCGAACTGTCGGCGTGGGTTCAGCCCTGGGTTCATGGGAGACATGCTCCTGCCCCTACGCGGACCGGAAGTGGTGGTACAGGTGATGGGTCACGAAGCCCATGCGGTCGTACAGCGCGTGTGCCCCCTCATTCTCCGCCTCCACCTGCAGCCACGCCGCCGACGCACCCTCGTCCAGCGCCTGCCGGGCCAGTGCGGTCATGACGGCGGAGGCCAGGCCCCGCCGCCGGTACGCGGCATCGACCTCGACGGCCATGAAGCCCGCCCAGCGCCCGTCCACGACACACCGTCCGATCGCGGCAGGCGCCTCGCCCGCCACATCACCCGGCACGGTCGCGAACCACACCGAGGGCCCGCTGGCCAGCACCTTCAGTACACGCGGGCTCGGAGTGCGGAAGCGCTGGTACCGGGAGAGCCATGCCTCGTCGATCTCCCGGCTCAGCCGCACCCGCGCAACGTCTGCATCCAGATCGCCGATCGGCGCCAGAGCCGCGATCCGCACCTGTGCCGTGACCTCGCGCCGCCATCCGCGCTCCTCCAGTTCCGCGCACAGCTTCTCCTGTGTGCCTTCCGCACCCGTCGCGGTCTGGATGTACGCGGGAAGCCCGCGGGCTTCGTACCAGCGCTCCACCCGTGCGAGCGCCTCGTCGAGCGGCACCCCCGGATCGCCGAGCGGCAGTACGGAGTTGGCACGCCGGGTGAACCCCTCCGCCGCGCGCAGCTGCCAGTTCCCGAGCGGTTCGCTCTCCACCGGCTGCCAGGCGCGGGCACAGACGTGGGCGAGTTCGGCGAACGTGGCCGACGGACCCCGGCGCCGGGCCGGCGCGGACGGGACGACCTTACCCGCCACCAGCGAGGATTCCTCGATGTGGACGGATTCGCCGCTCTTCGGTGTGATTGACAGCACATGATTGTTCCAGGATGTGAGAACCCCGACGGTGTCGGTGAACTTCCAGCCCGCCGCGCCGCCCTCCGAACGACGTCGGACTGATACCCGTTTGCCCACGTCAGCCGGGGTGATCCGGACCTCAGCCTGTCCGCCGATGGTGAATTCCACAGCTCTCTCCGCCCCTCCTGTTCGGTTCGTGCCCAGGAACGGAGATACTAGGTGCGGGCATCGACGACGCCGCGCTCCCGCGCGAGAGCCAACGCCCTACCGAGGAGGAACGACAGCGTGACCTACGTCATCGCGCAGCCTTGTGTCGACGTAAAGGACAAGGCCTGCATCGAAGAGTGCCCCGTCGACTGCATCTACGAGGGCCAGCGGTCCTTGTACATCCACCCGGACGAATGCGTCGACTGCGGAGCCTGTGAGCCGGTCTGCCCGGTCGAGGCGATCTTCTACGAGGACGACACCCCGGAGGAGTGGAAGGACTACTACAAGGCGAACGTCGAGTTCTTCGACGACCTCGGTTCGCCGGGTGGTGCCTCCAAGCTGGGTCTGATCGAGCGCGACCACCCGTTCATCGCAGCGTTGCCGCCGCAGAACCAGTAAGCAGCGGTCAGCACGTGCGCCGCCCCGGTCCCGTACGGCTCGTCACCGTGCGGGACCGAGGTGTTTTCCGGTCCGGGCCGCAGGCGGACCCGGCGCCGCACGAACCACCCGAACCATCCTCGTCACCCTCGTACGAGAAAGCAGAGAGCCGTGTCCGCAGCAGTCTCCTCCCGCCTCCCGGTCTTCCCCTGGGACAAGCTCGCGCCCTACAAGTCGACCGCTGCGGCCCACCCGGACGGCATCGTCGATCTTTCCGTCGGCACGCCCGTCGACCCGGTGCCGGAGCTGATCCAGCAGGCGCTCGTCGCCGCCGCGGACAGCCCCGGCTATCCGACGGTGTGGGGGACGACCGAACTCCGCGACGCCCTCACCGGCTGGGTGGAGCGGAGGCTCGGCGCGGTCTCGGTGGCGCACGAGAACGTGCTGCCGGTCGTCGGCTCCAAGGAACTCGTCGCCTGGCTGCCGACCCAGCTCGGCCTCGGCGCGGGCGACAGGGTGGCGTACCCGCGGCTCGCCTACCCGACGTACGAGGTGGGTGCCCGGCTCTGCGGCGCCGAGCCCGTCGTCTACGACGACCCCACCGAGCTCGACCCGGCAGGGCTCGAGCTGCTCTGGCTGAACTCGCCGTCCAACCCCACCGGCCGGGTCCTGTCCAAGGACGAGCTGATCCGGATCGTGGCCTGGGCGCGCGAGCACGACGTGCTGGTCTTCAGTGACGAGTGCTACCTGGAGCTCGGCTGGGAGGCCGAACCGGTCTCCGTGCTCCACCCCGATGTCTGCGGCGGCACGTACGAGGGCATCGTCGCCGTCCACTCGCTCTCCAAGCGTTCCAACCTCGCCGGATACCGTGCGGCGTTCATCGCGGGCGACGCGGCCGTCCTCGGCGAACTGCTGCTGATCCGCAAGCACGGCGGGATGATGACGCCCGCCCCGGTCCAGGCCGCCACCGTCGCGGCGCTCGGAGACGACACGCACGTGGCGGAGCAGCGGACCCGGTACGCGGACCGGCGTACCGCGCTGCGGACGGCGCTGGAGGCCCACGGCTTCCGGATCGAGCACAGCGAGGCGAGCCTCTACCTGTGGGCGACCCGCGACGAACCCTGCTGGGACACCGTGGCGTACCTTGCGGAGCTCGGCATCCTGGTGGCGCCGGGCGACTTCTACGGACCGGCGGGTGACCACTTCGTACGGGTGGCGTTCACGGCGACGGACGAACGTGTGGCAGCCGCGGTCAAGCGGCTGTCCTGACCCCGTACCGGACAGGCGCGAGGGCCTCGGGAGCACGCACTTCCGAGGCCCTCTTGCATGTCCGGTACGGGGTCAGCCGATCGGCAGACCGTGGGTGGGCAGGCCCTGCGTCGTCGGCAGACCGCCACCGGCGAGACCGCCGGCCGGCAGACTGCCCTTGGCCGCCGCACGGGTGGCCCCGCCGACCAGCTCACCGGCGACCTTCTGCGCGGCGGGGGCGGCCTTGCTGCCCGTGCTGCCGACGGTCTTGCGCGCGGCCGGGACGGCCGTCCCGACGATCTTGCCGCCGGTGGCACCCGCGACCTTGGCGCCCTGCTCGGACGCGCCGTCGAGGGTCTTGCCGAGACCGGCACCGTCGACGGTCGTCAGACCGCCGAGCTCCGGGGCCTGCGGGAGCTCCGCGGCACCTGCGGCGCCGGCCGCACCGACCACGGGGGCTGCACCCGCCGCGATCAGCAGCGCGGCACGGGCGATCCGACGGGTCAGGGGGAGGGACATGATGCTCCTTCGACGGGATGTGGAATCTGTCTGTCCGTTGACCGGACGCAGTGACAACCGTCATGGGGGCGGGGGAGGTTGCGGTGGACCGAAGTAAAGAGTCGGCAATGCGTCACATAATCCACAACGGAGGAACCCGGGCAAACCTTGCATTTCCCGAACGCCGGACGAGCCGCCGCTTCCCTTTTGCTGCAAGGGAAATGGCGTATGAAAGGGAGAGTCTCGGAGGCGTGTGGTGACGACGGCTTCCGGACGGGCTGGATGGCCCCTGCGAGGGATACTTCGCACTGATGTCCCTCCCGGCATGCGTTGCCCCGTCGCACCGTCCGGCAGGCGGGACTTTCGAAGCACGCCTGAGACCGACCGGTCTCAGCGGGACTCCCATTTTGTGAGCCCCTCTTAGTCTTAGCGAACAAGCTGTATGCGGACCTGTGTGGTGCCTGATTCCTCGCGGTCCGTCCGCCAGCCCGACCCGGTCCTCCACACCCGGCCCGCGTACGCGACCTCGTCGATGCCCAGCGACTCGGCCTGAGCCACCGCCCAGTGCGCGAGCTCCCAGCCGCGCTGCGCCCTGCCGCCCTCCCCGGTGGTCCGCGCCTTCACCGGCACCGAGACCGTTCCCGCGGCCGCCGGCGCGCCCGACGCCCCGTCACCCGCTTTCCCCGAGGGGGGCAGCACACCCTTGCCGAAGGCGCGTACCAGCGCCGACCGCACCTGTGCCGCATCGGCGGGCCCCGCTGCCGTCTGCGTCGGCGTGCAGGTCAGCGCGGCGGGCGTACGGCCGGTCAGCGCGGCGGACAGCAGCGCGGCATCCGGCTCGTGCTTCGCGTACGCCTGCGGGAAACCACTGCGCTGCACCCGCTGCGCGGCGACCGTCAGCGGCAGGCGTGAGTAACCGGGCACCTCGGCCAGATGCTGGTAGAACATCCCGGCCGAGTAGACCGGGTCCAGGATCTGCTTCTCGGTGCCCCAGCCCTGCGAGGGGCGCTGCTGGAACAGTCCCAGCGAGTCCCGGTCGCCGTGCGAGATATTGCGCAGCCCGGACTCCTGCAACGCCGTCGCCAGTGCGATCGTCACCGCACGCTCAGGCATCCCCCGCGTGGTTCCGACCGCGGAGATCGTCGCGGCGTTCGCGGCCTGCTCCAGGCTCAGCCGGTACGTACGTCCCCGGCCCGTCGAGCCGTCGGCGGACTGCACGGTGCACCGCTCGACGCCCTTGTTGCCCGAGATGTACTGAATGGTCAGATAGCCGGCCAGGGCCACGAGTACGGCAAAGGCCGCTGCGATACGCAAGAGGCGGCTGCGGCCGGTGTGTCGGCGGGCGGAGGAGGGGGTCCGGGGCACGCGCCAACCGTACTGGAGGGCCCGGCCGGGGCCGAGGCCGAAGTCCCTCAAGGGCTTTCCTGCCGGATCATGCCGGGCTCGCGGGGTCCGCGATCCGGCCCGGTCCGAAAGACAGTCCCCGGGCCGCCCGGCGGATCAGGGCCGGACAGGCCTTAGGGTCGGGACCATGCCCGAAAGCACCCTTGACCTCACCCTGGACGGCCCGGCCCTCACCGCCCGCCTCGTCGACTTCCCGTCCGTCAGCGGGGACGAGAAGGAGCTGGCCGACGCGATCGAGACGGCCCTGCGCACGCTCCCGCACCTGACCGTCGACCGTCACGGCAACAACGTCGTGGCCCGGACGAACCTCGGCCGCGACGAGCGCGTCGTACTCGCCGGACACATCGACACCGTGCCGATCGCCGACAACGTCCCGTCCCGGCTCGACGAGAACGGCGTGCTCTGGGGCTGCGGCACCTCCGACATGAAGTCGGGCGTCGCCGTCCAGCTGCGGATCGCCGCGACCGTGCCCGAGCCCAACCGCGACCTCACCTTCGTCTTCTACGACAACGAAGAAGTCGCCGCGCACCTCAACGGGCTCGGCCATGTCGCAGACGCCCACCCCGACTGGCTGGCGGGCGACTTCGCCGTCCTCCTCGAAGGGTCCGACGCCCAGGTCGAGGGCGGCTGCCAGGGCACCCTGCGGGTCTTTCTCCGTACGGAAGGGGAGCGGGCGCACTCCGCGCGCAGCTGGATGGGGTCCAACGCCATCCACGCGGCCGCTCCGATCCTCACCCGCCTCGCCGCCTACGAACCGCGCCGGCCGGTCATCGACGGGCTGGAGTACCACGAGGGTCTGAACGCCGTCCGTATCGAGGCCGGCGTCGCCAACAACGTCATCCCGGACGCCTGCACCGTCGTCGTCAACTACCGGTACGCCCCCGACCGCAGCCCCGAGGAAGCCCTCGCCCACGTCCACGAGGTCTTCGCGGACTGCGGCGTCGTCGAGTTCACCGTCGACGACCACTCCGGCGCGGCGATGCCCGGCCTCTCCCACCCGGCGGCCAAGGCGTTCGTGGAGGCCGTCGGCGGTACCGCGAAGCCGAAGTTCGGCTGGACGGACGTCTCCCGCTTCGGTGCGCTGGGCGTCCCCGCCGTGAATTACGGGCCCGGTGACCCGGTCCTCGCGCACAAGCGCAACGAGCACGTGGCGGTCGACCGGATCACCCACTGCGAGGACCGGCTCCGCTCCTGGCTCACCAGCTGACCGGCGGCATTCCCCTGCCGGTAACCTCCATGGATCTACCCTGACCTGACACAGCACGTCGTCATGGCGGCACGTCGTCGGAGGGAGCAGGCCATGGGCAACCCCGAAGAAGCTCACGTCCCCGAGGAGCAGCGGCTCGGTCCAGTACTGCGCCGCAGGGAACAGGTACAGCCCGGCACCACCGATCAGCGGTTGCTGGACTCCGAGGGCGATTCCGAGTGGGTGCACACCGATCCCTGGCGGGTGATGCGCATCCAGTCGGAGTTCGTCGAGGGCTTCGGCGCGCTGGCCGAGCTGCCGAGCGCGATCAGCGTCTTCGGCTCGGCCCGCAGCCCGGCGGACGGTCCGGACTACGAGGCGGGCGTACAGATCGGCAAGGCGCTGGTCGAGGCCGGTTTCGCGGTGATCACCGGGGGCGGTCCCGGAGCGATGGAGGCGGCGAACAAGGGGGCGCGGGAGGCGAAGGGCATCTCGGTCGGCCTCGGTATCGAGCTGCCCTTCGAGTCCGGGCTCAACCCGCACGTCGACATCGGCGTGAACTTCCGCTACTTCTTCGTCCGCAAGACGATGTTCGTGAAGTACGCGCAGGGCTTCGTCGTCCTGCCCGGCGGCCTCGGCACACTCGACGAGCTCTTCGAGGCGCTCACCCTCGTCCAGACGGGCAAGGTGACCCGCTTCCCGATTGTGCTCTTCGGCACCGCGTACTGGGGCGGCCTGGTGGACTGGCTGCGGAACACGGTGGTGGCGCAGGGGAAGGCGTCCGAGAGGGACATGCTGCTGTTTCACGTCACGGACGACGTGCACGAGGCGGTCGAGCTGGTCACGAAGGAAGTCGGCCACTGGCCTCGGTGAGTCCCTCCGGTCGGTCTGAGGAGCGGGATCCGGGGCAGCGCCCCGGATCCGGAAGGGGCGGGCAGGGGGACACGTCTCGCGCAGCGTCCCCGCCGCCCCGGGCCCGCCCCGCCGCCGCTAGACCAGCCCGCGCCGGGCCACCGCCGGCGCCCGGTGCCCTGCGATCGACGCCACCATGTCCAGCACCTGTCGCGTCTCCGCCACCTCGTGCACCCGGTAGACCTGCGCGCCCAGCCACGCCGAGACCGCGGTCGTCGCCAGCGTCCCGATGACCCGTTCCTTCACGGGCCGGTCGAGCGTCTCCCCGACGAAGTCCTTGTTGGACAGGGAGACGAGAACGGGCCAGCCGGTCTCCGTCATCTCACCGAGGCGACGCGTCGCCTCCAGCGAGTGCCGGGTGTTCTTCCCGAAGTCATGACCGGGGTCGATCATGATGCCGTCCGGCCTGACCCCGAGCTCCACGGCCCGCTCGGCCAGCCCCACCGTCACCCGCAGGATGTCCGCCATCACGTCGTCGTACGCGATCCGGTGCGGCCGGGTCCGCGGTTCGGCTCCGCCCGCGTGCGTACACACCAGCCCCGCTCCGTGCCGCGCGGCCACCTCCGCGAGCTTCGGGTCGACACCGCCCCACGCGTCGTTCAGCACATCGGCACCGGCCTCGCAGACCGCCTCACCGACTTCGTGGCGCCAGGTGTCGACGCTGATCACCACATCGGGGTGGCGCCGCCGTACCTCGGCGACGAACCCGACGGTGCGGCGTGCCTCCTCCGCGGCGGTCACCTCCTCGCCGGGACCGGCCTTCACCCCGCCGATGTCGATGATCGCGGCGCCGTCGGCGACAGCCTGCTCGACCCGGGCGAGCGCGGGCTCGTCGCGGAAGGTCGCGCCCTGGTCGTAGAAGGAGTCCGGAGTACGGTTCACGATCGCCATGATCACTGGCTCGTGCGCCCCGAATTCGCGCCGTCCCAGCCTGAGCGCACCGCTTCGCATCCTGTGTTTCTCCTCTGGATAGATCCCCCGCCGCCGCCTGCGACCCTAACTGTCAGTACCGCATGGCACGATCGGAGCCGGACAGGTTTTCCGCCCCAGGGGAGATGCGTGTGTTCTGGTTCTTGCTGCTGGCGATGGTGGTGGTCGTGGCCGCAGTCACCCTCGCGGTGGTCGGCGGAGGGAAGAGCGCTGTCCTGCAGGACGTGGCGCCCGAGCAGCTGACCGACCCGCTGCCCGCGACCCGTCCGGTCGGCCGCGCGGACGTCGAGGCGCTGCGGCTGCCGGTGACGGCACGCGGATACCGGATGGCCGACGTCGACGACGTGCTCGGCCGGCTGGGCGCCGAGCTCGCCGAGCGGGACGCGCGGATCGCCGAGCTGGAGTCGGCGCTCGCCGGAGCGCAGGCGACGGCGGTGGGCGGTGTCGGGCTCCTCAAGGAGCCGCAGGACCGGCCGCGGTCCGAGCGGGCACCCCGGTCAGCGCCGCAGTCCGAGGAGCAGCCCGACCGGCAGCCGGAGCCGCCCTCCTGGCCCCCGTCCGGTGAGGAGCCGCCGCCCGGTCCGGAGTCCGGGCCCCGGTCCGGCGAGGAGCCGCAGCGATGAGCGGCGGCGCCGAAGCGGGCGTGGACGGCCGGCTGCGCTGCCCGTGGGGACTGTCCACCGATGACTACCTCGCCTACCACGACACGGAATGGGGCCGCCCCGTCCGCGGCGACGACGCCCTGTTCGAGCGCCTCTGCCTGGAGGCGTTCCAGTCCGGGCTGTCCTGGCTGACGATCCTGCGCCGCCGGGAAGGATTCCGCAGCGCCTTCGCCGGGTTCAAGATCCGTGCGGTGGCGGAGTTCACCGACGCCGACAAGGAACGCCTCCTTGCCGACGCCGGGATCATCCGCAACCGCGCGAAGATCGAGGCGACGCTCGCCAATGCCAAGGTGCTGGCCGCATGGCCGGACGGCGAGCTGGACGAACTGATCTGGTCGTACGCCCCGGACCCGGCCACCCGGCCCGCCCCGCGCACCCTCGGCGACGTCCCGGCGGTCACGCCGGAGTCCACCGCGCTGGCCAAGGACCTCAAGAGGCGCGGCCTGCGCTTCATCGGCCCCACCACGGCCTACGCCCTGATGCAGGCGTGCGGCCTGGTCGATGACCACCTGGCCGACTGCGTGGCCCGCGGCACGGGGGCGTAGGGCGGGTCGGCGGTGCCGTGGAGGAAGCCACCCACCGGTGAGCAACCGTCCACGCCTCCTGGCCCGGACCGACCCCCGCGAGGCCCTACCGGCCCAGGTACTTCGGCTTCGCCTTGTCCAGGAACGCCTGCACCGCGATGGTGTGGTCCTCGGAGGCGCCCGCCTTGGTCTGGAGTTCGTCCTCCTTCTCCAGCGTCTCGCTCAGCGTGTGGCCGGCGCCGTAGGCCAGCGACGCCTTGAGTGCGGCGTACGCCACCGTCGGGCCGTCCGCCAGCTTGCGGGCCACTGCCAGGGCCTCCGCGGCGAGATCGGCTGCGGGCACCAGTCTGTTCACGATGCCCAGCTCGTACGCGTCCTGCGCCGAGATGGAACGAGGGAAGAGCAGCAGGTCGGCTGCGCGGCTCTGGCCGATCAGCCGGGGCAGCGTCCACGAGACACCTGAGTCGGCGGTGAGGGCGACCCCGGCGAACGAGGTGTTGAACGAGGCGCTGTCGGCGACCACCCGGTAGTCGCAGGCGAGCGCGAAGCCGAAGCCCGCGCCGGCGGCGACCCCGTTCACCCCGGCGACGACCGGCTTCTCCATCTCGGTGATCGCCCGCACGACGGGGTTGTAGTGGTCCTGCACGGTGCTCAGCGCATTGCCGGAACCCGACTCCCGGACGGCGGTCAGCGTGGCGACGTGTTCTTTGAGGTCCTGGCCGACGCAGAAGGCGCGCGAGCCGGCCGCCGTGAGCAGAACCGCCCGGACAGCGGTATCGGCCGCAGCTGACTGCAGCGCGTCACGGAGGGCCGCCTTGGCGGCTGTGTTCATGGCGTTCATCGCGTCGGGACGGTTGATCGTGATCGTTGCGAGTCCGTCCGTCACTTCGTAGAGCACGGTGTCGGCCGCGTGGTCCGCCATGTGATGTCCCCTTTGCACCTCGGGCAATGCCTGTCCAGGCAAGCATGGCCGACATCACCGAGGGGGAGCATGTGACCTGCGTCTAACAATTGCGCCCCGATGGAGGGGCGAAGGCGACGGAGTATCGCAGTCGGATCGCCGAATTGGGTGGTTTTGCGAGAGCGCGTTGCGCAAGCGATGCAGACCGATGTTGGTCACGGGGGTCTGTGATGCGGGATAATGGCCTGGAAGCAATGTGTTCGATGCCGGTGAGACAGCGCCTGTCATGGGGCCGCCGGTTGTTATGAGCTGGTTTCAGGAAGGGGAACGAGCATGGCGGCCATGAAGCCGCGGACGGGCGACGGCCCGCTCGAGGTGACAAAGGAGGGGCGGGGCATCGTCATGCGCGTTCCGCTCGAAGGCGGCGGTCGGCTTGTTGTGGAGCTGACTCCGGACGAGGCCGATGCACTCGGCGACGCCCTCAAGAAGGTCGTCGGCTGACGCAGAGGCGCCCACGCTTCATCACTGCCCCGGCACGGGTCCGTGCCGGGGCAGTGATGCATTCGGAACACACCCTAGGGGCACGGAACGGCGAACGGTCACCCACGCCGGACGGCGCAGAGCAACCCGTCGCCCACCGGCAACAACGTGGCCATCAGCTCCTGGCTCTCCCGCACCGCCCGCAGCAGCTCCCGCAGCCGCAGTACCTCCGCCGGCTGCGCCGCGGAGTCGACCGTACGGCCGTCCGCGAAGACGCCCTCGAAGCAGACCAGACCGCCAGGTCGCAGCAGGCGCAACGATTCAGCGAGGTAGTCCAGGCTCTCCAGCCGGTCGCCGTCGCAGAAGACGAGGTCGTATCCGCCGTCCGCGAGCCGCGGAAGTACGTCGAGGGCGCGGCCGGGGATGAAACGGGCCCGATTGGCCGCGAACCCCGAAGCCCGGAAGGCCTGGCGGGCGAACTGCTGCCGCTCCGGCTCCGGATCGACCGTGGTCAGCACCCCGTCCGGCCGCATCCCGTGCATCAGATAGATGCCGGACACGCCGGTTCCGGTGCCGATTTCGGCCACCGCCTTGGCGTCGGTCGTGGCAGCGAGCAAGCGCAGCGCGGCGCCGGTGCCCGGTGACACCGAGCGGAGCCCTGCCTCCCGGGCCCGGTCTCTGGCCCAGCGCAGTGCTTCGTCCTCGGCGACAAAGGCGTCGGCGAACGCCCAGCTCGTCTGCCGGTTGGCGGTAATGACCCTCTCCTGTCCCCGTAGTTGGCGCAACGGTGACTGTATCCGCTGTACCCGGGAACCCGCAGATGGGACCGGGCGTTAGGAAAGGGCAGGGGAAAGCCCATGGATCCGGCCCGCAGACCGGGCCCCGGATCATGGGCCGGCGGGTTCCCGGGGATGATCCCGGACCCCGGCAATAAAGGTTTATCCGGAGCTAACGGGCGAGGTGGCTATGGTAGGGGCTCCACTGGACACCACCAGAGCCGACAGGGGAGGTGCGGCTGCGCCTGTGGATCGGGGACGAGTGCTACGGCGCTTGCTCAGGTCGGCGGGTGAGCCGAAATCCGTGACCAAGATTGCTGACCGTTCTTCCAACGACTCCGCACCCACCGCGACCTTCGCCTCAGATGCGGACTCCCAGGCGTGGATGCCGCCCTCATGGGAAGAGATCGTCAGCACGCACAGCGGTCGTGTCTACCGCCTTGCCTACCGTCTGACGGGAAACCAGCACGATGCCGAGGACCTCACTCAGGAGGTCTTCGTCCGGGTGTTCCGTTCGCTGTCGACCTACACACCCGGCACCTTCGAGGGCTGGCTGCACCGCATCACGACCAACCTGTTCCTGGACATGGTCCGCCGTAAGCAGCGGATCCGTTTCGACTCCCTCGGTGACGACGCCGCCGAGCGGCTGCCGAGCCGTGAGCCGTCCCCGCAGCAGGTCTTCAACGACACCCACTTCGACGCGGACGTACAGCAGGCGCTGGACACCCTTGCGCCCGAATTCCGTGCCGCGGTCGTGCTCTGCGACATCGAGGGACTTTCGTACGAGGAGATCGCCGCGACCCTCGGCGTGAAGCTCGGTACCGTGCGCAGCCGTATTCACCGCGGCCGCTCGCACCTGCGCAAGGCTCTGCAGCACCGCTCTCCCGAGGCCCGCGCCGAGCAGCGCTCGCTGGCGGGAGCCGTGGTGGCAGTGGAGGGCGGGCCGGCGTGAGTGGTACAGGTCCGACCCCTGCGGAACAGCACCTGGGGGACCGCCTTGCCGCGCTCGTCGACGGTGAGCTCAAACATGACGCCCGCGAGCGGGTGCTCGCCCATCTCGCGACCTGCGTGAAGTGCAAGGCCGAGGCTGCCGCCCAGCGGCGGCTCAAGAGTGTCTTCGCGCAGTCCGCCCCGCCGTCGCCGTCCGAGGGGTTCCTCGCCCGGCTGCAGGGCCTTCCCGGGGGACCGGGCGGTGACGACGACACCCAAGGAAGACCATTCGGCGGCTCCGGGCGGTTCGCCGACGGGCTTTTCCCGGTGATGCAGCCCCCCGGCAGCCGCACCGATCCGCCTTCGGGAAAGTCGCAGCTGGACCGTTTCGGCTACCTCGGGACGCCGCACGGCTCACCGGCCGTGCTTCCGGCCGGCGGATCGCGTTCGGCGTTCCGGATCCATGAGGTGGGCCGGGAGGGGGACCGGTCGCCGTGGCGCGGCCGCAGGTTCGCCTTCGCGGCTGCCAGTGCCGTCTCGCTGGCAGCCATCGCGCTGGGTGGCGCCCTGCCGACAGGAGCGGGTTCCGGCGCCGCGACCCGCGCCGAGGGCGCCGGAAACAACGTGACCCCGCTCGATGCCGCCGCACGGACCGAGAGCAGCAGCGTGACCAGCCGTCGCGGTGGCAGCAGCCTCGGCACGTCCGGCGTGCCCGGCGACGGTTCCATGATCGGCCCCTCGGCCCAGCCGCCGAATACCGCGGCACCCGTCCCCGCCCTGTTCGGCACCGGCCGGCTCACGGCCAACCCCTTCGCCGCGGCGGTACTGACGGATGTGTCCGCGTCCCCCCTGATACGACCGACCGCCACCAGCCCGCTGTTCACGCACGCGCTCGGAAGCGGCCGGAACCCCGTCTCCCCCATGCCCTCGCCGACCGAGTCCTGGACACCGACGTCGGCGGCCGCCCTGCCCACCTCCGTCGATCGCCGTCTGCCGCTTTCCGCCCAGCGCTGACGGGGGTCTGCGCAGCGATTCGTAAACCTGGTTGAATCCACGGAGGAATTCCGGGAGGGACGTCCTTTCGGGCGCGTGCAGAGGCCAGTTGTGGCGGTTGCGGGGAGAGCATGGACGACGGGAAGCCCACCGGGCCGAAGGCGAAGTGGTGGAGCCGCCCCACTTCGGGGCGCGCCACCGCGTCAGCGCCGCAGGAGGCTCCCGCCCCGGCGGAGGACGTGCGGCCCGTGGGCACACCGGCCGGTGACCCGGACACCGGGGTCGTCGCAGACGCGAGCCCGGCGCCCGTACTCCCCGCCCAGCCCGCACCGCCCGAGCCCGTGACACCCGCACCGGTGACGCCCGAGCCCGGGGCGCATGCACCCGCGGCGACGGCCCGAGCGCCGGTGCCTGCGGTGAAGCCGTTGCACGAGCCCGATGAGTACAGCACCCCGCCGTACGGCGGCCCCGGCCCCTGGGCGCCCGCACCACCCGTACAGCGCCCGGTGCCGACACCGGCGCACGGCACTCCCGTACCGCCGCCGTACGCAGGCACCGGCACGAACGGCGCAGGCATGCCCACGGCCCCCGCGCCCCTCCCGGGCCCTGCCCCGGCCTTCACACCCCCGCCCCAGCCGCCACAGTCCTCGCAGTGGTCGCAGTACGACCCCTGGGGTGCGCCCCAGCAGCCGCTGACCCAGCCCGGCTCCCCGCTCGGGTCGGACGGCGGGCGCAGGAAGAGCCGACGTGGCTCCCTGCTCGTCGGCGCACTGCTGCTCGCCCTGGTGGCGGGCGGCATCGGCGGCGGCATCGGTGCCTACATCGAGCGCAACGGCGGTCTGACCACGGTCGAGCTTCCGCAGGCCGCGAGGAACAGCGGCGGCCGTGCCCCCGACAGCGTCGCGGGCATCGCCGCCAGCGCCCTGCCCAGCGTGGTCACCCTCCATGTCAGCGGCACCACCGAATCCGGCACCGGCACCGGCTTCGTCCTCGACAAGTCGGGCCACATCCTCACCAACAACCATGTCGTCGCCCCGGCCGGCTCCTCCGGTTCCATCACGGTGACGTTCAGCGGCGGCGAGACCGCGCGCGCCGAGGTCGTCGGCAAGGACAGCGGCTACGACCTGGCCGTGGTCAAGGTCACCGGCGTCTCCGGACTCAAGCCACTGCCGCTGGGCAATTCCGACAATGTGCAGGTCGGCGACCCGGTGGTGGCCATCGGAGCCCCCTTCGACCTGTCCAACACCGTCACCTCCGGCATCATCAGCGCCAAGGACCGGCCGATCACCGCGGGCGGCGAGAAGGGCGACGGCAGCGACATCAGCTACGTCGACGCGCTGCAGACCGACGCCCCGATCAACCCGGGCAACTCCGGGGGCCCGCTCGTCGACACCGACGCCCATGTCATAGGCATCAACAGCGCCATCCGCGCCGCCGACAACAGTTCGTCGACCGAGGGCGGCCAGGCAGGTTCCATCGGCCTCGGCTTCGCCATCCCGATCAACCAGGGCAAGCGGGTCGCCGAGGAGCTGATCAACACCGGTAGAGCCACGCATCCGGTGATCGGTGTGACCTTGGACATGAAGTACACCGGTGACGGCGCCAAGGTCGGTGCGAAGGGCGCCGCGGGCAAGCCCGCGGTGACACCGGGCGGTCCTGGGGCGAAGGCCGGCATCAGGCCGGGCGACGTCATCACCGAGGTGGACGGGCAGCGGGTGCACAGCGGCGAGGAGCTGATCGTGAAGATCCGCGCGCACCGTCCGGGTGACCGACTGGACCTCGGTCTGACCCGCAGTGGTAAAGACCTGTCCATGACTTTGGTCCTGGGGTCGGCAACCGGCACGTGATGGCCGTGGGACGCTACCGTGCGGACAGCCCGGCCGGGTACCGTTGGCCGGGCCCGGACCTCATCCGACCTGGGCTCGGGGAACACGAGGAGCTACAAGGTGTTCAATGACATAGGCGCGCTAGAGCTGGTGACGCTCGTGGTCCTCGGTGTGCTGATCTTCGGCCCGGACAAGCTGCCCAAGGTCATCCAGGACGCTTCACGCTTCATCCGCAAGATCCGTGAGTTCTCCGAGAGCGCCAAGGAGGACATCCGTACGGAGCTCGGCCCGGAGTTCAAGGACTTCGAGTTCGAGGACCTCAACCCGAAGACGTTCGTCCGCAAGCAGCTCATGGACGGAAACGACGATCTCGGGCTGAAGGAGATCCGCGAGAGCTTCGACCTCCGTAAGGAGATGGCCGAGGTCACCGACGCGGTCCACGGTCGCGAGAGCGCGTCCAAGGACTCCGCGGGCGGCGTGTCGGGCAGCGCGGCGGTCACTGCGGCGAACGGCTCCCCGGGCGCCCCCGACCTGCTCAAGAAGCGCGAGCAGCCCCCGAAGGACGATCACCCGCCCTTCGACGCAGACGCCACCTGACGCCGGTCAATCCCGGCTCGCCCGGGTGGTATCGCTATTCTCCATCTGTCCGGTTGCGAGGACGCCCGAGGGGGGCGGGCCGCTGCGGACCCCTAGGGATCGAGGAGGCGGCCAGGCAGATGGAGACGACGAGTCGGGCAGGCGCGGAAGGTGCGCCCAGCACAGTCACCGCAGAGGGCGTGCCGGCGACCCGGCGTACGGTCGACGGCTATCTGCAGGCGTCTTTCCCCTGGTACGGACTGGACGAGGCCTTCACCGGGCCGCGCTGGCTGATGCAGGTCGGTACGGCGGCGGACGGCACGGTGCAGCACGGTTCGACCGGGCACGGTGAGGAGCCGGTGGTACGGGGTGACTCCAGCGGCGAGAAGCAGCGGTTCGCGGTCGTGGTGACGGTGGCGAGCAGTCCCGTACGGCGTAGTGGCGACGGTACGGGGGTGCTGGAGGCGACCACGGTGTCGTCGGCGGCGTGGCTGGCGGGCTCGGGTCTGCTGGCCTACACGTGGCCCTCGCAGCTGGACCACACGCTGCGCGACGACTGGATGGACCAGCAGACGGAGACGGCGTTCGAGCTCGCCGACGATCTGGACGGGCCCGAGTGGTCGGTGCTGTCCCTGCCGGTGGACGGTGTTCCGGTGCCGTTCCACTACCGGGAGTCCGAGTTCGGGTGGGTGCTGGCGGGGTCGGCGCCGGGCGGGGTGCACATCGGAGCGTACGGGCGCGGGATGAGCGCGTACGGGCTGGGGTTCTCCGTAATCGAGGACATCGCGGCGTACGCGTAGCGGGTGCGGTGGCCGGGGTGCCCGGCTAGGGCGTGTTTCGAAAGTCCCGTCTGCCGGGCGGTGTCCGGCACGCACGCTCGCCGCGTTGTCGGGCTCGCCCCGATACGACCGGTATCGGGGCGATCCTCCGCCTTGCGGTCGCACGCACCGGACGCCGCCCGGCCCGCCCTACGGGCGGACGACGCTCCTTTCGAAACACGTCCTGGATCGCCGAACGGGATCGGCAGTGCCGCCGGGCGGGGCCCGTGCCCTGCCCGGCGGTTGTGCTGTGGCCCCGTCAGGGGGCCGCGGCTCAGAACTTGTTGCGGGGGGTGATGCCCAGCGACATGCCCGACAGGCCGCGCCGGCGGCCACCCAGCCTGTCGGCGATCGTGCGCAGGGCCTTGCCGGCCGGGGAATCCGGGTCCGAGAGGACCACCGGCTTGCCCTCGTCGCCGCCCTCGCGCAGGCGTACGTCGATCGGAATGGAGCCGAGCACCGGGACCTCCGCGCCGACCGTCTTCGTCAGGCCCTCGGCGACCTTCTTGCCGCCACCGGTGCCGAACACGTCGACCATCTCGTCGCAGTGCGGGCACGGCATGCCCGACATGTTCTCGACGACGCCGACGATCTTCTGGTGGGTCTGCACGGCGATCGCGCCGGCCCGCTCGGCCACCTCGGCCGCGGCCTGTTGCGGGGTCGTGACGACGAGGATCTCGGCGTTCGGGACGAGCTGGGCCACGGAGATCGCGATGTCACCGGTGCCCGGCGGCAGATCGAGCAGCAGGACGTCCAGGTCGCCCCAGTACACATCCGCGAGGAACTGCTGCAGTGCGCGGTGCAGCATCGGTCCGCGCCATACCACCGGGGCGTTGCCCGGGGTGAACATGCCGATGGAGATGACCTTCACGCCGTGCGCCGACGGCGGCATGATCATGTTCTCGACCTGGGTCGGCCTGCCGTCCGCGCCGAGCATCCGCGGCACGCTGTGCCCGTAGATGTCCGCGTCCACGACGCCGACCTTGAGGCCGTCGGCCGCCATCGCCGCTGCCAGGTTCACCGTCACCGACGACTTGCCGACGCCGCCCTTGCCGGACGCCACCGCGTACACCCGGGTCAGCGAGCCGGGCTTGGCGAACGGCACCTCGCGCTCCGCCGTACCGCCGCGCAGCGAGGACGTGAGCTCCTTGCGCTGTTCGTCGCTCATCACGTCGAGCGTGACGTCGACCCGTGTGACGCCTTCGACCTTCGCCACCGCATCGGTCACGTTCTTGGTGATGGTCTCGCGCATCGGGCAGCCGGAGACAGTGAGATACACCGTGACAGCGACCGCACCGTCAGCTGCGATCTCGACCGACTTGACCATGCCGAGTTCGGTGATCGGTCGGTGGATCTCGGGGTCGTTCACTGTCGCCAGTGCTTCGCGCACCGCGTCTTCGGTAGCCATACCGACGATGTTACGGCGCCTGTCGCTACGCGCGAGTAGCCCTGTCAGCGGTCTTCGTCACTCTCGGCCGGGTACAGGGCCTGCTGGTCGTGCAGGCCCCTCGCGAGGTCGTCCAGTTCGGAGCGGATCCAGTCGCGCGTAGCGACCTCGCCGAGCCCCATCCGCAGCGACGCGATCTCGCGCGTGAGGTACTCGGTGTCCGCGATGGAGCGCTCGTTCTGCTTGCGGTCCTGCTCGTAGGTGACCCGGTCCCGGTCGGCCTGCCGGTTCTGCGCGAGAAGGATCAGCGGGGCCGCGTACGAGGCCTGGAGCGACAGGACCAGAGTCAGGAAGATGAACGGGTACCCGTCGAACCGCCACCCCACGGGCGCGAAGGCGTTCCACAGCACCCAGACGATGATGACCACTGTCATCCAGGCGATGAACCGCCAGGTGCCCAGGAAGCGGGCGATCCGTTCGGAGAGCCGGCCGAACGACTCGGGGTCGTATTCGGGCAGCAGCCGACGACGCGGGGACTTCGGCTGGTCCAGCCGGGAACGGGGCGGGCGCGCAATGCCCGAGGCCCCCGCTGGCGCCCCCTTCGAGCGGTCCTCACCGGCCACGCGCGATCTCCTCCCCGCCGTGGAAGTCGGTCTCCCGCCAGTCCTCGGGCAGCAGGTGGTCGAGGACGTCGTCGACGGTCACTGCGCCGAGCAGTGATCCGCTCTCGTCCACGACCGGCACGGAGACCAGGTTGTACGCGGCCAGGTAGCTCGTCACGTCCGGCAGCGGAGTGTCCGGTGTGAGGGGGACGAGATCGCTGTCGACGATCGAGCTGACCAGGGCGTACGGCGGATCCCGCAGCAGCCGCTGAAAGTGCACGGTGCCCAGGTATTTGCCGGTCGGTGTCTCGTCGGGGGAGCGGCACACGTACACCTGGGCGGCGAGCGCCGGGGACAGGTCCGCCTGCCGGACCCGCGCGAGTGCGTCGGCGACCGTCGCGTCCGGCCGCAGAATGATCGGCTCGGTGGTCATCAGACCGCCCGCGGTCCGCTCCTCGTACGACATGAGGCGTCGTACATCCGCCGCGTCGTCCGGCCGCATCAGCGTCAGCAGCCGCTCCTTGTCCGCCTCGGGCAGTTCGGAGAGCAGGTCGGCCGCGTCGTCCGGGTCCATGGCCTCCAGGACATCGGCGGCGCGCTCCTCCTGGAGCTTGCCGATGATCTCCACCTGGTCGTCCCCGGGCAGCTCCTCCAGGACGTCGGCGAGCCGGTCGTCGTCGAGCGCGGCCGCGACCTCGGCCCGACGCTTGGGCGACAGATGATGCAGCGCGTTGGCCACGTCGGTCGGCCGGAGCTGCTCGAACGTGGCGACCAGTGATTCGGCGCCCTGACCGTCCTCCTCCAGTGAGAATCCGCTGACCGCCGACCATTCGACCGTCAGGGTCTCGCCCTTGCGCCGCAGCGCCCCGCCCCTGCCCTTGCGCACGAAGTACTTGTCGATCTCCCAGTCACGGCGGGCCGGGAGCTGCGACACGGAGACATCGAGAACGGTGACCTCCTCGCCGGTCTCCACGAGGCGGACCCGCCGGTCGAGGAACTCGCCGAGCACCAGGCGTTCGGTGGGCCGCTGTTCGAAGCGCCGCATGTTGACCACGCCGGTGGTGATGACCTGACCGGACTCGATACCTGTCACCCGGGTCATCGGGAGGAAGATGCGGCGGCGGCTGAGCACCTCGACGACCAGGCCGAGCAGCCGGGGCGGCCGGCCGCCGACCCGCAGCATCGCGACCAGATCACGGACCCGGCCCACCTGGTCCCCGGTGGGGTCGAAGACCGGCACGCCGGAAAGGTGCGAGACGAAGACCCGGGGTGCACCTGCCGCCATGCTCTGCGCCTCCTTCCGTCCCGTGGAGAGGGGATGGTCCGTTCAGGGATGAATTGCACCGTTATGACGGGATCAGGCTAGCCCGTACCGCTCCGGATCGGCCCGGTGAGCAGTCCGTACGGCTCTGCGCCGGACGGCGTACGCGACACAGGTACGCTGCGGTCTGCCAGCCCCCGAGATGCAGATGAGAGGCAGTGCGCCAGTGACCTCTTTTGTCCCGCCCGTCCGGACCCGCCGCCGGACCTGTCTTGCTGTCGTGCTCTGTGCGGGGCTGACAGCAGCCCTGGCGGGGTGCGGAGACGAGGATCCGGACAAGGGGACCAACGGCGTCGGCAGACTCTCGGCGACCCAGATCGAGAAGAAGGCGCGGGCGGCAGCCGACTCCGCGGACGCGGTGCGGCTGGCCGGGACCCTGGTCAGCAAAGGCGGTACGTACAAGCTCGACATGCAGCTCAAGGAGGACGGCGGCACGGGCTCCGTCACCTCGAAGACCAGCACGTTCGAGCTGCTGCGGATCGGTGACCAGGTCTATCTGAAGGCCGACTCGGGCTTCTGGAGCCATGAGGAGAAGGACAAACAGAGCCACGATTCCGGTGCAGCGGCGGGGGACAAGCTCCAGGACAAGTATGTGAAGGTCCCGCAGGACGACCCGACGTACAAGCAGTTGCGCGGCTTCACGGACATGAAGACCCTGCTCGACGGCATGCTCACGCTGCACGGCAAGGTCAACAAGGGCGACCGCGGCAAGGTCGGCTCGGTCCGCACCATCCAGATCCTGGGCGGCAAGGGTGAGGGCGGGGCGCTCGACGTGTCGCTGAAGGGCACGCCGTATCCGCTGCGGTTCGCCCGTGCCGCCGGCGGGGGCACCATCACGCTCGCCGACTGGGGCAAGGACTTCCCGCTGGAAGCCCCGGCCAAGGACGACACGGTCGACTACGGGCAGCAGCTCCCCAAGTCGACCTCGTGACGCTACGACGACGGCCCTCAGCGGCGGCGCTTGCGCAGCAACCGCGGGAGGGCGTCGGGGACAGGGCGGCGGGTGGTCGCCCGAGTCGGCAGCGGCGCCGCCGCGTGCGAGACGTCCGGCAGCTCCGTACGGAACTCGCCGGGCGTCAGCCGCAGTATCCGGCACTCGCGCGCCCAGCGCTCGGTCATCTGCTCGGCGTCCGGCGCGTTCAGCCGCTTGCCCTTGAGTTCGGCGACCGCGGCCTCCCACTCCTCGGAGTGCGGCGCGAGCTCCGTCACGGCGGCGGTCCAGGCGATCAGCCGGCCGCCTTTGTCCTTGCTGCGCACGGTCACCTCTGCGGCGGACCCGTCGGTGAGACCGGCCGGGAGCGGCTGCTCGCCGGGGCCGTCCCCGACGAGATGGGCCGCGCCTTCGTGCCATACGTGCCACAGCGCCCGCGCGGGCCCGGTACCCCGCACCCAGATCAGACCGGACTTCTTGGTGGCCTCCTCGACGAGGGCCGGTCCGAGCAGCGAGTCAGCGGCAGCAGCAGTCATGCCGTCAACTGTATTAGAGCCAGCCGTTGCGCTTGAGTGTGCGGTGGATGGAGAAGCAGACGACCCCGATGACGCCCAACACCATCGGATAGCCGTACGTCCACCGCAGCTCCGGCATGTGCTTGAAGTTCATGCCGTAGACGCCGCAGATCATCGTCGGTACGGCGATGATGGCCGCCCAGGACGTGATCTTGCGCATGTCCTCGTTCTGCGCGACGGTCGCCTGCGCCAGGTTGGCCTGCAGGATCGAGTTCAGCAGTTCGTCGAAGCCGATGACCTCTTCGTGCACCCGTGCCAGGTGGTCGGCGACGTCCCGGAAGTACTTCTGGATGTCCGGATCGACCAGCCGCATCGGCCGCTCGCTGAGCAGCTGCATCGGCCGCAGCAGCGGGGAGACGGCCCGCTTGAACTCCAGGACCTCACGCTTCAGCTGGTAGATCCGGCTTGCGTCGGAGCCGCGCGGGCTGCCCTTCGCCGGGGTGGAGAAGACCTCGATCTCCACCTCGTCGATGTCGTCCTGGACGGCGCCGGCCACGGCGATGTAGCCGTCGACGACATGGTCGGCGATGGAGTGCAGGACCGCCGAAGGTCCCTTGGCGAGCAGCTCCGGGTCGTCCTGCAGCCGGTGGCGCAGCGCCCGCAGCGAGCCGTGTCCGCCGTGCCGGACGGTGATGACGAAGTCCCGGCCGGTGAAGCACATCACCTCGCCGGTTTCGACGACCTCACTGGTCGCGGTGAGCTCGGCGTGCTCGACGTAGTGGATGGTCTTGAAGACGGTGAAGAGCGTGTCGTCGTACCGCTCCAGCTTGGGTCGCTGGTGGGCGTGGACGGCGTCCTCGACAGCGAGCGGGTGGAGGCCGAACTCCCGGGCGATCCCGGCGAATTCCTCCTCGGTCGGCTCGTGCAGGCCGATCCAGGCGAAGCCGCCGTCCTCGCGCACCCGAAGCATCGCCTCGTGCGGGGTCAGGCAGCCGGCGCTCTCCACGCGGCGTCCGTCGCGGTAGACCGCGCAGTCGACGACCGCGCTGGAGGCGGACGGGTCACGGGTGGTGTCGTAACTGTTGTGCAGTGCGTTGGTCTTGCGCAGGGACGGGCGCACGGCGGCGCGCAGGTCACGGATCATCGACATGGCTGGCTCCTTCACGGAGGGCCGTCGTCGGGCGCGTGGAACAGCCCGGAATGGGGACGTGTGCTCACATCCGCAAAGCGGGCGGCACCGCGGCGGCGCGATGACGGCGTTCGCTACAGACAGGCAAAAAGAAGTGCTCTTCCGTCGTGCGCAACGCCCTGGGTTCTGACGAGGGAGGCGTCAGAACACCGAAGAAGGGTGTGGGGCGGAAGAGCGGTTGGTACTGCACGATCGACTTCGGTCCATTGCAGCCCCACCTCCTCCAGCCGGTCCCCCGTGGGGGATGACGTGTTGTCGGGACTGAGAGCGACGCTTCTGCGTGCTGTCCCGACCAGCGGCCAAGACTATCAGCCGACTCCGGGCCAATCCCTTACTTTGCCCATTCCATACGCGTCCTATGCTCGCGGCATGGAAGAAATTCTGGCTCTGGTCGAGGCCCGGCTCCGTACGGCTCTCGGTGAACCGGACGCGCGCGCCGCGGTGACGTTTCTCGGCACGGACCGGATCGAGGTACTCCGTTTCGTCGACGGTGATGTGGTGCGCTACGCCACGCTGGGCATGTCCGCCCAGCCGATGTCCGATCCGACCGCGGCCCTCGCAGACCCCGTGAAGGGGCCGCGCGCCGAGCTCATCCTCTCCGTGCGGGCCGGGCTCGCCGACACCGACAAGGTGCTCCGCCCACTGGCCGTGCTGGCGGCTTCCCCGCAGGTCGAGGGGTTGATCGTGGCTCCCGGCACCTCGCTGGACCTGGGTGAACCGCTCTGGCCCGGGGCGCCGTTCAGCTCCGTACTGGTCGCCGAGCCGGGCGGGCTGGTCGAGGACCTGGAACTGAATGAGTCTGTGCCGCGCGGCGGCTCCGTGGGGGGTGGCGGCCGGGAGACGGGCGGGCCGATGGAGCCGGTGCGGTTCCTGCCGCTGCTGCCGATGACGCCCAACGAGGCGGCGTGGAAGCGGGTCCGCGGGGCGCAGGAGCTCCAGGAGCGGTGGTTGTCGCACGGGACGGATCTGCGGGATCCGCTGCGTACCTCCGTGACCCTGGACTGAGACGAACGCCATACGGGCATGGGGGAAGCCCCGCCGCGCGGCCAGGAGGGGGAGCCGCGGGCGGGGCGGAACAGGGTTCGTGCAGAGGTCAGTTGGCGAAGGCCGTGACACCGTCCTCGGTGGCGTGCTTCGGCTCCAGCTCCGTTGCCTCGTGGGTCAGTGCCGTGCGCCGGACCCAGACGACGGCGGCGCCGACGACGGCCGCGACCGCGGCGACCACGAACGGGATGTGGATGTTGCTCCATTCCTCGATCTTCGGGGCGAGGTACGGGGCGGCCGCCGCGGCGAACCAGCGGACGAAGTTGTAACCCGCGCTCGCCACCGGGCGCGGTGCGTCCGAGACACCGAGCGCCAGCTCCGTGTAGACGGTGTTGTTCATGCCGATGAAGGCGCCGGAGGCGATCGTGCAGACGATGGCCGTGGTGTGGTTGCCGTAGCCGAGGATCAGCAGGTCGGCGGCGAGCAGCACCAGTGAGGCGCCGAGCACCTTGAGCGAGCCGAGGCGCTTTTGCAGCCGGGGTGCGACGAGCACCGAGAAGACGGCGAGCAGCAGACCCCAGGCGAAGAAGACCGCTCCGGACTTGTACGGCGTCATGTTCAGCACGAACGGCGTGAACGCCAGGATCGTGAAGAACGCGTAGTTGTAGAAGAACGCCGAGGTCGCGACGGAGGCGAGGCCGCCGTGGCCGAGCGCCTTGACCGGGTCGAGCAGTGAGGTCTTGCGGGCGGGCTTCGGCTGTTCCTTCAGGAACGCCGTGATGCAGATGAAGCCGATCGCCATCAGGGCCGCGGTGCCGAAGAACGGGTAGCGCCAGCTGGCGTCGCCGAGCAGCGCGCCGAGCAGCGGCCCGCACGCCATGCCGAGGCCGAGCGCCGACTCGTACAGCAGGATCGCCGCCGAGCTGCCGCCGGCCGCCGCTCCGACGATCACGGCGAGCGCGGTCGAGACGAAGAGCGCATTGCCGAGTCCCCAGCCGGCGCGGAACCCGACGAGTTCCGCGACGGACGACGAGGTGCCGGAGAGTGCGGCGAAGACCACGACGAGCGCGAGGCCGGTCAGAAGGGTCTTGCGGCCGCCGATCCGGCTGGAGACGAAGCCGGTGACCAGCATCGCGACAGCGGTGATCAAGAAGTACGAGGTGAAGAGCAGGGACACCTGGCTGGGCGTCGCCTCGAGACCCTTGGCGATGGACGGCAGAATCGGGTCCACCAGCCCGATCCCCATGAACGCGACAACAGAGGCGCCCGCGGTGGCCCAGACGGCCTTCGGCTGGCGCAGGATGCTGCCCGCTCCTTGATCGAACGGATCCTCTCCCTGCATGGGCCTTCTCACTCTCCACTAGATCGATGCGTTGTGCACAGAATAAGTTAGAGAAGCTAATGAGTGCAAGTTACATCTATTTTCCCTGGTGGGAGCCACGCTGCGGACGGGTGATCGTCCTTGACGCGGCGACAGCCTGGGAGGACCGTTGGTCGCTATGAGGGGCGAACCCAGTTGCCCGAAGTGCGGAGGCCGGGTCAGGGCGCCCGGTCTTTTCGCCGACACCTGGCAGTGCGCGGTGCATGGCGCCGTGTATCCGCTGCAGCCGGTGACCCCGCCCAGTGTCGAGGCGCTCGGGGTGGTGGTGGCCCGCGCCCGGGTGCCGGTGTGGATGCCCTGGCCGCTGCCCGTCGGCTGGCTGTTCACCGGTGTCTCGTACGCGGGCGACGACCGGAGCGGCGGCCGCGCCACCGTCGTCGCCTGCTCGGGTCCCGGTCCACTCGGCGGTATGGGTGAGCTGCTGCTCGTCGCCGAGGAGCTGGGGGTCGGACTCGGTGCGCGCTACGCCGGGATCGACGGCCCCGACCCCGGCGCGTCCCTCGATGTCGACGGACCTCCCGACGCCAAGGTGCTCGCCGCCGGACGCCCCACCTCGCTCTGGCACGTCAAGGGTGCCCCCGAGGACCGGGCGGTCTTCGTCGGTGAGGCGCGCGGGCTCTGGCTCTGGGCGATCGTCTGGCCCGAGCAGTCCGGGCTGCTGATGTACGACGAACTGATACTGGCCGACCTGCGCGAGGCCGGGGCGGAGGCCGAACTCGTGCCGTGCGGGGCGCTCACACCACGGCTGCTCGACCGGCCCTGACCGCCGGACGTGCGCCCGCGCTCTGCCGTGACCGGCCGGGCGCTGTTCGAATGCCGGTTATCCTGGGGCAGTCCCCCTGTCCGGCTGCGAGCACTGGAGTACGCGTCGTGCGCATCGACCTGCACACCCACTCCACCGCTTCGGACGGTACGGACAGCCCCGCGGAGCTGGTCCGGAACGCCGCTGCCGCGGGCCTCGACGTCGTCGCCCTCACGGACCACGACACCGCCCGCGGCCATGCCGAGGCGATCGCCGCGCTCCCCGAGGGCCTCACCCTCGTCACCGGCGCCGAGCTTTCCTGCCGGGTCGACGGTGTGGGGCTGCACATGCTCGCGTACCTCTTCGACCCCGACGAGCCGGAACTGGCGCGCGAACGCGAGCTGGTACGGGACGACCGGGTGCCGCGCGCGCAGACCATGGTCCGCAAGCTCCAGGAGCTCGGCGTCCCGGTCGAGTGGGAGCAGGTCGCCCGGATCGCGGGGGACGGCTCGGTCGGCAGGCCGCACATCGCCACCGCGCTCGTCGAGCTCGGTGTCGTCGAGACGGTCTCCGACGCCTTCACGCCCGAATGGCTCGCGGACGGCGGGCGCGCGTACGTACGGAAGCACGAGCTCGACCCGTTCGACGCGATCCGGCTGGTCAAGGCCGCAGGTGGCGTCACCGTCTTCGCCCACCCGCTCGCCGTCAAGCGCGGCGAAGTGGTGCCCGAGGCAGCCATCGCACGGTTCGCCGCCGCGGGTCTCGACGGCATCGAGGTCGACCACATGGACCACGACGAGCCGACCAGGTCCCGGCTGCGCGGGCTCGCCAAGGAACTGGGGCTGCTGGCCACCGGCTCCAGCGACTACCACGGCAGCCGGAAAACCGTACAGCTCGGCGAGTACACCACCGACCCGGAGATCTACGGCGAGATCACCCGGCGTGCCACGGGAGCCTTCCCGGTGCCGGGCACCGGCGGGCCCCGCAACGCGTAGCCGCCTGTCCGCGCATCTCGTCCCCCTTCACCTTTTCTCGCTCGCCCGGCCGCTCACGGCTGCGCGCTGTGAACGTCCCCCTCTCGACCCGCTCTCTTCTCGCAAGGCCTCACTGTGTTCGACGTTGCTGTCTTCGGATCCCTATTTCTCACGCTTTTTGTGATTATGGATCCACCTGGAATCACCCCGATCTTCCTCGCCCTCACCGCCGGCCGGCCCGCCAAGATGCAGCGCAGGATGGCGCTCCAGGCGGTTGCCGTCGCCTTCGGAGTGATTGCCGTCTTCGGTGTGCTCGGCCAGCAGATCCTCGACTATCTGCATGTCTCCGTTCCCGCCCTGATGATCGCGGGCGGGCTGCTCCTGCTGCTGATCGCGCTCGATCTGCTGACCGGCAAGACCGACGAACCGACGCAGACGAAGGACGTCAATGTCGCGCTCGTGCCGCTGGGCATGCCGCTGCTCGCCGGCCCCGGCGCGATCGTCTCGGTGATCCTTGCGGTGCAGCACGCCGACAGCTTCGGGAGTCAGCTCTCGGTCTGGACGGCGATCGTCGCCATGCACCTGGTGCTCTGGCTGACCATGCGCTACTCGCTGCTGATCATCCGTGTGATCAAGGACGGCGGTGTCGTCCTGGTGACGAGGCTCGCGGGAATGATGCTCTCGGCCATCGCCGTTCAGCAGATCATCAACGGGGTCACCCAGGTCATCCAGAGCTCCTGACGCGGCCCCGGACACCACAGCGCCCCCGCCACGGACCTTCCGTGCGGGGGCGCTTCGTCTTTGTACGTCGGTGAGGCGTTACGAAGCCGAGGTCTCGGCCGGGCGGATATAGATGCGCTGGCCTATCGAGGCGGCCTGCTGCACGATCCGGTTGACGGAGGCGGCGTCCACGACGGTGCTGTCCACGGCGGTACCGTCGACATCGTCGAGTCGCATGATCTCGAAGCGCATATGGCTTCCCTTCGTCCGATCCTCCTGCTGGAGAACTACTGGGGGGACGGGTGATCCGTCCGCAAGGATGTGGAGCCTCGGACATCGGCGTCCCGCGCTCCACAAGGTGTACAACGGCTTGCCGCAGGCAAACATTCCCTACGCTAAGGAAATTTTTTGGATGTCTAAGTACCAGCGGGAAACCGGCCGTGCGCGGGCCATGAGGTCCGCATGAACGGGGCGGAGATCGGCGAACGCCTGGAACGCACCAACGAGCTGCTCCAGCGCATGCTCGCCGAGGTGTCCAAAACCCCCTCGACCCATGCGATCTTCGTGGACGCGGGCTATGTGTACGCCGCGGCCGGGCTGCTCGTCACCGGCACGGAGGACCGGCGCTCCTTCGACCTCGACGCGGAAGGGCTGATCGAGGCCTTCATCGACAAGGCCCGCACCATCTTCGCGGACAGCAGACTGCTGCGCGTGTACTGGTACGACGGGGCCAGGCGCCGGATCCACACGGCCGAGCAGCAGGCCATCGCCGAACTTCCCGACGTCAAGGTCAGACTCGGCAACCTCAACGCCAACAACCAGCAGAAAGGCGTCGACTCACTCATCCGCACCGACCTCGAATCCCTCGCCCGGCACCGCGCGATCAGCGACGCGGCGCTCGTCGGCGGCGACGAGGACCTGGTGTCCGCGGTCGAGGCGGCGCAGGGATACGGGGCCCGGGTCCACCTCTGGGGCATCGAGGCGGGCGAAGGGCGCAACCAGGCCGAACCGCTGCTCTGGGAGGTCGACAGCCAGCGCACCTTCGACCTGGAGTTCTGCCGCCCGTACGTCACCAGACGCCCCGTCACCACGTACGAGGACGACACTCCCGCCCCCTCCCGCGAGGACGTCCGCTTCGTCGGCGCGCAGATCGCCGCCACCTGGCTCTCCGCGCGCGGCCGCGACGCCCTCGCCGACCTGCTGCCCGGACACCCCTATCTGCCGGGCTCCGTGGACCAGGACCTGCTGGTCGAGGCCGAACGGGTGCTCCAGCACTCGCTGCGCGGCCACGCCCATCTGCGCCGGGCGCTGCGCGACGGCTTCTGGCAGCACCTGCAGGCGCAGTACTGAGACCGGCCGGCACATGGGAGGCGGCGTCGCGGGGCCGGTCCTTCTCCCACCCCCCATGTGCCGGCCGGTCTGAGACCGGTCGGTCTGAGCTACACGCCGTCCCAGAAGGCGGTCAGCGCGGCGGCGGTCTGCTCCGGGCGGTCCGTGTTGGGGGAGTGCTCGGCGCCCGCGATCCGGCTGCGGTGCGCGCCGAGCCGCTGCGCCATCTCGTCCAGCAACGGGACCGGCCAGGTGTCGTCGCGCTCGCCGGAGAGCACATGGAAGGGCAGCGGTACGGAGGTGAGTTCGGCCACCCGGTCCGGCTCGGTCGCCAGCTGCCGCCCGGTGGCGATCAGCTGGGCGGGGCGGTGGCGCAGCCAGCGCCGGCGCAGCCCCTCGTCGTTCGCCGCCGCCGCGTCCTCGGGCGGGTCGAGGGCACGCATCGCGTCCCACACATCGGCCATGCTCAGCGTCGCGAGCGCGTCGCTGAGCATCTTCACCTTGAGCTGCTGGGCCTCGACCACCTGGGCGGGGCCGGACGACATCAGGGTCAGCGAACGGAACGGTGAGGCGTCGAGCAGCACGGCGGCGCGGGCGATCTGCCCGCCGAGTGAGTGCCCGAGAAGATGCACGGAGCCACCGAGCGCGTCGGCCTGCGCGAGTACGTCACGAGCCAACTCGCTTTGCCCATAGTCGTCCTGACGGTCCGTTCCTTCGGTCTCGTACTGCCCGCGCCCGTCGGCGGCAACGATGCGGTAGCCGGCGGCGGAGAGCGGTTCGAGGAGCGCGATGAAGTCCTCCTTGCTGCCCATGTATCCGGGCAGCAGAAGGGCGGTGCCGCGCGGTTCGGCGGGCGGTGAGGCATCCAGCACGGCGAAGGCTCCGCGCGCGGTGAGCAGCGCGTGGGCGCGGGTGCGGGGGGGCGGAGTGAAGGTGGGCGGCCGACTCATGACACGAGGCTATGTCCTCACCGGCCGGATGGGCCGACTGCGCCCTCGAGCCGACCTCAAACGCCGGACGGGCCTGAGGATGTCCTCAAGCCCGTCCGGCACGATCAAGCCCCTCCGGCAGTCGAGGAGCGGGGTCCGGGGCAGAGCCCCGAACGACCATCGGCGTGTCCTCAGCCCTCGGTCCTGGCCGCAGTACGCGGCGCGCGCCGCCGCCGCGGCTTGGCCTCGCCCTCCGCGACTGGAACCTCCACCGCGGTCTCCGCCTTCGGCTTCGCCGCGGCCCGGGTCCGCCGACGCGGCCTCTCCCGCTCGGGCTCGGCGATCGGCGCGATCTGGAAGTCGACCTCGTCCTCGGCCGGCTTGGCGACGATCCGGGCGCGGCGCCGCGGCTTCGTCACCGTCTTCGCCTCCACCACCGGCTCGGCCATGGGTGCGATCTGGAAGTCGACCTCGTCCGCAGGCTTGGTGACGGTGCGGGTCCGCCGGCGACGCGGCCTGGCCTCGACCTCCGCCTCGGCCACGGCCGGTGTCCCGGCGACGGCCGGAGTCTCCGCCAGGGCCACCGCTGCCTCGGCCGCGACATCCGGGACCGCGACCCGCGTACGGCGACGGCGGCGCGGCGTACGCGGCTCCACCGGGGCGTCATCGGCGGGCGCTGCCACTGCGGCCTGCACGGGCTCCGTGGCCGGCGCCGGCACCGCGGCAGCGGTGCCCTCCGCGAGCGCGGATCCGCCCCGCGTACGACGACGCTGACGCGGTGTACGCGGCGCCCGCTCCTCCCGTGCGGCAGAAGCCGACGGCGCGGACGACTTGCGGCCGCGGCCGCCCGTCTCGCCCAGGTCCTCGATCTCCTCGGCCCGCAGACCCGCACGGGTCCGCTCGGCGCGCGGCAGCACACCCTTGGTGCCGGCCGGGATGTCGAGCTCCTCGAACAGGTGCGGCGACGTGGAGTACGTCTCGACCGGGTCGTTGAACTCCAGGTCCAGGGCCTTGTTGATCAGCTGCCAGCGCGGGATGTCGTCCCAGTCGACCAGCGTGATCGCGATGCCCTTGGCGCCCGCACGGCCGGTCCGGCCGATGCGGTGGAGGTAGGTCTTCTCGTCCTCCGGCGACTGGTAGTTGATGACGTGCGTGACGCCCTCGACGTCGATACCGCGGGCCGCGACATCGGTGCAGACGAGCACGTCCACCTTGCCGTTGCGGAAGGCGCGCAGCGCCTGCTCACGGGCGCCCTGGCCGAGGTCGCCATGGACTGCGCCGGAGGCGAAACCGCGCTTCTCCAGCTGCTCGGCGATGTCGGCGGCGGTCCGCTTCGTGCGGCAGAAGATCATCGCCAGCCCACGGCCGTTGGCCTGCAGTATCCGCGAGACCATCTCCGGCTTGTCCATGGAATGGGCGCGGAAGACGTGCTGCGAGATGTTGGCGACGGTCGCGCCCTCGTCGTCGGGCGAGGTGGCGCGGATGTGCGTCGGCTGCGACATGTAGCGCCGCGCGAGGCCGATGACCGCACCGGGCATGGTCGCCGAGAACAGCATCGTCTGGCGGGCCGGCGGCAGCATGGTGATGATCCGCTCGACGTCGGGCAGGAAGCCCAGGTCGAGCATCTCGTCGGCCTCGTCGAGGACGAGGGCACGCACGTGCGACAGGTCGAGCTTGCGCTGGCCGGCCAGGTCGAGCAGGCGGCCCGGGGTGCCGACGATCACGTCGACGCCCTTCTTCAGGGCCTCGACCTGCGGCTCGTACGCACGGCCGCCGTAGATCGCGAGAACGCGGACGTTACGAACCTTGCCGGCGGTCAGCAGGTCATTGGTGACCTGCTGGCAGAGCTCACGCGTGGGGACGACGACCAGCGCCTGCGGTGCATCGGTCAGCTGCTCGGGCTTGGCCCGGCCCGCCTCGACGTCCGCGGGGACGGTGACGCGCTCCAGCAGCGGAAGACCGAAACCGAGCGTCTTGCCGGTACCGGTCTTGGCCTGTCCGATCACGTCGGAGCCGGAGAGTGCGACGGGGAGCGTCATCTCCTGGATGGGGAAGGGGGACACAATGCCGACGGCCTCAAGGGCTTCGGCCGTCTCGGAAAGAATCCCGAGGTCTCGGAACGTAGTCAGGGTGCTGCCTCTTCTGTGAGACGCGGTCCGAGGCGAACGCTGGGGGTCGTACCGTGCCGGGGTTGGTCATCCGGCCGTGGATGGGCCGGGTGGCGCGGGACCACTGCCGTCGCTCGAGCGCTCGTGCCGCTGAGGGGGCCCCTCATCTGCGGTCGTACGTGGCGTACGCCCCGCTGGGAGGGCTGTCGGGTCGGAGCCGATCGGGCCACCGACCGGGCATCCTCATTCAATTTCGCGCCACCGGTACATCCAGAATACTCAGTAGCCGCAATACCACTGTACCCCGGATTCGCGCATGTGTGTTGGGCGAATTCATTGGAACGGTGTGATGCCACTGGCTGACCAGGCCCTTCCATCCTTCGATGGGCGGGCTATTCTGCGGTTCATGGAGACGCCTGACAACGCCACTGAAGCCCCCGCGCCCACCGGAATCGCCGCCCAGGACTGGGCCACCGCATCCGCAGAGCCGCAGTACCGTGCAGCGGTCGTGGATCTGCTGGGAGCACTCGCGTACGGGGAGCTGGCGGCCTTCGAGCGGCTCGCCGAGGACGCAAAACTCGCGCCGACGCTGGCCGACAAGGCGGAGCTGGCAAAGATGGCGTCCGCCGAATTCCATCACTTCGAGCGGTTGACGGACCGGCTGACCGCGATCGACACCGAGCCGACCGGGGCCATGGAGCCGTTCGCCAAGGCGCTCGACGACTTCCACCGCCAGACCGCCCCGTCGGACTGGCTGGAGGGTCTGGTCAAGGCGTACGTCGGCGACTCGATCGCCAGTGACTTCTATCGTGAGGTCGCCGCCCGCCTCGACTCGGACACCCGCTCGCTCGTCCTCGCCGTGCTGGACGACACGGGCCACGGCAACTTCGCTGTCGAGAAGGTGCGCGCCGCGATCGAGGCCGACCCGCGGGTCGGCGGCCGGCTCGCGCTGTGGGCGCGGCGGCTGATGGGGGAGGCGCTCTCCCAGGCCCAGCGGGTGGTCGCCGACCGCGACGCGCTGTCGACGATGCTGGTGGGCGGGGTGGCGGACGGGTTCGACCTGGCCGAGGTCGGCCGGATGTTCTCGCGGATCACCGAGGCGCACACCAAGCGGATGGCCGCGCTCGGACTGGCTGCCTGACAGACCGCCGACGGCCCCTCAGGCCGCCGCTGATCGGCTCAGACGGCGGCCGCGCGGGCGGATCAGCAGCGACAGCGTCACCGCGCCGATCAGCGCCGCGCCGATCAGGGTGGGCAGGACGTGTCCTGGTCCCAGCACCGAGTGCATCAGATACGCGCCGAACAGGGCACCCAGAGCACCGGTGGCGTAGACGGCACGGCGGGACGGGAGCCGGCCGGACAGCGAGCGGAGCGCCGCCCAGGAGAGGGCGAGTCCAAGCGCGACGGAGCCGAGGGATTCCCAGATCACAGATGATCACCTCGAGGGTTGCGGAGGGGTGTCTCCCCTGCTTCCAGAGCGATGGGGGAGGGCGAAACGGTCGTAGCCCGTACTACCCGTGGGCCGCGGAACGCAACCCTCCCCGGGCAGGTTCCGCACAGGTGCCGCACAGCGGCAACCGGAACGGAGCAGCGGCGGAACGCAGAAGCGGCCCGGAGGGGATACCCCCCCGGGCCGCTTCGCATTGCCGTGCCTCTGTCCCTAGTGCCGTGACCGGCAAACATTGCCGGGAGGGGCACTAGAGCGCGCCGAACCCCACCCGCCGCGTGCTCGGCTCGCCGATCTCCACATAGGCGAGCCGGTCGGCCGGCACCAGGACCTTGCGGCCCTTGTCGTCCGTGAGGCTGAGCAGCTGCGTCTTGCCGGTCAGGGCCTCGGCGACCGCGCTCTCGACCTCCTCGGCGGAAACCCCGCTTTCCAGAACGATCTCCCGGGGTGCGTGCTGCACGCCGATCTTGACCTCCACGGCTATGTCCCTCCGACGGTCAGTCCTCTTGCGCGTGAGCCGCGCCGTACGCACCACACATTAGCCCGGTGAGCGGAGCTGTCAGAGGTCGGCAGGCAACGCCCGCAGCGAACACGTACCGCGGATGCGGAGGAGCGCCGATCGGACGTCAGTGCTGATCGATGCCGTGCAGGGGGAACCCGGCGATGCCGCGCCAGGCCAGCGAGGTGAGGAGCTGTACCGCCGTGTCGCGCGGGATCGCCGACTGGCTGGACAGCCAGTACCGGGCGACGACCTGCGACACGCCGCCCAGACCGACCGCGAGCAGCATCGACTCGTCCTTGGAGAGCCCCGTGTCCCCCGCGATGACGTCGGAGATCGCCTCCGCGCACTGCAGCGAGACCCGGTCGACCCGTTCCCGTACCGCCGGCTCGTTCGTCAGGTCCGATTCGAAGACCAGCCGGAAGGCGCCGCCCTCGTCCTCGACGTATGCGAAATAGGCGTCCATCGTCGCGGCGACCCGGAGCTTGTTGTCCGTCGTCGACGCCAGCGCGGTACGGACCGCCTGCAGCAGCGATTCGCAGTGCTGGTCGAGCAGAGCCAGATAGAGCTCCAGCTTGCCCGGGAAGTGCTGGTAGAGCACCGGCTTGCTGACACCGGCCCGCTCGGCGATGTCGTCCATCGCGGCGGAGTGGTAACCCTGCGCGACGAAGACCTCCTGCGCGGCGCCCAGCAGCTGATTGCGTCGGGCGCGGCGAGGCAGGCGAGTACCCCGCGGGCGCGCCGCCTCTGTCTGCTCGATGGCTGTCACGCCGCCTCCCAAAATTGTGATCGAACACAGCCTTTTTCTGCACGCTGCGCCGTACAGCCATCGTACTTTTGAGTAACCCGGGTACGCGCGGCGCGGACGCAGAATTTCACGGACCGGACGGCTGCGGTAGCCACAGATTCGTCGACCTGCACGGCAAAGCGGGGCGTATCAGCGGTAATCGTCCTCGTCCTCCGCTACGACGCGCGCCTGCTCCGCCGCGTCCGCCTCGTTTGCGGTGTCCCGGTCGATGTCCGTGAGCGGATCGTCGCTCCTCGGCTGGAGATCGGCCTGCTGCTCGGCCGCGTCAGCCTCGGGTGCCTCCGGGTCCGGCTCGTCCGGCTGAATTTTCTCGAAGGTCTCCGGGTCGCTGGGGTCGACCGTCATGGTGACTCCCTTCCTTAGACTCGAGCGTAGGAGCTACCCGGGGACGGCGCTATGCGATCTGTGACGGCGAACACATGAACCACAGCGTGATCGTCTCGTAACATTGCCGCATGTCATCGACCAAGCTGCCGGGAGTCCGAGCCGCCGCTGCGGCGGCCCCCGCGGTGAGCACCGTCCGGGTCGCCGAAGGGGAGGAGCTGCGCTCCGTCGCGCTCCCCGGCCTGACGCTGAATGTTCGCGCCCGGCCGCCGGAGCGGACCGGGCTGCCGCCCGCGCTCTACGTGCACGGGCTCGGCGGCTCCTCGCAGAATTGGTCGGCGCTGATGCCGCTGCTCCAGGACGTGGTGGACGGCGAGGCGGTCGACCTGCCCGGCTTCGGGGACTCCCCGCCGCCGGACGACGGCAATTATTCGGTCACCGGGCACGCCCGTGCGGTGATCCGGCTTCTGGACGCGGGGGAGCGCGGACCCGTCCATCTCTTCGGCAATTCGCTCGGCGGCGCGGTGGCCACCCGGGTCGCGGCCGTCCGCCCCGATCTGGTGCGGACGCTCACTCTTGTCTCGCCGGCGCTGCCCGAGATCCGAGTGCAATGGCCCGCCGTACCGACCGGACTGCTCGCCGTTCCGGGGGTCGCATCCCTGTTCTCCCGGATGACCAGGGACATGACGGCGGAACAACGGACGCGCGGAGTCATGGCACTCTGTTACGGCGATCCGGCACGCGTCTCCGAAGTCGGCTTCCTCGAAGCGGTGGCGGAAATGGAGCGACGGCTGGAACTGCCGTACTTCTGGGATGCGATGGCGCGCTCGGCGCGCGGCATCGTCGATGCGTACACGCTGGGCGGGCAGCACGGACTGTGGCGCCAGGCCGAGCGTGTGCTCGCACCGACCCAGCTCGTGTACGGCGGACGGGACCAGCTCGTCTCGTACCGGATGGCACGCAGAGCGTCCGCGGCCTTCCGCGATTCGCGGCTGCTGACACTGCCCGATGCCGGGCACGTGGCGATGATGGAGTACCCGGAAGCGGTCGCCCAGGCGTTCCGGGAACTGCTCGACGAATGCGGCGGGAGCTGATCCGGGGCGTGGGACGACACAGCCGAAAAGGGCCCCAAGCCGACGAACCGGATATCGATGCCGCCGCGGCTGACCGCGGCGGCGCTCGTGAGGCGATCCGGGTGGAGCCCGGCAGCGGACGGCGCAGGAAGGTGGCCGAAGCGCCGCCCGGCGGGGACGGGCACACTCCGTCCCGGGGGGTCCCGCAGGTGCGCGGCGGCCATCCCGAGCAGCGCGAGCCGGGCGGCGGCTGGGGGACCGGACCGCGGCCGGTGGTCGGCGACCGGCAGGCTCCGGGGCGGCCGGGGGCGCTGCAGACGTCTCGGCCCGTGGCCCGGCCGGTGCCGCAGGAGGCGCCGGACCGGCAGCCCGCGGCTGGTACGCGGTCGCTCATACCGGGTCCGCGGCGCGAGTTCGTCGACGCCTTCGACGCACCGCCCGCGCCCCGGGCCCCTCGTTCCCCGTCCGCCCCACCGGCCCCGCCGGTCGGCCCGTTCACCTCGGTGGGCGACGGGGGCGAGCAGCCGTCGCCCGGCGACGCCTATGCCCCGCCGGTCACCAGGAGCGGCAAGGGGCGCACCGTCACCGGTGTCGCGGCCGCCGCCGTGACCGCCGTGCTGGCGGTGGTTGTGGCCGGCCAGGTCGCGCACGACAGCAGCGGGCGGGTCGGCATGGCCGCACCCGGGACGGGTGTCGACCGGGACAGGGGTGAGGACACCTCCTCCCGCTCGGACGACCGGCAGGCGCCGAAAGCGGCGGTGGCCGCACCTCTTTCGTACGAGCAGAAGATGGCCATGGCCTATCCACTCGCTCCGGAACTCAAGGGTTCCGGACGCTTCGAGACGGTCCCGGGAACCGCGAAGGCGCCGGGCCGGGGGCATAAGTACCGCTACCGGATCGATGTCGAGAAAGGGCTCGGTCTCGACGCCGGACTTTTTGCCGAGGCGGTGCAGAAAACTCTTAATGACGACCGTAGTTGGGCGCACGGCGGCATCATGACTTTCGAGCGGATCTCCAAGGGCGATCCGGATTTCGTGATCACTCTGGCCAGCCCGGGAACCACCGGTGACTGGTGCCGGAAGTCGGGTCTCGATACGACCGAGGACAACGTCTCGTGCGATTCGGCGGCGACCGAGCGCGTGATGATCAACGCCTATCGCTGGGCGCAGGGATCGTCGACGTTCGGCCCGGAGAAGCTCTTCTCCTACCGCCAGATGCTGATCAATCACGAGGTCGGCCACCGGCTGGGTCACAATCATATGAGCTGCCGCACGCCGGGCGCCCTGGCTCCCGTGATGCAGCAGCAGACCAAGTCCCTCGATATCGACGGCATCAAGTGCCGCCCCAACGCCTGGGTGTATCCGCGTAGTTGAGTCCGGCCGGACCACCCTTCGGCCCCGTCCGGCTGCCTCCCGGCCGATGCCCGCGATCGGTCCGAGTGTCCGACCCTTGGAGAGGTTGTCCGACATGTGGGACGGATGTCTTATTCCGCGTTGACATCAAGGGTGCCGTCGCGCATATTTCTCGGCATGTCACGCAAGCCCGTCACCTTCGAACGCGCCGCCATTGAGCTGGCGCTCATCGGTGTGACCGGGCACAGCGTCGCCGACATTCACTGTTGCTGACGCCTGCCTGAGCGCGCGTCGCCCCCCTTTCCCCGAGCCCTGTCTCGCAGGGAACGGTTCTTCCCGACTGCCGCGCCGGGCGTACTCCGTCCGCAGGCGCGGCAGTCTTGGTGTCCCGGTCCGGTTCATCCTGATCCTTGACCTTTTGTTCCACCCCGCACCCTCGCTGCTGCCTGCACGGATCCCTGTTCAGCCTTCTTCCGTCAGCAGTACTCCGAGAGGTCATCTTCCGATGCGTCAACCGTCCGTCATATCGCGCCGCGTGGCAGCGGCCGTCGTGGTTCTCGTCGTGGGTTCGGGCGCCGCCGCGTGCGGGCCCCAGGACAGCAAGGGCAGCGACGGCACATCCGGCGCGGCGGGCAAGCCCGCCAAGGGCGGCACGCTCACCGTCCTCAACACGAGCGCGCAGGAGGACTTCGACCCCGCGCGGCTCTACACCTCCGGTGGCGGCAACGTCCCGTCACTGGTCTTCCGTACGCTGACCACTCGCAACCGGGAGGACGGCGCGGCCGGCGCGAAGGTCGTACCCGACCTGGCGACCGACCTGGGCACGCCCAGCAAGAACGCCACCGTCTGGACGTACACGCTCAAGGACGGCCTGAAGTACGAGGACGGCACCGCGATCACGAGCGCCGACATCAAGTACGGCATCGAGCGCTCCTTCGCTGCCGAACTCTCCGGCGGTGCGCCCTACCTGCGCGACTGGCTGATCGGCGGCGCCGACTACCAGGGCCCGTACAAGGACAAGAAGGGCCTCGCCTCGATCGAGACGCCCGACGCGAAGACGATCGTCTTCCACCTCAACAAGCCGGAGGGCGAGTTCCCCTACCTGGCGACGCAGACCCAGACGACCCCGGTGCCGAAGGCCAAGGACACCGGCACGAAGTACGAGAACCACCCGATCTCCTCGGGTCCGTACAAGGTCGTCAAGAACGAGGGCGACGGCGAGCGCCTCGTCCTGGAGCGCAACACGTTCTGGTCGGCCGCCACCGATGAGGAGCGCAAGGCGTACCCGGACCGGATCGATGTCCGCTCCGGACTCGACTCCGCCGTCATCAACCAGCGGCTCGCCGCTTCCCGGGGCGCGGACGCAGCCGCCGTCACCACCGACACCAACCTCGGGCCGGCCGAGCTCGCCAAGGTCACCGGCGACAAGAAGCTCGCCGCCCGTGTCGGCACCGGCCACTTCGGATACACGAACTACATCGCCTTCAACCCGAAGGTGAAGCCGTTCGACAACCCGAAGGTGCGCCAGGCGATCTCGTACGCCGTCGACCGCACCTCGGTCGTCAACGCGGCCGGTGGCTCCTCGCTCGCCGAGCCCGCCACCACCTTCCTTCCGGAGCAGGCGTCCTTCGGCTACAGCGCGTACGACGCCTTCCCGGCCGGCAGCACCGGCAACCCGGCCAAGGCCAAGGAGCTGCTGAAGGAGGCCGGTTACGCCAAGGGCCTGACCATCACGCTCACGCACTCCAACGAGAAGAACTTCGCCACCAGCCCGGAGATCGCCACCGCCGTCCAGGAGGCGCTGAAGAAGGCCGGGATCACGGTCGAGCTGGAGGGTCTGGAGGGCAACGCCTACTCGGACAAGATCCACAACGTGAAGAGCGAGCCCGGCTTCTTCCTCACCGGCTGGGGTGCCGACTGGCCGTCCGGCGGTCCGTTCCTCGCACCGATCTTCGACGGACGCCAGATCGTCAAGAACGGCTACAACTTCAACGCCTCCCAGCTCGACGACGCCTCCGTCAACAAGGAGGTCGACGAGATCAACAAGCTGACCGATCTGGGCGCGGCCGCGAAGCGCTGGGGCGCACTCGACAAGAAGATCGGTGAGCAGGCGGTGACCGTGCCGCTGTTCCACCCGGTCTACAAGCGCCTGTACGGCGAGGCCGTCAAGAACGTCGTCATCAGCGACTGGACCGGCGTGCTCGACATCTCGCAGGTCGCGGTCAAGTAACCATGGCCGAAGCACTGCTGGTCAAGGAGGCGGGTGTCGCTGCGGCGGCCCCCGCCTCCGGGGCCTCCTCTTTCTGGCGGCGGCTGCGCGCGCGGCGCTCCGCCGTCGTGGCGGCCGTCGTCGTCGCCCTGCTGGTCCTGGTCGCGCTCGCCGCGCCGCTGCTGGTGGCCATCGAGGGCCAGGACCCCACCACGTACCACGCGAACCTCGTCGACTCCGCCACCGGTGGCGTACCGCTGGGATCGTTCGGCGGCATCAGCGCCGAGCACTGGCTCGGCGTCGAACCGCTCACCGGCCGCGACCTGTTCGCCCGTGTCGTGTACGGGGCGCGGGTCTCGCTCGGCGTCGCGCTGGCCGCGACTCTGCTCCAGGTGATCATCGGTGTGGCCGTCGGTCTCGCCGCCGGACTCGGCAACCGGTTCGTCGACCAGGCGCTCAGCCGCGTCACCGACATCGTCGTCGCCCTGCCCGTCATGGTGATCGCGCTCGGCGCGCTCGCCGTCGTCCCCGCGGACTTCCCGCGCCCGGTGCTGATCGCCGCGATCGTCGGGCTGGTCGGCTGGTCCGGCATCTCCAGGATCGTGCGCGCCCAGACCCTCGCGCTGAAGTCGCTCGACCATGTCGCCGCCGCCCGGCTCAGCGGATGGGGCGGCCGGCGGATCGCCCGGCGCGAACTGCTGCCCGCGCTCGCCGCACCCGTCATCACGTACGCCGTGCTGCTCTTCCCCGGCAACATCGTCGTCGAAGCGGCACTGTCCTTCCTCGGCGTCGGCATCAAGCCGCCCACGCCGTCCTGGGGACAGATGCTCAGCGACGCCGACACCTGGTACCAGGCGGCGCCCACCTATCTGCTGATACCCGCCCTGCTCATCTTCGTCACCGTGCTGGCGCTGACCGTCCTCGGCGAGGGCGTGCGCAACGCACTCGACCCGCGCGTCGCCTCGCGGCTGCGGATCGGCACCGGACGCAAGAAGGAGGCCGGAGCATGACCCGGTTCCTGCTGCGGCGCCTCGGCGGAGCGCTGTTCGTGCTCCTCGCCCTCAGCGTCGTCGTCTACGCCGCGTTCTACGTCGCCCCGGGCAACGTCGCACAGATCGCCTGCGGGCCCCGCTGCTCACCCGCCCAGGTGGCGCAGGTCAGCGACCAGCTCCGGCTGGGTGACCCGCTGTACATGCAGTACGCCCACTTCCTTCAGGGGATCTTCGTCGGACGCGACTACTCGACCGGCACCGGGATCCTGCACTGCCAGGCCCCCTGCCTCGGCCGCTCCTACCAGGACGACCAGCAGGTCACCCAGCTGATCCTCACCAAGCTGCCGGCCACCGCCTCGCTCGCCATCGGCGCCTTCGTGCTGTGGATCCTGCTCGGCGTCGGCACCGGACTGCTCTCGGTGTGGCGGCGCGGCCGCGCGACCGAGCGGATCCTCACCGGGCTGACCCTGGCCGGCATGGCCACGCCGGTCTTCGTCACCGGCCTGCTGCTGATCATCGTGTTCTGCTCGGCGCTGCAACTGCTGCCGTTCCCCGACTACGTACCGCTCACCGAGAACGCGGAGCAGTGGGCCTGGAACCTGCTGCTGCCCTGGGTCGCGCTGGCGCTGGTCTCCGCCGCTCCGTACGCCCGGATGACCCGGTCGTCCATGCTGGAGATCCTCGCCGAGGACCATGTGCGCACCTTCCGCGCCTACGGGGTGAGCGAGCGGGGGCTCGTCGTGCGGCATGCGCTGCGTGGCGCACTCGGCCCCGTGATCGCACTCGGTGCACTGGACATCGGCTCGATGTTCGGCGGTGCCGTCCTCACCGAATCGCTGTTCAACATTCCCGGCGTCGGCCGTGAACTCGTCGACGCCGTGCAGAACGTCGACCTTCCGGTCGTCGTCGGCCTGGTGCTCGTCACCGGCTTCTTCGTCGTCCTTGCCAATGCCGTCGCGGACATCCTGCAGGCGATGGCCGACCGTCGGGTGGTGCTGTCATGAGCCTCGTCGAGGTCTCCGATCTGACGATCTCCTTCGACGGCGCGGCAGGCGCCCGGGCCGTCGACGGAGTCTCCTTCACGCTGGAGGCGGGCGCCGCCCTCGGTGTCGTCGGTGAGTCCGGCTCCGGCAAGAGCGCGTCGGCGTACGCCCTGCTCGGACTGCACCGGGGGACAGGCACCGCCGTCGGCGGCTCGATCCGGGTCGCGGGTGTGGATGTACAGACGGCGGACGACGCGGAGCTGCGGGCGCTGCGCGGGGCGAAGGCCGCGATGGTCTTCCAGGACCCGCTGTCGTCCCTGGACCCGTACTACGCGGTCGGCGACCAGATCGCCGAGGTGTACCGGGTCCACACGCGTGCCTCCCGGCGGGCGGCGCGGGCGCGGGCCGTGGAGGTCCTCGACCGGGTCGGCATCCCCGACGCGGCACGGCGTTCCCGGTCCCGGCCGAACGAGTTCTCCGGCGGGATGCGGCAGCGCGCCCTCATCGCGATGGCGCTCGTCTGCGAGCCGCAGCTGCTGATCGCCGACGAACCGACGACCGCGCTGGACGTCACCGTCCAGGCCCAGATCCTCGATTTGCTGCACCACCTGCGCCAGGAATCGGGCATGGGACTGCTGCTGGTCACCCATGACGTGGGCGTCGCGGCGGAGAGCGTCGACGACGTGCTGGTCATGCAGGCGGGCCGGGAGGTGGAGAGCGGGCCGGTCGCCGACGTGTTCGGTGCGCCCCGTCGGCCGTACACCCGCGAACTCCTCTCCGCGGTTCCGCGGGTGGACGCGAAGCGGGTGGCACCGGCCGCGGCGCCGGACGTGAAGGGCGCGGTGCCCATCCCGGAGCCGCGGGGCGCGGGCGATGGCGAGCCGCTGCTCGAAGCAGTCGGCCTGCGGCGCGAATTCGGGCGCGGCAGCGGCCGGCTGATCGCCGTGGACGGCGTCTCCCTCACCGTCCACCGCGGCGAGACACTCGGCATCGTCGGCGAGAGCGGCAGCGGCAAGACGACGCTCGGCCGGATGCTCGTACGCCTCCTCGACCCGACCGGGGGCAGGCTCCACTACGGGGGTGCGGAGATCGGCTCCCTGTCCGACAAAGCACTGCGGCCGTACCGGCGCGAGCTCCAGATGGTCTTCCAGGACCCCGTCGCCTCGCTCAACCCGCGCCGCTCGATCGGTGAATCCGTCGCCGATCCGCTGCGCGCCGCGGGCGTCCTCGACGACACCAGGATCCGCAGTCGTGTCCGCGAACTGCTGGAACGCGTCGGGCTCGACCCCGACCGCTACGACCGCTACCCGCACGAATTCAGCGGCGGACAGCGCCAGCGCGTCGGCATCGCCCGCGCACTCGCCGCCGACCCCAAGCTGATCGTCTGCGACGAACCGGTCTCCGCGCTCGATGTCACCACCCAGGCGCAGGTCACCGCACTCCTCGCCGAACTCCAGCGGGAACTGGGACTCGGGCTGGTCTTCATCGCTCATGACCTCGCCGTCGTCCGGCAGGTCAGCGACCGGGTCGCGGTGATGCGGCAGGGCCGGATCGTCGAACAGGGCAGCGTCGACGAGGTCTACGGGGCACCGCAGGATCCGTACACCAAGCAGCTTCTCGCCGCCGTGCCCGCGCTCGATCCGGCGCTCGCGACGGTGCGCCGGGCGGCCCGCAAGGAGCTGGCCGCAGCCTGACCCAGCGTAACCGATCACCCTTATAGCGCGACGGAACGCTACGGTGGCGGGAAAGTTACGACGGTTCACCCCTTTCGGTGGCGCGATGGACAACCGTCCATCGCGCCACCGGCGTATCCGCTTACGGTCGTCCCGCTGCGAGTCGCCAAACCAACGGCGGCCGCCCACTAAGGAAGATCGGGGGTGCGCTCGTGCGGATCGGACTCCTCACCGACGGTGGTTATCCGTATGCGACCGGTGAGTCCAGACTCTGGTGCGACCGTCTGGTGCGCGGGCTGATGCAGCACGAGTTCGACCTCTACGCGCTCAGCCGCTCCGCCGAGCAGGAGGCGCAGGGCTGGGTGCAGCTTCCGCCCCAGGTCAGCCGGGTACGGACGGCGCCGCTGTGGACGACCGGCGAGGACGTCCTGAGCGGCCATGGCAAGGGGCTGCTCGCCCGACTGGTGACCGGAAGGGGCGGGCGGTCGTACGGGCGGCGCGAACGGGACCGGTTCACGGCGCATTTCACGGCGCTCGCCACGTCGATCTGCACGGCGGGAGCGACCGTGGAGGCCGACGGTGGCGGATCCACGGCCGGCGCACAGTTCACCGACGGGCTGTACGGGCTCGCCGAACTGGCCCGCGAACACGGCAGACTTCCCGTGGCGCTCCGCTCCGAGTCCGCTCTGCGCGTACTGGAAGCAGCCTGCCGCGCCCCGGGCACCGGGCGGCTCGTCCAGGCCGCGACCGTCCCCGACCTCCTCGCCCTCGCCGCGGAACTGGACCGCGTCCTGCGCCCGCTCTCCCTCGACTGGTACGACGAGGAGAGCCTCGGTGCGGTCGACCTCTGCCACGCGGCGTCCGGCGGGGCAGCGGCTCTGCCCGGGCTGTTGGCCAAACGCTTCTTCGGCGTCCCGCTGCTGGTCACCGAGCACGGCGCGCAGTTGCGGGCCCACTACCTCGCAGCGACCGCCCCACCCCTGGGTGCACCGGTGCGCGCCCTGCTTGCCGCATTCCACGGACGGCTCGCCACCGAGGTGTACCGGCAGGCCGCGCTCATCACCCCCGGCAATGCGCACGCACGCCGCTGGCAGGAACGGCTTGGCGCCGACGGCGTCAAGGTGCGCACGGTCTACCCCGGCATGGAGGCGGCCCGCTTCGCAGCCCTGGGGGAGCGCAGGGACGAGGGAGGTCCCGACACTCTGGTCTGGGTCGGCCGGATCGAGCCGTCCAAGGACCTGATCGCACTGCTGCACGCCTTTGCGGAAGTACGGAAGGCCGAACCGGACACCCGGCTGCGGATCGTCGGCGCGCCGGCGCCGGGCGCGGAGGGCGCCACGTACCTCGCGAACTGCCGGGCACTCGCCGCCCAGCTTTTCCCGGACGAGGCCGCCGGCGCGCATGCCGTCGGCGACAACCCGGTCTCCTTCGAGGACATCGGCGGCGCCGAGGTCGCGGACCTCGCCGAGGCGTACGCGGCGGGTGGGATCGTCGTCCTCTCCAGCGTCGTCGAGGGCTTCCCGGTCAGTCTCGTCGAGGCGATGTTCTGCGGACGGGCCACGGTGTCGACGGATGTCGGCGCGGTCGTCGAAGTCATCGGCGGTACGGGTCTTGTGGTGCCCCCGCGCAACCCCCGGGCGCTCGCCGACGCCTGCATCACGCTGCTGCGCGACCCCGAGCGCCGTGCACGTCTGGGGGCGGCGGCGCGCGCCCGCGCGCTCGAACTCTTCACCGTCGAACAGAACCTCGCGGCGTTTCGCGGCATTTACCTGGAGCTGATCTCCCACTCCCCGGTGCGCAGGGAGGCGGACGGCGTACCGCGCCCGTTCGCGACTCCGCCCGAGGCCCTGGTCCTGGGCAGCTGGACGGTTCCCGCGCACACCCCGAGCCGGTCCATCGAGGGCGTGTGCGCGGGTGCGCGCGGGACGGCGGACCGCGATGTGTGAGCAGCAGACGGACAGAAGGACAAGCCGGTCCGGCGGACTCGGCATGGATCACGGAGGATTTCCCATGGGCGGCCGCCCGACCGAGGCGCTCGACGTCCCCGGCACCCCGACGACCGACAGAAGCTGGAACCCCCGCTCGGAGGTCCTGGCCTCCAGACCCAAGGCCACGGAGATTTCCGCCCCGTCCCGGGCGCGGCCCGGGACGGGGGCGATGCCGGGCCTCGCGGGGGTGGGGCCGCTGCAGTCGGTGGCGCTGATGGAGCAGTCGCCGGCGAAGGGGGCGGCCGAGGGGCCGGACTCCCCGCAGGAACGGGACCCGGGCGCGGATTCGCTGTGGAACCCGGCGCCGGATCGGGAACCTGCGCGGGAGCCGGACACGACCGGGAGCCCGGCACCCGACCGCCCCGCGACCGCCGGCGAGTTCCCCGCCGTCACGGGCTGGGCGCTCACCGGCGCCGGAACCGCCGATGTGTGTGCGGACCCCGCAGAGCCGGCACAGCCTGGTGCCGATGCGGCCGACGCCGCGCAGGGCGCCGGTGGCGTGGCGGAGAGCGGAGGCGCGTCCGAGGACGGTGGGCTCACGGAGGCCGAGGCCGGCACACCGCCCGAGGCCGGAGCTCCCCAGCAGGCCGGGACCCCCGCCGGGCCCGCCGCCTGTGCCCCGGCGGCGGCCGAGAACGGGACACGGACCGACACACCCGCCGAGGTGCGGGCGCGGCCCCGGACACATTCCGGAGGTGACGACGCATCCGCCGCCACCCCGCGGGCCCCCGAGATCGCGCACACCCGTGCCACCCCCGCACGCAAGCCCAGCGCCTCCCGGCGCGGGCCCGTCGATCCCGTGAAGACCCTCATGCACCGCCACCGTGACCTCTGCCAACGCGCCGTCGACCCGCTGGAGATCGCCGCCGGGCTCGAAGCCCACGGGATCACCGACCGCACCGCCGCCCGCTACCGGCACCGCGATGTCTTCTCGCTCGCCGAGGAGCTCTACGCGCGGGTGCCCGCCGTGCCAGGGGAGCCGGCGAGCGCGGTGCCTCCCGCGCCGGTGCGCGACATCGAGACCCGCGCCGTCTGGTCGCTCCTCGCGCTGCTGCCCGGTGCGGCCTGCACCGCGACCGCCGTCGTACTGAAACTCACCGAAGGAGCACTCGGCGGTGGGGGGCGGCTCACTGTGACCCTCGTCGGGGCACTCGTCGCGTTCCTCGGGCTCGGCCTGTGCCTGCGGAGTGGGCCCCTGCGCGCCCCGGGGGGCCGCTCCTCGGCGGCAGCCACCCTGTACGTGGGCTGGCTCCTCGGGTACGTCCTGTACGGCCAGGCGCTGCTCGACCAGGTCCTCAGCGGCGGCCCGGAAGGACCCTGGGCGCTCACCCCCGCACCCCTGCTGGGACTCGCGCTCGCCGTCGCCCCCGCCGCCTGGTGCGCGCACCTCTTCGCCGTACACGCACACCGCAGACTCACCGGCAGCCGCGCACTGGAGCAGTTCGCAGCAGGGGTGCGCCCCCTTCTCCTCGGGACCGTCGCCCTCTTCCTCTGCGTGCTCTCGGGGCTGCTCCGCCTCGCCGAGCTCGGGTACGGAGGCGGCGGCAGCCTCGTCGCGGCCGCCGCGCTCGGCGTACTCCTCCTGCTCGCCCGGCTGCTGACCGTCCATGGCTTCCCGGAGCCCGCCACCACCGGACTCGCCGCCGCCTGCGCCGTCGAGGCGGCCGCCCCCGCCCTGATCCTGGCCGGGCGGCTGCCCGGCCTCCATGTCCTCGCCCGCCCCGTCGACGCGGTCATCGAGGCGGGCGGCACCGGAGCCGTACCCGCCGTCGCCTGCGGCGCAGCCGCGCTCGGGCTGCTGATCCACGCCACCGTCGCCCTTTCCAGGGCGTCCGCCCACACCACCGCCTGAGACCGGCCGGCACATGGGGGGCGGCGTCGCGGGGCCGGTTGCGCACATCCGCGGCGTCGTCGTCGGTCAGCAACGCTCCGCGTTGCCTCCCTCCTCCGCCCCGCAGCCGCACGCAACCGGCCCCGCTCCTTCTCCCGCCCCCCATGTGCCGGCCGGTCCAAGCCGCGATGAAGAGCCACTCCCTGTACGACGCCCGCGGAGCCGACAGGCCTACCGCTCACCACCTCCCCAAGGAGACACCGGACATGACCCCCCAATCCCCCGCACCGGCAGCCCGCCGTCGGCACGAAGGGGGCACCCGATGAGGGTTCTGCTGCTCGGAGCCAACGGGTTCCTCGGCCGGTTCGTGGCCGACCGGCTGCTCGCCGACCCCGCCGTGCACCTCACGGCGCTCGGCCGCGGCGACGACGCCGACGTGCGGTTCGACCTCGCGGGCGGCTCGCCCGGAGCACTCACCCGCTTCCTGGACGCCGTCCACCCCGGCGTCGTCGTCAACTGCGCGGGCGCCACCCGCGGCGGAGCCCGCGACCTGACCCGGCACAACACCGTCGCCGTCGCCACCGTCTGCGAGGCGATGCGGCGCAGCGGCTGCAGCGCCCGCCTGGTCCAGGTGGGCTGCTCCTCGGAGTACGGGCCCTCACAGCCCGGCTCCTCGACGGCGGAGGACGCCATCCCGCGCCCGGGCGGGCCGTACGGCGTCTCCAAGCTCGCCGCCACCGAACTCGTCCTCGGCTCCGGCCTCGACGCGGTTGTACTGAGGGTCTTCTCGCCGGTCGGCCCCGGCACCCCGGCGGGTTCCCCACTGGGCCGGCTCGCCGAGGCGATGCGCCGCGCCATGCAGTCCGGCGACGGCGAGCTGAAGCTCAGCGGCCTCGGGGTGCAGCGCGACTTCGTCGACGTACGGGACATCGCCCGCGCCGTGCATGCCGCCTCGCTCTCCGCTGCGCAGGGAGTCGTCAACATCGGCACCGGCCGAGCCGTACGGCTCCGCGACACCGCCGCCGTGCTTGCCAAGGTCGCGGGCTACCCGGGTGCGCTCCACGAGCTGGACACGCCCCCCGCCCGGGTGCCCATCGGGGCCCCCCGCACCTCCTCCGAGTCGGTCATCGAACACCTCTCGGCGACCCCGTCCCCGTATCCCGACGGCTGCGGCGCCTGGCAGCAGGCAGACGTCCGCACCGCCCGCGACCGGCTCGGCTGGCGGCCCCGGATCAACCTGGAGGAGTCCCTCGCCGACATCTGGATGGAGGCGGCATGCCGCATCTGACCAGTGCCGGAACGGCACGCAGGGCCGGTGGCGCCGAGCAGCTCGGCTTCGGCGTCCCCGGCTACGCGCATCCCCTGCTCGCCCCCACCGAATGGGCCGAACTGACCCGCCCCGGCACCCACGTGCACTGGGCGGTCCTCAACATCGACACCGGTCCCGGCGCCCGGCCCGACCCGCACTGTCTGGAAGCCGCGGGCCGGCTCCACAACGCCCGCCAACAGGCCCTGAAAGGCGAGACCGCGCAGGACCCCGTCCGGGCGGGCGGCGGCCGACTGCTGGGCCACCTTGATCTGGCCCACGGCGACCGTCCGTTCGACGAGCTGATCACCGATGCGCAGTCCTTCCTCGACTGGTACCGCGTCGACGGCTTCTACCTGGACCGGTGTCCCGCCGACCGCGCCGGTCTCCCGGCGGTCCGCCGCCTCACCGGCACGCTCGCCGCGCTCGTCGAGGACGGGCTGCTGGTGCTCGGGCACGGAACCCATCCGCATCCCGGCTACGTCGAGACCGCCGACCAGCTGGTCACCTTCTCCGGGGCGTGGACCGACTACCGCTGGTCGCAGGTGGCGGAGTGGACCGCCGCCTACCCGCCGGGACGCTTCGCGCACTTCGTGCACGGTCTTCCGCGCACCCACCTCGACGAGGCCCTGCGCATCGCCCGTTGGCAGGGCGCGGGCACGATCTTCTTCACCGACCGCACCGTGCGGAGGGGCAGCAGAGGACAAACCGATCCATTCGCGGCGCTGCCCGGGTACTGGGACGAAATTGTCTCGCGGATCGGACCTGGTATCTCGGAATGAGAGGGGGCGTGGCAGTGTTACGGCAAGAAGAACCGTACGCAGATGAAGTACGTAGAAACCGACCACCTGCATTGTTGAGGTTCCTGTGTCGCTGCCACCCCTGGTCGAGCCAGCTGCTGAGCTCACCGTCGACGAGGTCCGCAGGTACTCCCGCCACCTGATCATCCCGGATGTCGGGATGGACGGGCAGAAGCGGCTGAAGAACGCGAAGGTGCTCTGTGTGGGCGCCGGCGGTCTCGGCTCGCCGGCCCTGATGTACCTGGCCGCGGCCGGTGTCGGCACGCTCGGCATCGTGGAGTTCGACGAGGTCGACGAGTCGAATCTGCAGCGCCAGATCATCCACAGCCAGTCCGACATCGGCCGTTCCAAGGCGGAGTCCGCCAAGGACTCGGTCCTCGGCATCAACCCGTATGTGAATGTGATCCTTCACGAAGAGCGGCTCGAGGCCGAGAACGTGATGGAGATCTTCTCCCGGTACGACCTGATTGTGGACGGCACGGACAACTTCGCCACCCGCTATCTCGTCAACGACGCCGCGGTGCTGCTGAACAAGCCGTACGTGTGGGGTTCGATCTACCGCTTCGACGGCCAGGCGTCCGTCTTCTGGTCCGAGCACGGTCCCTGCTACCGCTGCCTCTACCCGGAGCCGCCGCCCCCCGGCATGGTCCCGTCCTGCGCCGAGGGCGGCGTGCTGGGCGTGCTCTGCGCGTCCATCGGTTCCATCCAGGTCACCGAGGCCATCAAGCTGCTCGCCGGTGTCGGCGACCCGCTGGTCGGCCGACTGATGATCTACGACGCCCTGGAGATGCAGTACCGCCAGGTCAAGGTCCGCAAGGACCCCGACTGCGCGGTCTGCGGCGAGAACGCGACCGTCACCGAACTCATCGACTACGAGGCCTTCTGCGGCGTCGTGTCCGAGGAGGCCCAGGAGGCGGCGCTCGGCTCCACGATCACTCCGAAGCAGCTCAAGGAGTGGATCGACGCGGACGAGAAGATCGAGATCATCGACGTTCGCGAGCCGAACGAGTTCGAGATCGTCTCGATCCCCGGCGCGAAGCTGATCCCGAAGAACGAGTTCCTGATGGGCAACGCCCTCCAGGACCTCCCGCAGGACAAGCGCATCGTCCTGCACTGCAAGACCGGCGTCCGCAGCGCCGAGGTACTCGCGGTCCTCAAGTCGGCGGGCTTCGCCGACGCGGTGCACGTCGGTGGCGGCGTGATCGGCTGGGTCAACCAGATCGAGCCCGCGAAGCCGGTGTACTAGGGCGTATGTGAGGCGAAAAGCTTCGAAGGGGCCGGTCCGCGTCAAGCGGCCGGCCCCTTCCCCGTTCTCTCCGTCACGAACAGGTCTTGCCGTCCGCCGGGACCTTCCCGTCCAGGAAGTACGCGTCCACCGTCGACGTCACACAGCCGCTCACACCGTACGAGCCGTGGCCCTCGCCCTTGTTGGTGAGCATGATGCCGACGCCCTTGCCCAACTCGTCCGCCATCCTCTGCGCCCCCTCGTAGGGTGTCGCAGGATCGCCGGTCGTGCCGATGACGAGGATCGGACCGGCGCCCGGAGCGCTCGCCTCCGGAGTGTCCAGCTCACCCTTCACCGGCCAGTCCGAACACCAGCCGGCCGTGTCCCACGCGAGGAACGGGCCGAAGACCGGGGACAGTTTCCGGAACTCGGGCAGCAGGGCCCTGGCTTCCGCGACCGTCGGCCGGAGGCTGCTGTCCGCGCAGGAAATGGCGCGCTGTGAGTGGCTCTCGGTGTCGTAGTGCCCCTTCTCGTCACGGCCGTTGTACTGGTCGGCCATCTGCAGCAGCAGATTCCCGGTGCCCTGCTCCTCCGCCTCGTCCAGCGCGCTCGTCAGGACGGGCCAGCTGCTCTCGGAGTAGAGCAGCCGCACGATGCCGATGACCGCCATCGACTCGTTGAGCTCGCGGCCCGAACCGGTCGGCAGCGGCTTCCTGTCGATCCGCTCCAGCATCCGGGCGATGCGCTGCGTCCCGGCCTTCGGGTCCTGGCCGCGGTCCTTGAAGTAGTTCTCCAGGGCCCGCTGGAAGCCGGTCGTCTGGTTGCGGGCGTGCCCGATCGTGTCGGCGGTCGGGTCGACGACCGCGTCGAGGACCGTGCGTCCCACGTTCTTCGGGAAGAGGTGCGCGTACGTCCCGCCGAGCCCCGTGCCGTACGAGATACCGAAGTACGTCATCTTCCTGTCGCCGAGAACCTGGCGGATCAGGTCCAGGTCCCGGGCGGCGTTCGTCGTGCCGACGTACGGCAGGACCTTGCCCGAACGGCGTACGCAGCCGGCGCCGAAGTCCGCGCCGTCCTTCATGAACGCCGCCTCCTCCGCCGCCGTGTCCGGAGTCATGTCGACCTTCCGGTTGGCGTCCTCCTGCTCCCGGTCGGTGCGGCAGTGCACACCGGCGCTGGCCGAGACCCCGCGCGGGTCGAAACTCACCAGGTCGTAGCGGGCGTTGAGCTTCCCGTACGAGCCGGCGGCGCGCGGCAGTATCGAGACGCCGGAACCGCCGGGGCCGCCGAAGTTGAACAGCATCGAGCCGAGCCGGCGGCTCTTGTCCCGGGCCTCCTTGCGGATCAGCGCGATCCCGATCGTGCTGCCGTCCGGCTTCGCGTAGTTCAACGGCACTGTGACCGTCGTGCACCGCCAGTCGACGCCGGGTGCGGCGCCGCCCTCGGGGGCCTTGCACCGGTGCCAGTCCGGGCGCTGAGAGGTGAGGGACGCGGGCAGGGCAGGCAGGGCGGGCTTCCCGTCCGAAGCCTTGGACGACCCGGTGGACGTGGGTGCGGCGCCGGCGCTCGCCTTGTCGTCCGACGCCGGGTCCGTACCCCCGCCGCAGCCCGCGAGTACTCCCGTGAACAGCAGTGCGGCAGCAGCCAGCGCTCCGGCGCGTGCATGGTGGGCCACGTGTACGTCCCTCCCTTTGGTGCCTGTGCGTACGGCCTGCGGCGAGAGGCCAGGGCCCGTGAGCCCGGCGATCCGGAGAGGCCCCGGGCCCCGCCGCCGACAGCTTCAGCGGCAGACGGTACCGGCTGCCGGGACTGTGCCGTCCAGCAGGTAGCTGGCCACCGTCTTCTTCACACAGGCGTTGCCGCTGTTGTACGCGCCGTGCCCCTGGCCCTCGAAGGTCATCTGCACCCCGACACCCGGGCCCAGCTCTTGCGCCATCGCCTGTGCGCCCTTGTACGGGGTAGCCGGGTCGCCCGTGTTACCGATGACCAGGATGGGGGGCGCGCCGGGAGCGCTGACGTCCGGGGTCTTCCACGCACCCGCGACCGGCCAGCCGGTGCACTGCAACAGACCCCAGCCCATATAGTCGCCGAAGACCGGCGACGCCTTCCGGAACTCCGGAAGCAGCGCCCTCGCCCCGTCGACGGTGAACCGCTGCTTCGAGTCGGCGCAGCTGACCGCGGCGTTGGCGGCCGTCGAGTTGTCGTAGCGGCCGGTCCGGGAACGGCCGTTCAGCGAGTCGGCCAGGGCCAGGAGCAGCGCGCCGTTCCCGCCGTCCGCCTCGTCGACCCCCTGTTCCAGCAGCGGCCAGGTCTCCTTGGAGTAGAGCGAGGCCGCGATTCCGGTGGTGGCCTGGGACTCCGTCAGCTGCCGGGAGCCGAGCCCCGAGATCGGCTGCTCGTCCAGCCGGTCGAGAAGTTCGGCGATGCCCTGCTCGACCTCCTTCCCGGTGGTTCCGGGAAGCTTGCAGGCGGCGCCGCGCTCCGCGCAGTCCCGGGTGAAGTTGTCCAGCGCCAACTGGAAGCCCTTCGCCTGGCCGAGGGAGGACTGCTCGTAGTCCTCGGTCGGGTCGACGACCCCGTCGAGCACCGCCCTGCCGACCTTCTCCGGGAACAAGTGTGCGTAGACGCCGCCCAGTTCGGTGCCGTACGAGACGCCGAAGTAGTGCAGCTTGTCGTCGCCGAGCACCTGGCGCATCAGATCCATGTCGCGGGCGGCGTTGGTGGTGCCGACGTAGGGGAGTTCGGAGCCGGAGTTCTTCTCGCAGGCCGCGGCGAACTTCTTCTGCTGGTTGAGGAGGGCCTGCTCCTCGGCGGCGGTGTTCGGGGTGGCGTCGCTCTGGAAGCGCGCGTCGAGCTGTTGGTCGTTCTCGCACTTCACCCCTTCGCTTCGGCCGACCCCGCGCGGATCGAAGCTCACCAGGTCGTAACGGGTACGGAGGCTGGCGTACGTGGGGCCGAAGGCGGGCAGCGTGGCGACGCCGGAGGAGCCGGGGCCGCCGAAGTTGAAGATGAGCGAGCCGATTCGCTTGTTCTGATTGACGGCCCCGGCGCGGATCAACGCCAGCGCGATCGTGTCGCCGCCCGGCTTCGCGTAATCGAGCGGGACCTTCATGAAGGAGCACTCCCAGACGGCGCCGCCGGGGAGGGGGGTGGGGGCGGTTCCGCCGCCCTGCGCCGTGGACGGGGCCTGGCAGGGCTTCCACGTCAACTTCTGGGAGGCCAGGTCGGCTGCTCCGGATGCCTCGGCGGTGTTCGCCGCGTGCGGAGAGTCCTTCGTACGGTCCGTAGCGGTGGCCTCGTTGCCGCTGTCGTCCGAACAGGCGGTGAGGGGCAGCAGAACGGTAGCGGTGGCCGCGAGGGCCGCGGCGCGCAGGGCAGGAGAGGTCCTCATCGCCCCATCGTGCGACGGCACGCGGGGCGGCGCGCGGGACGCCGGTCCAAGTGGGTGGCCCAGGGCCCCCGGGTACGGGGCGACCCGGGGCAGGGGCCGTGGGGGTCTCCCCGGAGGGCGGTTTCCCCAGGGTGGCGCCGGCGTGTCAGAGGGCGCCCTTGCGGGTGAGGCGGTTGAAGCAGAGCCAGCCGGGCAGGACCGGCAGCCACAGGGTCATCAGCCGGAACAGCAGCACAGCGGGCGCCGCGACCTCCTTCGGCAGACCGACCGCGATCAGTCCCAGCGTCAGCGCGCCCTCGACCGCACCCATACCGCCCGGCGTCGGCGCCGCCGACCCCAGTGCGTTGCCGGCGAGGAAGACCACCGCGATGCTCGCGTAGCTGAGCTGCGGAACGTCGGGACCGCTGAACGCCCGGATCGACGCGTCCAGGCACATCACGAACAGGCCGGTCAGCAGCAGCATGCCGCCGATACCGGTGAGCAGCTTCTGCGGGCGCTGCACGACATCGAGCATGCGCGGTACGACCCCGGCGAACAGCGACCGCAAGCGCGTCACCACGAACTTCCGCAGGAACGGGATCGCGGTCACCACCAGGACCAGCACCGCGACCGTCAGCAGTCCGGCAATCACCGTCCTGGACGGGGCGAGCGACGGAGTCTTCTCGGTCCCGGTCAGGTATCCGAACGCGGCCAGCAGCAGGATGTGGCAGCCGAGCCCGAACAGCTGGGAGGCGCCGACACTCGCGACGGCGAGCCCCGGGCGTACCCCGGAACGCTGCAGGAACCGCGTGTTCAGCGCCACACCGCCGACCGCGGGCGGCGCGACGATCTTCACGAATGAACCGGCCACCTGCGCCAGCACGGTCTTCCCGAACGGCACCCGCTCCGGCACGAACCCCAGCAGGCTCATCGCCGCCGCGATGTAACTGAGCGCCGAGAACCCGAGCGCCGCCGCCACCCAGCCCCACTCCGCCTGCTCGACGACCGCGCCGAAGTCGGCCTGCGTGACCTGCGAGATCAGGAAGTACGCGGCGATCGCACCGGCGATGAAGCTGAGCAGCGTGCGCGGCTTGATCCGCTCCAGCCGGACCGGCTCCACGGGTGCCTGCGGCCGGATCAGCAGCACCTGGCGGCGGATCTGGGTCAGCAGATCCTCCTCCCGGGCCTCGTCCAGGGCATCGTCCATCGCCCGCTTCTCCGCCTGCTTCTCATTGCGGAGCGCCTTGCGGTCGGCAGGGACCGACGCCTGTGCCCCCTGGGCCTTGGCGAGCTTTGCCGCGTCCGACGCCGCGATCACGGCCTCGCGCTCGCGCTGCGACCGCTCACGGGCCAGCCTGCGCAGCGCCGCCCGGGTGGAGCGGCTGAGGGCGATCGGCTGGAGCAGCGGCAGGCAGTTCGCCACGGCATCGGGGCCGAGGACCTCGAGCGCCGCCGCGACGGCCCGCTCGGCCCCCACCCGCAGACCCGTGGTGGTGAGCAGCTGCGCGATGTCCATCCGCAGCACCAGATCACCGGCCGCGATCTCACCACCGCGCAGATCGGTCACGAACACCGTGCCGGAACGATCCACCAGGATCGCGTCGCCGGTGAGCCTGCGGTGCGCGATCCGCCGCGACTGGAGCGCCTGCACCTGCCGCCAGGCGCCGCGCACCAGGTCGTCGGTGATCTCCACGTCCTCCAGCGCATCGAGGGAGCGCCCGCCGATGTGCCCGTACACCAGCATCACGGCGTCGGGACCGAGCTCCGAGGTGGCGATCAGCTTGGGGGCGTTGGCTCCGGCGGCGATCGCCGCGTACGCGAGGAGCGCCTCCTGCTCCAGCGCCTGGCGCAGAGACTGGAGGGATTGGCGCTGGGTGATGCCGCGCAGGGTGAGTCTGCGCCACACCCGGTAGAAGAAGCCCTGTGCCTGCTGTTCCCGGTCGACGACCGTCACATCCAGCGGTGGGCCGTCCTCCAGGGAAACCAGATAGCGGCGGCCCCGGTCGCTCGGGTCGCCGGAGTCGGGGGTGTCATCGGCGCGCATCGCGGTGACCGGGCGGAAGCCGACGTGACGCAGACCGGCCATCAGATGCTGACCGGTCGGCCGGACGTTCGGCGAGCCGACCGTGTACAGCGTGCCGTACGCGACGGTCCAGCCGATGAGCACGGTGAGGACGATCGAGAACGGGGTCGTGAAGCCGCCCACCAGCATGGCGAAGGCGTCGAGCAGCAGCACCACCCACAGCACGACCCGCCAGCGCGGCCGTCTCGCCATCCCGACCGCCGTCATGTAGGCGATCACGGGTGCGAGATAGCCGTGTACGGGATCGGTGAGCGCGGCACCGGGCTGAGGCTGGGTGAGCGCGTCCTGAATGGTGCCGGGGGCGGATTTGGCGACCCAGAGGTCGGTGGCGAGCGTCACCCCGTGCGCGAGAACGGCAGCGAGGACGCCGTCCGCGATCCGCAGCCCGTCGCGTTTGATGAGCCGCTCGATGGCGAAGGCGACGGGCACCAGCAGCACCGCGATGCTGGAGACCAGGCCGGCGAGCTTGATCAGGACGTCGGGTGCTTGGTCCGTGCCCTTGGTGATGTCGTGTTCGAGACCGGTGGTCGTGCCGTGGGCGAACGCGGCGATGGAGAACAGGACGGCGATCGCCAGGACACCGACGAGGAGCCGCATCAGGTCGGAGGGGCGGTGCACCCGGGCGGGGAGCAGCGGCTCGTCACCGGAGACCCGGTCGGCCTGTTCGGCCTCGGCGACGGTCGAGAGAGTGGAGCCGACCAGATGGTGCGGAGCGGAGTCCTGCTCTTCACGCTTCTGCGTCGGCTGCTGCCGCCGCTGCTCTTCCGGGCGCTGTTCGGCGTCAGAGGCGTCGGCTGCCTTCGGTGGCTGCACGCCCTGCTCCTTCGTCGCCTCTGAATGCTCTTCGTGGTCTCGTATCACCGGTCACCGCCCGCATGATGGTGGCACGGCCTGGAGACAGAGGGGGGTATCAGGGTGCACTGCACGGTCGCGCGATGCGCAAGATACGCCCCTTTGCTCTCGGGTGCACACTCAGTGAATGCCCGCCTACGCGACCCTCGGCCGTGCACCGGGCCGGACTGTCGGTGGCATACGGCACCATGGTCCGGATGAGCCAAAAGCGGACGAGCGGCGACGGGGCGAGGGGCGACCGGGCGCCCGACGCGTCGCCCGAGTACGACGCACTGCCGGAGTACGCGGAGCGCGTGCTCGATGTCGCCGACCTGATCCCACCCGGCCGTGTCATGACGTACGGCGATGTCGCGGAGTGGCTGGGGGAGGGCGGTCCGCGCCAGGTCGGCCGGGTCATGGCGCTGTACGGCGCCGCGGCGCCGTGGTGGCGTGTGGTGCGGGCCGACGGGGCGCTGCTGCCCGGACATGAGCTGCGGGCGCTGGACCACTACCGCGAGGAGAGCACCCCGCTGCGCGAGGCCTCGCGCGGTGCTGAGGGCCACGTGCCGCGCCTCGACATGAAGCGCGCACGGTGGGACGGCGTGACCGGTGGGCACGGGGGCACCGACCGGAACGAGGATCAGGACGGGGTCGGGAGAGCTCACACCTGACAGCTTCCGCCATTTGGCCCCATGACGGGCGCAGCCGGGCCCGTTCGATGGACGAAAATACCGGCGTGACCTGCCGTGCGAAGCGGAACGTGACGTTCGACGCAGTGGACCCGCCGCATCCCACGCCCCCGCTGGCGTAGCGTCGACAGTTCGCGGCAGGCACCCCCGCCCCCCGCCATCAGCACCCTCCAGGACCGGCGATCCACGTGAGCTCCTCCTCCTTCACCCGGCACAGTCCGTACCGTCAGGCACGGCAGGGGGTCCCCCCACGCCCGCAGGGGCGTTCGGGGAGGTCCACGGGCGCGTACCGACTGGTGCGCACCCGGCCGGGTTCCGTGGACCCTCCTCTTCTGGACGCAGCGCAACAGTCGGTGGTTGATCATCCCGGCGGCCCGCTGCTGGTTCTCGCCGGACCGGGCACCGGCAAGACGACCACGCTCGTCGAAGCGGTCGCCGCCCGCATCGCCAGGGGCGGCGACCCGGCCCGCATTCTGGTCCTCACGTTCAGCCGCAAGGCGGCGGTGGAGCTGCGCGACCGGATGGCCGCCCGGCTCGGTGCCGCCCGCGGCCCGCAGGCCACCACATTCCACTCCTTCTGCTACGCACTGGTCCGCGCCCATCAGGACGCCGATCTCTTCGCCGACCCGCTCCGGCTGCTCTCCGGACCCGAGCAGGACGTCACCGTCCGCGATCTCCTGGCCGGCCAGCTCGAACTGGAACAGGAGGGCATCGCGCACATCCGCTGGCCCGACGAGCTGCGGGCCTGCCTGACCACGCGTGGCTTCGCCGACGAGGTACGAGCGGTGCTCGCCCGCAGCCGCGAGCTGGGCATCGGCCCGGATGCCCTCGCCGACTTCGCGCGCCGCACCGGCCGCCCGGACTGGGGCGCGGCCGCCGCGTTCCTCGCCGAGTACCTCGACGTGCTCGACGCGCAGGGGGTGCTGGACTACGCGGAGCTGGTCCACCGGGCGGTGCTCCTCGCCGAGCGCCCCGAGGTGTCGGCGGTGCTGGCCGGGGCGTACGACGCGGTGTTCGTCGACGAGTACCAGGACACGGACCCGGCGCAGGTACGGCTGCTGCACGCGCTGGCGGGCAACCGAGGGAGAGCGCCGGGGGCCGGCGGAGGCCGGGACCTGATCGCGTTCGGCGACCCGGACCAGTCGATCTACACGTTCCGGGGCGCCGACGTGAACGGCATCCTCGACTTCCCGGAGATGTTCCGGCGGGCGGACGGCGGCCCGGCCCCGGTCGGCGTCCTCACCACGTCGCGGCGCTCCGGCGCACAGCTGCTGGCCGCCACCCGGCTGCTCACCCGCCGGATGCCGCTGACCCGGCTGCCGTCGGCGAAGGTCCGCGCCCACCGGGAGCTCGCCGCGGTACGCGAGGGCGGGTGTGTCGAGACGTACACCTACCCGACCGCCTCCACCGAGCTGGACAACATCGCCGACCTGCTGCGCCGCGCCCACCTGGAGGACGGTGTGCCATGGGGCGAGATGGCGGTGCTGGTACGTGCCGGGGGCCGCACGATCCCCGCGGTGCGCCGCGCCCTGACGTCGGCGGGTGTGCCCCTGGAGGTCGACGGCGACGACCTCCCGCTGCGCCACGAACCCGCTGTGGCCCCGCTCCTCACCGCCCTCCGCACGGTCGCCACGGCCGCGCTGCACCGCACGACGGCTGCGGAGCCGACGGCCCCGGACGACGGCGCCGCCCCCGCGCCCGAGGAGCCGGCCGCCCCCTGGCTCGACACCGAGACCGCCCTCACCCTCCTCACCTCCCCCCTCGGCTCCATGGACGCCGCCGATCTGCGCCGGCTCGGCCGGGCGCTGCGCGACGAGGAGCGGGCCGCCGGGAACCGGGTACCGCCGCCCTCCGGCGAGCTGCTGGCCCGCGCGCTCGCCGAACCCGAACGCCTCGTCGCACACGACCCCGCGTACGCCCGCGGTGCCCAGCGCCTCGGCGCGCTGCTGCGCAAGGCACGCGAACTCCTCGAAGGCGGCGGCACCGCCGAAGAGGCCCTGTGGGAGCTGTGGGCCGGCACCCCCTGGCCGGGGCGGCTCGAACGCGCCGCGCTGCGCGGCGGTGTGGGCGGCCGCAACGCCGACCGCGATCTCGACGCCGTCTGCGCGCTCTTCGACACCGCGGCCCGCGCCGAGGAACGCACCGGTGGCCGCGGCGCGCTCAACTTCCTCGAAGAGATCGACGCCCAGGACATCGCCGCCGACACCCTCTCCAAGCGGGTCGGACGCACCGACGCCGTACGGCTGATGACCGCGCACCGCTCGAAGGGCCTGGAGTGGCGGCTGGTCGTCGTCGCCGGGGTGCAGGAGGGGCTCTGGCCGGACCTGCGCCGCCGCGGCTCGCTGCTCGAAGCCGACCGGATCGGCCGCGATGGCCTCGCCGAACCGCTCACCCCGGGCGCCCTCCTCGCCGAGGAACGACGCCTCTTCTACGTGGCGGCGACCCGCGCACGGGAGCGGCTGATCGTCACCGCGGTGAAGGCGCCCGCCGCCGACGGCGACCAGCCGTCCCGCTTCCTCACCGAGCTGGGCATCGAACCCCGCGACGTCACCGGACGCCCGCGCCGCCCGCTCGCCGTCGCCGCGCTCGTCGCCGAGCTGCGCGCCACCGCCGTCGACCCCGATGCCTCCGAGGCCCTGCGCGACGAGGCCGCCCACCGGCTGGCCCGGCTGGCCGCGCTCACGGACGACGAGGGGCAGCCGCTCGTGCCGTCGGCCCATCCGTACCGCTGGTGGGGGCTGTACGAGCCGACCCGTTCGGCCGTCCCGCTCCGCGACCGGGACCGCCCTGTGGCGCTCTCCGGCAGCGCACTCGACCAGCTGGCCAACACCTGCGCCCTGCAGTGGTTCCTGGGCCGCGAGGTGAAGGCGGACGCCCCGGCGACGGCCGCGCAGGGGTTCGGCAACGTCGTGCACGTACTCGCCGACGAGGTCGCCTCCGGCCGTACCCCCGCCGACCTGGCGGTCCTGATGGAGCGCCTCGACTCGGTCTGGGACGGGCTGGTCTTCGACGCCCCCTGGAAGTCGCAGCAGGAGAAGGAACAGGCGAGGGTCGCCCTCGAACGCTTTCTGCGCTGGCATGTCATGGACCGCACCGGCCGCACCTCCGCCGCGAGCGAGCACGACTTCGACGTGACGCTCGAAGCGGGGGAGTACGAGGTACGGATCCGCGGCTCCATGGACCGTGTCGAACGGGACGCCGACGGCCGTGCGTACGTCGTCGACTTCAAGACCGGCAAGCAGTCCCCGACGAAGGACGAGGTCGCCCGCCATCCCCAGCTCGCCGTGTACCAGCTGGCCGTCCGGGAGGGGGCGGTCGACGAGATCTTCGACGGCCACCGCCCCGCTTCCGGTGGCGCCGAACTCGTCCAGCTGCGGCAGCCGGCCCCGAAGAAGGAGGGCGGCGACGCCCTTCCCAAGGTGCAGGCCCAGGAACCGCCCACCACCGAGTGGGTCTCCGACCTGCTGGCCACGGCCGCGGGCCGGGTCCTGGACGAACGCTTCACCCCCACGACCGGCCGGCACTGCACCCACTGCACATTCCGGGCCTCGTGCAGCGCTCAGCCCGAGGGCCGCCACATCCTGGAGTGACCGGGCTGCGGCTCCGGCCGGTCGGCCTGGACCACAGCCGGCCTCCCGGCGAGGCGCGTCCCGGCCTCCTCGCGGACCCCGCACGTTGTCGGTGCCCCCGGTTAGCCTCTGTGGGGTGTCCTCACGTATCACCGATCCCGAGCAGCTCAAGGAGCTCCTCGGGATCCCCTTCACTCCGGAGCAGACGGCCTGCATCACCGCGCCGCCCGCCCCGCAGGTGATCGTGGCCGGAGCCGGGTCGGGGAAGACCACGGTGATGGCGGCGCGAGTGGTGTGGCTGGTGGGGACCGGGCAGGTCGCCCCGGAGCAGGTACTCGGGCTCACGTTCACGAACAAGGCTGCGGGCGAGCTCGCCGAGCGCGTCCGCAAGGCACTCGTCGCCGCCGGGGTCACCGACCCGGACGCCATCGACCCGGACAACCCGCCGGGCGAGCCCAGCATCTCCACGTACCACGCCTTCGCCGGACGGCTCCTCACCGAGCACGGGCTGCGCATAGGACTCGAACCCACCACACGCCTCCTCGCCGACGCCACCCGCTACCAGCTCGCCGCCCGCGTGCTGCGCGAAGCCCCGGGCCCGTACCCGGCCCTGACCAGGTCGTTCCCCACCCTTGTCAGCGATCTGCTGGCACTCGACGCCGAGCTGGCCGAGCATCTCGTACGCCCCGAACAGCTCGTGGAGTACGACACCGAGCTCCTCCGCGCGCTCGCAACGGCCCGGCTCACCAACGCCGAGCTGCGCAAGATCCCGGAGACCGCCGAGGCCCGCCGCGAACTTCTCTCACTGACCCGGCGCTACCGCGACGCCAAGCGCAGCCGCGACCTCCTCGACTTCGGCGACCAGATCGCACTCTCCGCCGAGCTGGCCCTCACCCGCCCCGAGGTCGGCGCCATCCTGCGCGACGAGTACCGGGTCGTCCTGCTCGACGAGTACCAGGACACCTCCGTCGCCCAGCGGCTGCTCCTCTCCGCCCTCTTCGGCAGCGGCCCCGACGGCACCGCGTCCGGGCACCCCGTCACCGCCGTCGGCGACCCCTGCCAGGCGATCTACGGCTGGCGCGGCGCCTCCGTCGCCAACCTCGACGACTTCCCGCACCACTTCCCGCACGCCGACGGCGCCCCCGCCACCCGGTACTCCCTCAGCGAGAACCGGCGCAGCGGCGGCCGCCTGCTGCACCTCGCCAACGGGCTCGCCGAGCCGCTGCGCGCCATGCACGAGGGCGTCGAAGCGCTGCGCCCCGCCCCGGGCGCCGAACGCGACGGCATCGTCCGCTGCGCCCTGCTGCGCACCCACACGGAAGAGATCGACTGGCTTGCCGGCTCGATCGCCCATCTCGTACGGACCGGGAAGGAACCCGGCGAGATCGCCGTGCTGTGCCGCACGGCGGGTGACTTCCCGGAGATCCAGGCCGCGCTCGTCGCCCGCGACATCCCCGTCGAGGTCGTCGGCCTCTCGGGGCTGCTGCACCTGCCCGAGGTCGCCGACCTCGTCGCAGTCTGCGAAGTCCTCCAGGACCCCGGTGCCAACGCCTCCCTGGTCCGGCTGCTCACCGGGCCCCGCTGGCGGATCGGCCCCCGCGACCTGGCCCTCCTCGGCCGCCGCGCCCGCCTCCTCGTCCACCGCGCGGCGCACGCGGACGACGACGACTTCGATCCCGACCGCCGGCTCGCCGAGGCGGTCGAAGGCATCGACCCGGCCGAGGTGATCTCGCTCGCCGACGCCCTCGACACCTTCCTCGAATCGAGCGGTACGGAGGACGACGGGCTGCCGTTCTCCGCCGAGGCACGCGTCCGCTTCGCCCGCCTCGCCACCGAACTGCGCGAGCTGCGCCGCTCGCTGGCCGACCCGCTCATGGACGTCCTGCACCGGGTCCTCGCCACCACCGGTCTCGAAGTCGAGCTCTCCGCGTCGCCGCACGCACTGGCCGCCCGCCGCCGTGAGACCCTCGCCAACTTCCTGGACGTCGCCGCCCGCTTCGCCGCAGTCGACGGCGAGGCCACGCTGCTGGCCTTCCTCGGCTTCCTTCGCACGGCCGTCCAGTACGAGAAGGGCCTGGACAACGCACTGCCCGGCGGCGAGAACACCGTCAAGATCCTCACCGCCCACAAGTCCAAGGGCCTGGAGTGGGACGTCGTCGCCGTGCCCGGCCTGGTCACCGGACAGTTCCCCAGCGGACAGTCCCGTGACGCCTGGACCTCCCAGTCCCAGGTCCTTCCGCACGCCCTGCGCGGCGACGCACCCACCCTGCCCGTCATCCACTCCTGGGACGCCAAGGGACTGGGGGGCTTCAAGGAGGAGATGAAGGAGCACCAGCACACCGAGGAACTCCGGCTCGGCTACGTCACCTTCACCCGGCCGCGCAGCCTGCTGCTCGGCTCCGGCCACTGGTGGGGGCCGTCGCAGAAGAAGCCGCGCGGCCCGTCGGACTTCCTGCGGGCGCTGTACGAGCACTGTGCGGCCGGACACGGCGAGATCGAGGAATGGGCGGACGAGCCGGCCGAGGACGAGGAGAACCCGGCCCTTGCGGAGGCGGCCGCCGACCACGCCTGGCCGCTTCCGCTGGACGACACGGCGCTGGCCCGCCGCCGGGCGGCCGCGGAGACGGTGCTGGCCCACCTGGAGACACTGGCGGGGGAGTCGGCGGCGGGTGCGGCACCGGGGGCGTACCCCGTGGCACCGGATGACCAGCTGTATGCCGATGACGAGCTGTACCCGGACGACGAGGCATACCCGGACGAGGACGCGGACTGGGACTCCCTGTCGAGCGAACCTCCTGCGGCCCCAGCCCCCCGCGTCCCCGCCGCCCGGACCCCCTCACGGCTCACCCCGGAGGAGACCCGCACCCTCGCCTCCTGGGACCGGGACCTCGATGCGCTCGCCGGTGAGCTGCGCAGCGCCCGCGCCACCGTGCGTGAGGTCCTCGTGCCCGCCTCGCTCTCGGCCACGCAGCTGCTGAGGCTCGCCGACGACCCCGACGGCTTCGCCCAGGAGCTGGCCCGGCCCATGCCGCGGCCGCCCGCGCCCGCGGCCCGCCGGGGCACCCGGTTCCACGCCTGGGTGGAGTCCCGCTTCGAGGAGCTGCCGCTGCCCATGCTCGGCCCCGACGAGCTGCCCGGCGGTGACGGGAGCGACACCGACATCGCGGACGAGGCCGACCTCGCCGCACTCAAGGAGGCCTTCGAGCGCACCCCGTACGCCCACCGCACCCCGTACCGCGTCGAGACACCGTTCCAGATCACGCTCGCGGGCCGCGTGGTGCGGGGCCGGATCGACGCCGTGTACCGCACGGAAGATGCGGACGGGGTCAGCTACGAGATCGTCGACTGGAAGACGACCCGTCATACCCCCCACGGCCACGAAGACACCTCGGCCGTCCCCACGGCCGACCCGCTGCAGCTGGCCGTCTACCGCCTCGCCTGGGCCGAACTGCACGATGTGCCGCTCGACTCCGTCACCACCACGTTCCTCTTCGTCCGCACCGGAGAGGCCGTCCACCCCACCGATCTCCCCGGCCGGGCCGAGCTCGAACAAATCCTGTGGGACGAGCCACCTCCCGCAGGCCGATAGGCTCAAGACCATGAGCGACACCCCGGACAGCGCCGTCCGTACGTATATCGAACAGCACCGCACAGCGTTCCTCGACGACCTCGCCGAGTGGCTGCGCATCCCCTCCGTATCCGCCCAGCCGCAGCACGAGGGAGACGTACGGCGCAGTGCCGAGTGGCTGTCCGCCAAGCTCAAGGAGACCGGCTTCCCGGTCACGGAGGTCTGGGAGACGCCGGGCGCCCCGGCCGTCTTCGCCGAGTGGCCGTCCGAGGACCCGGACGCCCCGACCGTCCTCGTCTACGGCCACCACGACGTGCAGCCCGCCGCCCGGGAGGACGGCTGGGACACCGAGCCGTTCGAACCGGTGATCCGGGACGGCCGGATGTACGGCCGCGGCGCCGCCGACGACAAGGGCCAGGTGTTCTTCCACACCCTCGGCGTCCGGGCCCACCTCGCCGCCACCGGCCGCACCACCCCCGCCGTCCACCTCAAGCTCCTCGTCGAGGGCGAGGAGGAGTCCGGCTCCCCGCACTTCCGCGCCCTGGTCGAGCAGCAGGCCGCGCGCCTCGCCGCCGACGCCGTGATCGTCTCCGACACCGGCATGTGGGACGAGACGACCCCGACGGTCTGCACCGGCATGCGCGGTCTCGCCGAGTGCGAGATCGAGCTCCACGGCCCCGAACAGGACATCCACTCCGGATCGTTCGGCGGCGCCGTCCCCAACCCGGCGACCGCCGTGGCCCGCCTCGTCGCCGCGCTGCACGACGCGGACGGCCGGGTCGCGATCCCCGGTTTCTACGACGGCGTGACGGAACTCACCGACGCCGAGCGCGCCCTCTTCGCCGAGCTCCCCTTCGACGAGGCCGGCTGGCTGCGTACCGCCAAGTCGCAGGCCGCGACGGGCGAGGCCGGCTACTCCACGCTGGAGCGCATCTGGGCGCGCCCCACGGCCGAGGTCAACGGCATCGGTGGCGGCTACCAGGGCGCCGGGAGCAAGACCATCATTCCGTCCTCCGCCCTCGTGAAGATCAGCTTCCGGCTGGTCGCGGGTCAGGACCCCGACCACGTCCAACAAGCCGTCCGGGCCTGGGCGCAGGCGCAGTTCCCGGCCGGTATCCGCCACCGGATCACCTTCGCCCCCGCCACCCGCCCGTGCCTGACCCCGCTGGACCACCCCGCCCTGCAGGCGGTGGCCCGCGCCATGGGACGGGCCTTCGGCCAGAAGGTCCTCTTCACCCGCGAAGGAGGCTCGGGGCCCGCCGCCGACCTGCAGGACGTGCTCGGCGCCCCCGTCCTCTTCCTGGGCATCTCCGTACCGTCCGACGGCTGGCACGCCCCCAACGAGAAGGTGGAGCTGGACCTCCTGCTCAAGGGCGTGCAGACAACTGCCCACCTCTGGGGCGAACTGTCCGCCGCACTCCGCTGAATCCTCTGAACACCCGATCCGTCCCGGGGAGTAGGAAGCACCTGTGAGCACCTTCGACAACGCCACCACAGACCGGCCCATTGGTCTCACCGCGCCCAGCGGCATCGACCGTGCCGCGCACCACCGCCTCGACGAGGCCTGGCTCTCCGCCGCCTGGAGCCACCCGACCACCCGGGTCTTCGTGGTCTCCGGCGGGCAGGTGCTCATCGACGACACCGCAGACGGCGGCACGGAGATCGTCATGACCCCGGCCTTCGAGGCCCCGGTCACCGAGACCCACCGCTACTTCCTCGGCACCGACGTGGACGGCGTCAGCTACTTCGCGCTCCAGAAGGACTCGCTGCCCGGCCGCATGGACCAGCCGGCCCGCCCGGCCGGGCTGCGCGAGGCCGGACTGCTTCTCGGCCCGCGCGACGCGGCGCTGATGGCACACGCGGTGGCGCTGGAGAACTGGCAGCGGCTGCACCGCTTCTGCTCCCGCTGCGGCGAACGCACCGTCATCGCGGCGGCCGGCCACATCCGTCGCTGCCAGGCCTGCGGCGCCGAGCACTACCCGCGCACCGACCCGGCGGTGATCATGCTGGTGACGGACGACCAGGACCGTGCCCTGCTGGGCCGTCAGGTGCACTGGCCGGAGGGCAGGTTCTCGACGCTCGCGGGCTTCGTCGAGCCCGGGGAGTCGATCGAGCAGTCCGTCGTCCGTGAGGTGTTCGAGGAGGCGGGTGTCACGGTCGGCGAGGTCGAGTACATCGCCAGCCAGCCCTGGCCCTTCCCGTCCAGCCTGATGCTGGGCTTCATGGCGCGGGCCACGTCGTCGGAGATCAACGTCGACGGCGAGGAGATCGAGGAGGCGCGCTGGTTCTCCCGTGAGGACCTGACGGCGGCCTTCGAATCGGGCGAGATCCTGCCCCCGTTCGGCATCTCGATCGCGGCCCGCCTGATCGAGCTCTGGTACGGCAAGCCGCTCCCGAAGCCGGGCAGCGTCGGCTGACACACGGTGCGGGGCGGGCGACGGGGCACGCGCGGCCGGGTCGTCCGCCCGTCACTGCCACCTGATTGCTCCTCCCTCAGGGCGCTCTGTCCGTTAATCTGGCCCTGGGCCGTGACTGGCGCTGAGGTGGAGCACCACCGGGGAGCGGTCCGACGGAAACACTCGACAACCGTCGATGCCGTGCGCCTGGGCGATTCATCGTGATCCTCGTGATCCTTGTGACGCCCAGGAGTGAAGCGTGGCCCAGACACAGACAGCCCGTCCGATGGACGGCACCGCCCTCGCCCGCCGCATCATCGAGACCAGCGCCGCGACGGCGGCGGAACTCCGGCTGCGCACCGGGAAGGCCCCCTGCCTGGCGACCGTTCTGGTCGGCGACGACCCGGCGTCCGTGACCTACGTCCGGATGAAGCGCCGCCGCTGCGAAGCCGCGGGCATCGCGTCACGGCACGTGGCCCTTCCTGCCACCTCCACCACACAGGACGTGGTCGACGCGGTCACCGCACTGTCGAACGACCCCGATGTGCACGGCATCCTGCTGCAGCATCCCGTGGGTCCCCACATCGACGAGCGCGCCGCCTTCGAAGCGATCGACCCGGCCAAGGACGTCGACGGGGTCACCATGCACTCGTTCGCGGCGATGAGTTTCGGCCTTCCCGGCTTTGTCTCCTGCACACCCGGCGGCATCATGCGCCTGCTCGACGCGTACGAGGTCGACCTCGCGGGAAAGCACGCGGTCGTCGTGGGCCGCAGCGCCATCCTGGGCAAGCCCGCCGGGATGCTGCTGCTCGGCCGGGACGCCACCGTGACGTACTGTCACTCACGGACGGCCGACCTCACATCGATCGTGCAGCAGGCGGACGTGCTGCTGGCCGCGGTCGGCAAGCCGCGCTTCATCGCCGGCGCGGACATCAAGCCCGGTGCGGTGGTGCTCGACGCCGGATACAACGACGGCAACGTCGGCGATGTCGACTTCGAGACCGCGGCCGAGCGGGCACGGCTGATCACCCCGGTCCCGGGCGGCGTCGGACCGATGACCATCGCGGTCCTTCTCGAACAGACAGTGGCCGCGGCCGCCCTGCAGCTCGGGGGCACCGCGTGAGCTGACGCCCGGTTGTCCGGCACAAAAATGCCTGCCGGCTCGCGGGCACGGACACGCCCGCCGCCTTCCTGCGGACCGGAAGACGGCGGGCGTGTCTGCAGGCCCGTCGGTGCGGGCGTTCCGCTGCCGCTCGTGCCCCTCCCAGCAAGCTTTGCCAAACACGCCCCAGGCGCCGGAATCGCTCGCTCAGACGCCGATCTTCTGCTTGACCTGGGCCAGCGAGGGGTTCGTCAGTGTCGAACCGTCCGCGAAGAGCACGGTCGGGACGGTCTGATTACCCCCGTTGGCCTTCTCGACGAAGGCCGCGGACGCCGGGTCCTGCTCGATGTTGATCTCGTTGTACGTGATGCCCTCGCGATCCATCTGGCCCTTGAGCCGACGGCAGTAGCCGCACCACGTGGTGCTGTACATCGTCACAGTGCCCGGCATGTTTTCGTGCTCCTCTGTCTTGTTCGTCTCACTCACGACTGCGGAAATGCTGCCCATGCGCATCCCCGCAGGGAGTGGAACGTACGTGACCTGGTCACCATTCCCACCGCCGACTCCGCATTAGTACGACGGATGCTGCTCCCCTGTGGACAACTTCCGCGTCCGTCTCTCCCGACCTGGCAGCATGGCGGGGTGACAGCAGCAACGCATTCCTCCCTTTTCCCGCAGGTCCCCGAGTCGGCGGACGCCGTGCTCGACGGGCTGGATCCCGAGCAGCGCGAGGTCGCCCTGGCCCTGCACGGACCGGTGTGCGTGCTGGCCGGAGCCGGTACGGGCAAGACGCGAGCGATCACGCACCGCATCGCGTACGGGGTGCGCGCCGGAATACTCCAGCCGACCAGTGTGCTGGCCGTCACGTTCACCAACCGGGCCGCGGGCGAGATGCGGGGCCGGCTCCGCCAGCTCGGTGCAGCCGGGGTGCAGGCGCGGACCTTCCACTCCGCCGCCCTGCGCCAGCTCCAGTACTTCTGGCCGAAAGCAGTCGGTGGCGAGCTGCCGAGGCTGGTGGAGCGCAAGGTCCAGCTGGTCGCCGAGGCCGCTGCCCGCTGCCGCATCCGGCTCGACCGCAGCGAGCTGCGGGACGTTACCAGTGAGATCGAGTGGGCGAAGGTCACCCAGACCGTGCCCGCCGACTATCCGGCCGTGGTCGCCAAGTCCCAGCGCGACGCCCCGCGCGACACCGCCGAGATCTCCCAGATCTACGCGATGTACGAGCAGCTGAAGCGCGACCGCTCGGTGATCGATTTCGAGGACGTGCTGCTCCTCACCGTCGCCATCCTCCAGGACCGTCATGACATCGCCGACCATGTCCGCCGCCAGTACCAGCACTTCGTGGTCGACGAGTACCAGGACGTCAGCCCTCTCCAGCAGCGTCTGCTCGACCTCTGGCTGGGCGACCGGGACAACCTGTGCGTCGTCGGGGACGCCAGTCAGACGATCTACTCCTTCACCGGGGCCACCCCCGAGCACCTGCTGAACTTCCGCACCCGCCACCCGAACGCGACCGTGGTCAAGCTGGTCAGGGACTACCGCTCCACTCCCCAGGTGGTCCACCTGGCCAATGGCCTGCTCGGCCAGGCCCGCGGCCGCGCCGCCGAGCACCGGCTGGAACTCGTCTCGCAGCGGGAGAAGGGCCCCGAGCCGGCCTACACGGAGTACGGGGACGAGCCCGCAGAAGCGGAGGGCACCGCCCGCCGGATCCGCGATCTGATCGCCGCCGGCGTCCCGGCCGGGGAGATCGCCGTGCTCTATCGGGTCAACTCCCAGTCCGAGGTCTACGAGCAGGCCCTCTCCGACGCGGGCGTGCCCTACCAGCTGCGCGGCGCGGAGCGCTTCTTCGAGCGCGCGGAGGTGCGGGAAGCGGGCGTCGCCCTGCGTGGTGCGGCGCGCGCCGGGGGGAACGACTCCTTGCTCGACGACGCGGAGGGGCTGCCCTCCCAGGTGCGGGCCGTGCTCTCCACCAAGGGGTGGACCACGGAGCCGCCCGCGGGCTCCGGCGCGATGCGCGACCGCTGGGAGTCCCTCGCCGCGCTGGTCCGGCTGGCCGAGGATCTCGAACAGGCCAAGCCGGGGGCGACGCTCTCCGATCTGGTGGCGGAGCTGGACGAGCGGGCTGCCGCCCAGCACGCCCCGGCGGTCCAGGGGGTCACGCTGGCCTCGCTGCATTCGGCGAAGGGCCTGGAGTGGGACGCCGTGTTCCTGGTCGGGCTGACCGAGGGCATGATGCCGATCACGTACGCCAGGACGGATGAGCAGATCGAGGAGGAGCGCCGCCTGCTGTACGTCGGTGTCACCCGGGCGCGCTTCCATCTCTCGCTGTCATGGTCGCTGTCCCGGTCGCCGGGCAGCCGCGGCGGGCGGCACCCGAGCCGCTTCCTGAACGGAGTGCGTCCCGGCTCGGGGGCGCTCGGCGGGCGGGGCACGGTCGGCGGCGGAGGCATCGAGCGCCCCGCGGTGATCAAGCGCAGGCGTCGTGGCCCCGCACTGTGCCGGGTCTGCGGCAAGACACTCACCGACGCCGGCGAGATGAAGCTGATGCGCTGTGAGGACTGCCCCTCCGACATGGACGAGGCGCTGTACGAGCGGCTGCGCGACTGGCGGGCGGACCGGGCGAAGGAGATCGGCCAACCCGCCTACTGCGTGTTCACCGACAAGACGCTGATGGCGATCGCGGAGGCGGTGCCGGGCAGCGAGGGCGAACTGGCTGGAATTTCCGGGGTCGGTGTCCGGAAGATGGACCGGTTCGGAGCCGCCGTGCTGGCCATCTGTGCAGGTGAGGACGCGATCGAGGGGCTTGGAGAAGATGACGGGGAGGTGTGAGAAAAACTCGTCGAAAAAATAGTTTGCGCCCGCCCCAGTCATCACCATAGGTTCTTAACCACGGGAACAGCGGCTTCTCTGAAGCCCTGGTCCTGTGCTGTACTTATCCGAATACGCAGGACCGGCCCGCCGGTCCACCGAGACGCCGAGAGGAGGCGATTGTCGTGATCAGCATCATCAAGACCAACAAAGTGACCGATCTGTCGGTCGTCTCCGCCTGCTCGCTCGGCCTCGCCTGCTCTTCGGAATTCTCGCTTCGTGGCACCGGTCTGTCCGGCATTTCCGCCATCAGCCCGCTGTCCCTGGCGAGCCTCCCCGTGCGGGAGCGCAATGAGCGACCGGCCCAGGCACCGACGGCAGCAGTAGCGAAGGGACAGGCCAAGTCGGCCTATGCCTTTGCGGCAGTCGGTGCCGGAGCCGAGCAGCAGACGACGCACCACCACATGATGTGGGCCTTCCGTGGGCCTGAACCCTGGAGTGATCCAGCCTGATACGCCATCAGGCCGGCGCCTTCAGGGCCGCGGAACCCCACTCGGGATCCGCGGCCCTTTTGTTTTGTCCCAACGGACGACACAGCGAAAAGGCGCCTCGGGACAAGCAGTACCCGGTACCAGCAGCCACCCGGCCGACCGGCCGGAACAACCAGACGAGGACACCACCACCGTGCAACTCGAAGCGCACGCCCCGTCCGTACCGCCTTCCGAAACGATCCCCCCGCCCGGCCTCACGGAGGACTCCACCTTGATCCCCCTTACTGCGCTCACCGCGCTCGACGACGCCATCGAGAACCTCGGCGTGCCCGTCCCCTGCCGTTCCTACGACCCGGAGGTCTTCTTCGCCGAGTCGCCGGCCGATGTCGAGTACGCCAAGTCGCTCTGCCGCACTTGCCCGCTCGTCGAGGCCTGCCTCGCCGGCGCCAAGGAGCGCCGCGAGCCGTGGGGTGTCTGGGGTGGCGAGCTCTTCATCCAGGGCGTCGTCGTCGCTCGCAAGCGGCCGCGTGGCCGTCCGCGCAAGAACCCGGTCGCGGCGTGACCGCCGGCCTGGGAGCCATGGCTCCCAAACCCATGAAGCGCATCGGAACCATCGACCGTCCCCGGACTCACGACCCTCGAAATCAGGCACCAATGACCGTCCCCACGAATGAGCCCATCGGCTCCGCGACACCGAACGTCACGATCATCGGCGCGAACGACTCGCGTCAGAACAGGAACCGCGAGATGCAACTCATCCCAGAAGCCCTGGCACGTGCACATATGCACGACCGCCTGAGGGAAGCCGACGCGGAGCGACAGGCCGTGCGCCTGGTCGCCGCTCGGCGGATGCAGCGCCGGGCGGAGCGCGTTTCCATGCGCGCCCGCCGTGCGCTGGCCATGGCGGTCATGCACTAGTCAGGCCGGAAACCGCAGCACCTGCTGCCGGGCGCCGCTCCGCGCAGCGGGGACGGAGTTATCGTCACGAGGTGGAGACTCATCACCCCGCCCAGCCGGGTGCCGAGATTGTGGTGTGCGCTCTGTGCGGCACCACTGCCGACAGCGCGTACGCTCCGCCGACCTGGATCTGCTCCGTGGAGAACGGCAGGCGCCAGTTCTTCTGCGACGACTGCGCCCGCACTCACATCAGGGCGATCGAGGGCCGCCTCGATTCAGCCTGGTGGTGATCTGCCCCCGGGCATCGAGGCTTGTGCCGGCGCCAGCGCCAGGGGCGGGGTCGGGGCCGGCGGGGATGGTCCTGGGCGCGAGGGCGTGTTTCGAAAGCCCCGTCTGCCGGGCGGCGCCTGGCACGCACGCTCGCTGCATTGTCGGGCTCGCCCCGATATGCCCGGTACCGGGGCGGATCTCCGCCTTGCGATCGTACGCACCAGGCGCCGCCCGGCCCGGCCTATGGGCGGACGACGCTCAAACGAAACACGCCCTACGCCGGCCGGTCGTCGAGCAGCTCATCCTCGGACAGCTCCTGGCCGGTCGGTTCCTGATCCGGGAAATCCAGATCCCGGTTCTGCTGATCGGGCAGGTCCTTGATGGGCTGGAACCCCGGGACCCAGGAGTCCAGTTCGTCCCGCAGCCGCACCGTCGCACCCAGCTGGCACAGCACCCCGATCGTGCTCAGCGTCACCCGGTGTATCAGCAGATAGGCGGGCGGCAGATTCAGCTGCTTGCCCAGCTGGTGGGCGGGGGAGCGGGGATCCGCTATCCGGGCCGCCTGATTGCGCATCCAGCTGCGGGTGAAGGTGAACTCCTCCACCTGTGCCGGCTCGATGATGGGCAGGAGGTAGTCGAGTACCTGATCCGGGTCGAGGTCGATGGACTCCTTGACGAATCCCTCCTCGCGCAGCAGTTCGTACACTGCCTCCGCGTCACCCGCCAGCGTCAGCCGCAACGAGTCCCCGATGGGCTGAGGCAGGCCGCCCGGCAGCCGGTCCACCGTGCCGAAGTCCAGGACTCCGAGCCGCCATGGCCCGCTCGCACCGTCTTCCGCCTCCCCGTCCGCTTCCCCGACCCCGGGCAGGAGCCGGAAGTTGCCGGGATGCGGGTCGGCGTGCAGCAGATTCGTGCGCGCCGGACCCGAGAAGAGGAATCGTGCCAGCAGCTGACCCGCCCGGTCCCGTTGCTCCTGGGTGCCCTCGGCGATCACCTCGGCCAGCGGGACACCGTCGATCCACTCCGTCACCAGCACCTGGTCGGACTGGTGCACCACACCGGGAACCACTACATCGGGGTCGTTCGCGAACTCCTCGGCGTGTTCCCGCTGCGACTGCGCCTCCAGTTCGTAGTCCAGCTCCTCCGAGACCCGGTCGCGCAGCTCCGCGATGAGCGGCTTGATATCCATTCCGGGGATCAGCGGGCCGAGCAGCCGGGCGAAGCGGCTGAGTTGGGTCAGGTCCGAGAGCAGGGCCTCCCCGGCGCCCGGATACTGCACCTTCACGGCGACGGCCCGCCCGTCGTGCCAGACCGCCCGGTGCACCTGCCCGATCGACGCGGCGGCCGACGGCTTGTCGTCGAATTCGAGGAACAGCGCCCGCCAGTCCTCACCGAGCCGCTCCGTGAGCACGGCGTGGACGGTGCGGGTCGGCATGGGGGGAGCGGCTTCCTGCAGTTTGGTGAGCGCCGCCCGATACGGCCCGGCGACGTCGTCGGGCAGCGCCGACTCGAAGACGGACAGGGCCTGACCGAGCTTCATGGCACCCCCCTTCAGCTCGCCCAGCGTGCGGAACAGCTGGTCCGCCGTGCGCTGCTGGAGTTCACGGGCCACTATCTCCGCGGACTTGCCGCCGATCCGCTTGCCCAGCCCCCACGTGGCACGACCGGCGAAGCCGAGTGGCAGTGCGGCCAACTTTGCTGTACGGGTGACCGCTTTCCGGGGAAGATCAGACATACGCCCCTCCAAATCCCAGACTGCCGTGCCGCGTGCGGCGGTTACCCGGCCATTGTGTCCTGCGCTGCGCCGTGCCCGGAGGTGCGCTCCCTGCCAGTGTGCCCACTCGCGCCGCAGGAACAGTCGAGGTGTGGCCCGATCCGCTCCGACCGCCAGTCCAACAGCGGCAGGGCGGCCTCGCATCTGGCTCCCGTGCCGACGGGAAGTTCGCCATCGAGAAACGCCAGCGCCTGGGCCGCCGCGAGACCGGCCACCGCTGTCGCCAGCCCCAGGTCGCACGCCTGCACGGCGCCGCGCCGCCCGGACCGCCACTGCGCAAGCATGCGCGGCCACTGCGGATCCCGATCCGCGCGGTGCAGGTCCAGGCATCCCGCGCAGGCCGTACCGCCGGGCAGTACCAGCGGACCGACCACGCCGGTGGCCTCGATCACCCCGGCATAGAGATGAGGAGTGCCCGAAGCGATCCATGGCTCGGCTGCACGCGGGTCGGGGGCGTACGCCGCGAGACCGTCCCGCGGAGCGACCACGACCAGGGACAGCCCGGGACCACCACGCGACGGGGAGCGGTCCGGCCCCGTCGACCGGGGGGCGGGACCGACAGCGGATCGCCGCACCAACTGCCGGGCGGCGGTGTCCCTGCGCTCACCGACCGCGGTGGCCGGAAGCCCGCCGGGTGCGACGTCCGAGTGCTCGGTGACCCCACCGTCCAGGACTTCGACCAGGCCCACACCGGACCCGGACAGCACCGCCGCGATTGCCGCACCGACCCGGCCGGAGCCCCGCACCTGGACCCGCATCGCGCGACGGGCCGCCAGCCGTCTCAGCCCGCCCCCGGGTTCGGGGTGCACGACCGAGAGCGACGCGAGGTCGGGGCGCTGTCGCTCCAGTACGTCGGCCCGGTTCCGTAACGCATCGGCTTCCGGCCCGCCTGCCCGGACATCGTCGATCAGTCCTGCTTCCTCCAATCGCGCCACCAGGATGTCAACGTGGTGGTCCGACAGGTCCAGTGCCCTTGCTTCCTCGCGCAGCAGCGGCAGGCCGCGCGTTCCGTCGAGCAGTTCCAGGAAACTGCGCGTGGCGATATCCATCGGCCCCACCTTCACCGCATGAGCGGGCGTCACCCCGAATTGCACGGTGTTCGTTCCACACCACGCTCGGCGCAGTGCGGGTTTCAACATCGGATGCATGGCTTCCCCTGGTTCGTGTTCGTCCTGCTGCTGCCGCTGTTCCGTGCGGTCTCTGTGAGATCTCCGTGCGGTCCGGAGCGATCTGCTTGCGCCCGCCGCGGACCGGAGCTTCGCGAGATCCGTTGCCAGAATGCAGGCCGGCGCCGAAGCGTGCAGAAAGTTATCCACAGGCATGGGGTATTAGTCGTTCAAATGGTGCGTGCCATGGAACGGATCATGCGCGAACCTTCCGGAGGCGGGACTTCCCGCACTGACAGCGGGTACCGTCGGGGCGTGCCCGCCGACCCGTCACCCGGCTTCGCCGGGGAGACCCCCGCGCGCAGCGCCAAAGACCATCGGCGCAGCGCGGCCAGCCATCCGCCCCGTGTCCCGGTGACGAGCGCGGTCGAGGTCCGCAGGAGCCCCCGCCGTAGCAGAACGGTCTCCGCGTACCGGGAGGGCGACCGGACCATCGTGCTGATCCCCGCCAGGATGTCGGAGGCGGAGGAGCTGCGCTGGGTGACCGTGATGCTTGACAAACTCGCGGCCCAGGAGCGCAAGCGCAGCCTCGGCGACGGCGAACTCGCCGAGCGGGCCGAGCGGTTGTCCGCCCAGTATTTCGAGGGCCGGGCCAGGCCCGCCTCGGTGCGGTGGGTGACCAACCAGAACACCCGATGGGGCTCCTGCACCCCGGCGGAGGGCAGCATCCGTCTGTCGCACCGTCTGCAGGGTATGCCGGAGTACGTCGTCGATTATGTGCTCGTCCACGAGCTGGCGCATCTGCTGGTTCCCGGTCACGGTCCGCGGTTCTGGCGGCTGCTGGAGGCGTATCCGCGTACCGAGCGGGCCCGCGGTTACCTCGAAGGAGTGGTGGCGGCGGACCGGCTGCCTCATCTGCCTGCAGCGCGTGGTGAGTGACGTTCAGTGATTCTGTACCGGGTGTGTACCGACTCAGCTGAATGCCGGAGTTTGCGGATAGCCTGGCGCGACGCATTCACATTCGGGATGGGGGACGGTCGTTACGCATGGCCAGGGAATTCCAACGCGGCCACAAGGCCAAGATCAGTGATCTCACGCCGGGGACGGATCTGTACGTAGGTGTGCAGATTGCCGGTCCTGGACTGACCTTCGACATCAGCTGCTTCGGCCTCGATGCCCATGAGCAGCTCTCCGACGACCGGTATTTCATCTTCTTCAACCAGCCGAAATCGCCCGAGGAGTCCATTCAGCTCCTCGGCGCCCAGTCCGGTGACACCGAGTCGTTCCGGGTCACTCTGGACCGCATTCCGGCGAACATCCACAAGCTGTCGTTCACTGCGACGGTCGACGGCGCAGGGCAGATGTCGCAGATCGGTCCGGGATACATTCGGATCGTCGCGGGTGGCGAGGAAGTCGTCAGGTACGCCTTCACCGGCTCCGAGTTCACCACCGAGCGCGCGGTGATGCTGGGCGACTTCTACCTGAAGGACGTCTGGCGGTTCGCCGCTGTCGGACAGGGCTTCGACGGCGGCCTCGACGCGCTGCTGAAGAACTTCGGCGGCGAGGTCGCCGAGGAGGCGCCCGCCGCACCGCAACCGCAGGCGGCGGCCCCCGCGTTCGCCCCGCCCGCGCAGGCCCCGGCGCCCGCTCCGTCCTTCGGCGTCCCGGCCACCCCTCAGGCCCCGCAGCCGGCTCCGTCCTTCGGCGTCCCGGCCGCACAGGCCCCCACGCCGCAGCAGCAGATGCATGCCGCGCCGACGATCGCGGCGCCGATGGCACCGCAGGGTGGCACCGTCCCGCCGCCCGCGCCCGCGCCCGCTCCCTATGGCCAGCCGGGACAGCTGCCCCAGCAGCCCCAGTTCGGGCAGTTTCCCGGCCAGGCCACGTCGGCTGCTCCTTACGGTCAGCAGGCCCCGGCACCGTACGGTCAGCAGGCCCCGGCTCCCTACGGGCAGCAGCCCCCCGGAATGCAGCCGGGCATGCCGCAGGCCGGCGCAGGTCTGCAGGCTGCGCTCCAGCCGTACAAGGAGACGGCCACCGGCCAGCGTTGGACGCCGCAGAACCAGCAACTCATGCGGGTCGACCTCACCATGGGCGGTACACCGGTGCTCGCCCGTCAGGGCTCCATGGTGATGTATCAGGGCAAGGTCGACTTCAGCTACAAGGGTGCCGGTTTCGTGGGCCGCATGGTCGGGAATGCGACCGGCCAGGAAATGCAGCTGATGCGCTGTACCGGTCGCGGCCAGGTCTTCCTCGCCGAAGACGGCGCCCATCTGCACTCCATCGAGCTCCAGGGCGACGGCATCTGCGTCTCCGCGGAGAGCGTCCTCGCCTTCGACGAGTCGCTGCAGTACGAGGTCCGCAGGATCGAGGGGCACGGCATCCCCGGCGGCGCCCTGTTCACCATGCAGTTCCAGGGCAGCGGCACGGTCGTCGTCAAGACCCACGGCGTCCCCGTCGTCCTGCCGGTCACGCCGACCACGTTCGCCGACTGCAACGCCGTCGTGGCGTGGTCGTCCGCGTCCCAGGTGATCATCTCCAGCCAGGTCCGGCTGCGCCGCAATGCGTACCCGGGGCACAGCGGAGAGACCGTGAACCTCCAGTTCCGGGGAGCCCCCGGCAACTTCATCGTCGTCCAGCCCTACGAGGTCTGAGGGAGCCCGTCATGAACCAGCAACTCGCGGGCTTCGCCCCGACCCCCGTCACGGCCCGCATGGAGAACCACGGCCATACGATGCTCAAGGTCGCCATGGCCACGGGCCAGGACCTCTACGCACGTACCGGCTCGATGGTGTCCTACGAGGGCTTCATCCAGTACGAGCCCAACCCGCCGGCCGTCCGGCAGATCGCCTCCCAGTGGATCACCGGCGAGGGCGCGCCCCTGATGAAGTGCTCCGGTGACGGGCTGCTCTACCTCGCCGACTACGGCGCGGATGTGGTCGTCGTCAACCTCAACAACGACTCCCTCTCGGTCAACGGCACCAACGTCCTGGCCTTCGACGGCCACCTCACCTGGGGCGTGGAGCGGGTGAAGGGGCTGGCGAAGTTCGCCGGCCAGGGCCTGTGGAACGTCTGCATCTCCGGGACCGGCTGGGTCGCGATCACCTCGCGCGGCACGCCGATCGTCGTCGACTGCGGACGCGGGGAGGACGAGACCTTTGTCGACCCGGACGCCCTCGTGGCGTGGTCCCCGAACCTCAAGGTGAAGGGCAAGCGCAGCTTCAAGGCATCCTCGCTGATCGGGCGGGGAAGCGGCGAGGCGTTCCAGATGGCGTTCTCCGGCCAGGGCATCGTCGTCGTCCAGCCGAGCGAGGACAGTACGGACCGCCTGCGGGTCCGGAACTGAGGGGGAGCGAGAACACACCATGCAGAGTCCGCTTTTCAACTACACGGAACAGCAGTCCCAGGACCGGTACACCCTGCAGAACCCGCAGCTCCTGCGGGTCTCGCTGACCGGCCACGACGACGTCCTCGCCCGCAAGGGAGCGATGGTCGCCTATCAGGGGCTGATGGAGTTCGACGGCGAGTACCAGTCGCACGGGCAGCGCCGCGCCCGCGCGAACACGGGTGAGGGCCTCGACCTGATGCGCTGCTCGGGGCAGGGCACCGTCTACCTCGCCAACCTCGCGCAGTACGTGCATGTCGTGGACGTCGACCGGGACGGCATGACGGTGGACAGCGCCTACGTCCTGGCGCTCGACTCGTCGTTGCACACCGAGGTCATCGCTGTGGACAGCCAGTACGGCATCTCGGGCACGGGCAAGTACCAGCTCAACATCTCCGGCACCGGCAAGGTCGCGTTGATGACGTCCGGCCAGCCGCTGATGATGCAGGTCACGCCCGACAAGTACGTCAACGTCGACGCCGACGCGATCGTCGCCTGGTCCAGCTCGCTGCGCGTGCAGATGCAGGCACAGACGCACTCCTCGGGCGTCTGGCGGCGGCGCGGCACCACCGGCGAGGGCTGGGAGCTCAGCTTCCTCGGACAGGGCTTCGCCCTGGTTCAGCCGAGCGAGGTGCTGCCCCCGCAGAGCGCCCAGATCGGCCAGGGGCTGCGCGCGCAGTACGGCATGGGCCAGCAAGGAGCGCACGGCCAGAACCAGAACAACGCCTGGAACTGAACCGCGGCGCACGGGCACCGGTGAGGGGCGGCCTCGTGAGAGGACGCCCCTCACCCGTTGATGTACCGGTGCCCGGGGCCGTCGGTACGGCTACCGGCCGCCTTCCAGCGCCGCGCGCGTACGTGCCACCAGCCGCACGACCGAGGTGTCGGCCACCTCGGCCACCTCGTCGTAGGCGAACCAGCGCAGATCCAGCGACTCGTCGCTGATCTCTTCCGTCGCGCCCGACGGCGCCAGCGCTGCGTACTGCACATCCAGATGCCAGTGGCAGGGCGCCGGGATCGGATGCCGGTCCAGCACCACCGGGCCGCCCGCCAGCAGCGTCAGACCGCTGATGCCGGACTCCTCGGTGGCCTCACGCAGCGCCGCGCCGGCCAGTGTGGCGTCCTCGGGTTCGCAGTGGCCGCCCATCTGCAGCCACATCTGCAGCTTCCGGTGCAGTGTCAGCAGCACCCGTCCGCGCTCCGGGTCGACGACCAGCGCGCTGGCTGTCAGATGCCCGGCCCCGCACGCCTTCCACATGCCGTCCGGATGCTGTGCCAGATGGTCGAGATAGGTCTGCCGCAGCTGCTCCTGATCAGCGTCGGCCCGGTCCTCGTAGCTCTTCAGTACGAGAACGGCGTCGTCGTACAGGCTCATCGGTCGGTGTCGTCCCTGCCGTCGCTGTCGCCGGTTTCCTCGCCCTTGTCGTCCGCGGGCTTCCGGGGACCCTTGGCGGCCTCGCCGAGCATCTTGTCCAGCTCGGAGAAGTCCAGCTGCTCGTGGTGCACGAACCCGTCCGGGTCGTCCAGGTCATGCGCGGTCGGCAGCATGTCCGGGTGCTCCCAGAGCGCGTCGCGCCCGTCGAGACCGCGCGCGTCCGTGAGCGACGCCCACAGCCGCGAGGCGTCCCGCAGCCGCCGCGGCCGCAGCTGCAGTCCGATCAGTGTGGCGAACGTCTGCTCGGCCGGGCCGCCGGAGGCACGGCGCCTGCGCATCGTCTCGCGCAGTGCGTCCGCCGAGGTCAGCCGGGACTTCGCGGCCTCGTGGACCACTGCGTCCACCCAGCCCTCGACCAGCGCGAGTGCCGTCTCCAGCCGGGCCAGCGCCGCCTTCTGCTCCGGTGTGTCCTCCGGCTGGAACATGCCCTGCTGAAGGGCGTCCTGAAGCTGCTCGGGCTGCGACGGGTCGAACTGGCCGACCACGTCCTCCAGCTTGCTGGTGTCGACCTTGATGCCGCGCGCGTATCCCTCGACAGCGCCGAACAGGTGCGAGCGCAGCCACGGCACATGGGCGAAGAGCCGCTGGTGGGCAGCCTCGCGCAGGGCGAGATAGAGGCGCACCTCGTCCTGCGGCACGCTCAGGTCCTTGCCGAACATCTCGACGTTCAACGGAAGGAGCGCGGCCTTGCCCGCCGGGCCGAGCGGCAGCCCGATATCGGTCGAACCGACCACTTCACCCGCCAGCACACCCACGGCCTGCCCGATCTGCTGACCGAACATCGCACCGCCCATCGACCTCATCATGCCGATCAGCGGGCCGGCCATGGCCTGCATCTCCTCGGGCAGCACATCGCCCATGGCCATGCCGACACGCTCCGCCACCGGGTCGACCAGCTTCTGCCAGGCGGGAAGGGACGCCTCGACCCACTCCGCGCGGCTCCATGCCACGGTCGAGACCGCACCGGAGGGCAGCGACGTCACGCCGTCCAGCCAGTGATCCGCCAGGCGCAGCGCCTCGTCGACCGCCGACCGCTCGGACGGGCCGACGCTCGCGTCCTTCGTTCCGTCCGGCGTGCCCTGCGAAACCGTCTGGCGGGCGATCTGCTTGGCCATGTCCCAGTTCACGGGACCGCCCTCGTAGCTCAGCATCTGGCCGAGCTGCTGGAAGGCGGCTCCCAGGTCGTTCGGGTTCATCGTGCCGAACATCGCCGCGAACGGGTTGTCCCCGCCCGCGCCCGGCCCGAAGCCGAACGGGTTCGCCGGCCCGCCCGAACCCTGCCCACCTCCGGTGGGGTCCTTCTTCTTGCCCTCGTCGCCGTTCTCCGGCTCCTCCGGCGGAAGGCCGAATCCGAATGGGGTGTCACTCACGGGTTTCCTCGGCTCGTAGGGCCGCCGGCTCGAACCGACGGCGACTGCCCGACATCACCATCCAGCGTAGACACCATGTCCGCTCAGGGCCTCAGTGCTCCGCCGGGTCCCGGCCTGCGGCAGGATGGACGCCACCTGGTACGTACGCGTCATTCGGGTACGTACTGAAGACAACCGCTGGAGACGCCCGGTGAGTTCCCCAGATCCTCAGGTTCGCGCAGCGCGAAACCTGGCCGACCCTTCGCACGAGAGCACGCCCTCGAAAAGCCGCTCCAAGGGCCGCGGCCCCGTCGTCGCGGTCACCGGCGCCGCGACCGGTGTCGGTGAGCTGCTCACCGCGCGCCTCGCGGCATCCGAGGAGATCAAGCAGGTCATCGCCATCGACGAGCGCCGGGGCGAGGTCTCCGATGCGACCTGGCACATTCTCGACGTGCGCGACCCCGCCATCGCCGAGAAACTGCGTGGCGCAGACGTCGTCGTCCATCTGGCACTCGATCTCGACCTGGAGACCGACCCCGCCGCCCGTACCGCGTACAACGTCCGCGGCACCCAGACCGTGCTGACGGCCGCCGCGGCCGCCGGAGTCCACCGGGCGGTGCTCTGCACCTCGGCGATGGTCTACGGGGCGCTGCCCGACAACGACATCCCGCTCGCCGAGGACGCAGAGCTGCGCGCCACGGCCGAGGCCACCGGTGTCGGTGACCTTCTGGAGATCGAACGGCTCGGCCGCCGCGCACCTCGTGCCCACCCCGGGCTCAATGTCACCGTGGTCCGCCCCACCGTTCTGGTCGGCGGTACGGACACGGCGCTGACCCGCTACTTCGAGTCGCCGCGCCTCCTCGTCGTCGCCGGATCGCGCCCCGCCTGGCAGTTCTGCCACGTCGACGACCTGGTCACAGCCCTCGAGTACGCCGCACTGGAGAAGATCGACGGGGAGTTCGCAGTCGGCTGTGACGGCTGGCTGGAGCAGGAGGAGGTCGAGGAGCTCAGTGGTGTACGCCGGATGGAGCTGCCCTCCGCCGTCGCCCTCGGCGCCGCAGCACGGCTGCACCGGATCGGTCTCACCCCGTCCCCGGCGGGTGACCTCGCATACACGATGCACCCCTGGGTGGTCAGTGTGAGCCGACTGCACGACGTCGGCTGGCGTCCCCGGTGGACCAACGAGGAGGTGCTCGCCGCTCTCCTCGAAGAGGTCGAGGGCCGCCACACCGTCGCCGGACGCCGGCTCGGCCGGAAGGATGCCACCGCTGCCGGTGCCGCCGGTGCGACCGTCGCGCTGCTCGGCACCGCCGCCCTGGTCCGTCGCGCCCGCAAGGCGCGCCGTCGCATCTAGGGCGTGTTTCGAAAGTCCCGCCTGCCGGGCGGCGTCCGGCACGCATGCTCGCCGCGTTGTCGGGCTCGCCCCGATACGACCGGTATCGGGGCGACCCTCCGCCTTGCGAGCGCACGCACCGGACGCCGCCCCGCCCGCCCGCTCGCACCGGACGACGCTCCTCATGGGGCAGACATCGCCGGTCACAGCACGGGGGTCTTTCGTTCGGATCATGCCGGGCGGGTCTGTAGAAGGCTCCAAGGCTGTCGACGGTCCGCCGGTGGAAAGGGCTATTCCGCGATCTCGGCGCGGTACGGCACGATGGGCGGCATGGCACCCACCCACGACCACCCCGGTGAGCAGGCAGCGCAGGACCCGATCCGGCTGCTGGAAATCCGTGAGACACCGTTGTCGGTCGACGAGATCTTCCGCGCCGTCGGGGACGACGCCGCGGGCGGCACCGCGCTCTTCGTCGGCACGGTGCGCAATCACGACGGCGGACAGGACGTCGGCGCGCTGGGCTACTCCTGCCATCCGACGGCGCAGGACGAGATGCGCCGGGTGGCCGAGAAGGTCGCGGCCGAGTTCCCGGTCCGGGCGCTTGCGGCAGTACACCGTGTGGGTGAACTGAAGGTGGGAGATCTGGCTGTCGTCGTCGCCGTCTCCTGCCCGCACCGCGCGGAGGCGTTCGCGGCGTGTCGCAAGCTCATCGACGATCTCAAACACGAGGTTCCGATCTGGAAACACCAGCGGTTTTCCGACGGCACGGAGGAGTGGGTCGGCGCCTGCTGAGCTCAAACCCAATCGGCGGTCATCCGCCCCGATTTGCGTAACCGCACCCCTGCCATGAGCGTTGGATCTGCAGATGGCTAATCTGCTGATCGGCGGTTGCGGTCGCTCATGCGGTAGGGAGGTCGTCATGGCAGCACTTGCCTGGTTGCTGATTCCGCTTTTCGCTGCTCTCGGCGCTGCGATATGGGGGAGCTGGGCCACCAGAAATCGCACGACCGGCGATGTCACCGAACTCGCCGGGTATGCCCGGTTCCGTGAGGCGATGGAGAAATCTCACTCCGGTTCCGACGCTGCCTGAGGCAGCACCATACGTACGCAGCTGCCGATCCGCATCGCGGCGCCGGCTGCCCCCCACGCCGATCGGCGCAGCACCTCACCTGGCCCTCCGCCCCTTACGGACCGGCCCCGGCGGTGCACTGACAGACCCTTCCCGTACTGTCGTTCCATGCCACGCCGCACCGCGACGATGCTCGCCTCCACGCTGATCCTCATCGCGCTGCTCTGCGCGGGCGTGCTGATGAAAGTGCCGTACTCGGAGATGTCCCCCGGTCCGACGGTGAACACGCTCGGCAAGGTCGATGGAGAACCAGTCCTGCAGATCTCCGGGCACAAGACGTACAAGACGTCCGGCAACCTTAATATGACGACGGTGCGGGTCACGGGCGCCGACTACAACATGAACCTCGTCGAGGCCGTCTACGGCTGGCTCGCCCACGACAGTGTCGTCGTCCCGCACGACACGCTGTATCCGAACGGCAAGACCGAGCAGCAGTCGACGCAGGAGAACGCCGAGGAGTTCAGCCAGTCCCAGGAGAGCGCCAAGGTCGCCGCCCTGAACGAACTGGGCATCCCGGTGACCTCGCGCGTCGTGGTCTCCACGGTGATCAAGGGCAGCCCCGCGCAGGGCAAGCTGCACGCGGGCGACGTGATCAAGGCGGTCGACGGTACGGCCGTCAGACAGCCCGAGGACGTCGCGAAGCTCGTCACCAAGCACAAGCCCGGTGAGAATGTCACGTTCACGGTGATCCCGGCCAAGACGGCGGCCGCCGCCGAGAAGGCCGGCAAGGAGCCGCAGGGTTCCGAGAAGATCACCATCACGACGGCGAAGGCGGCCAAGGAGAACCGGGCGATCGTCGGCATCCAGGCCGGGACGGATCACACGTTCCCGTTCCGGATCGACATCAAGCTCGCCGATGTCGGCGGCCCGAGTGCCGGTCTGATGTTCTCCCTGGGCATCGTCGACAAGCTGACGCCCGGCCAGCTGACCGGCGGCAAGTTCATCGCGGGCACCGGCACCATCGACGACCAGGGCAAGGTCGGCCCGATCGGCGGCATCACCATGAAGCTGGTCGGCGCGCGCAACGCGGGCGCCAGGTACTTCCTGACGCCGGCCGACAACTGCAGGGCCGCCGCGTCCGACACCCCCAGGGGGCTCACACTCGTGAAGGTCAAGACGATCGACGACGCGAAGAAGTCGCTGGAGCAGATCCGCACGGGGGACACGGCCGCTCTGCCGAGCTGCTCGGCAGGCTGACCGCGCCCCCACGGGGACGGCGGGCGCGATGTTGCCCGTCGTGGCAGGACTCTCAGGACTCGAACGTGGCTGCCAGCGCGTCGGCCAGCCCCGGTACCAGACCTGCGCCGGTCAGGACCTCGCTCGCGGAGTCCTTCTCGCGGAGCCGTACGGCGGACTCCCGCGCACCGTTGCGCAGAACGGCCACGGTCATCCGCACCTCCTGCCGGTCGGGGTGCCGGGCGACCCACTTCGTCAGCTGGGCGTCACTGAGCCCGTCCGGCACGGAGGCCTCGGCGGACGGCGGCAGCATCAGGCGCTCCACCGTCAACGCGCATCCGGCCACGGCGTCGGGCCAGGCAATGGTGGCGAGGAACTCGTCCAGCGCCTTTCCGCGGGGGATCTCCTCCTGCTCGATCGGGGTGAGTACGGCGGTCGTCGACTCCGGGCTGTCGAGACCGAGCTGGGCGGCGAGCCCCGGTTCCTGGGCGCGCAGCTTGGCGGTGTCGACGAGAGCGAAGAGCCGGGCGGGCTGGTCCCAGCCGAGGCCGGCGGCGTACTCGTCGATTTCGAGCACGGCGACGGTGAGGGGGCTTGCGGCCATCGGGGGGCCTGAGGGGGAAACGTTGGGCATGTCCAACATCCTGCCTCCTTCCGCCCCGGTAACGGGAACTAGGTAAAGCCTCAGTAAGTTGCATAGGTGGGCTCTACGATCGCTGGGCCCGTTTCACACGACCGCGAACTTCGAGGTGCGCACGTTGGCTTTCCAGATGCCGGACCGCGGCGGAGGCCCGACCGGGCCACGGATCAGAGTCGGCCGCCCGTCCCGGCGCGCCCGTACCCTGCTCATGACACTCGGCGTCCTGGCGATTCTCGCCATGGCGTTCGTCATGTTCGCCGGGTTCTGGACGGACTGGCTCTGGTACCGGTCGGTCGCATATTCGTCCGTCTTCACCACCACCCTGTGGACCAAGATCGGGCTGTTCCTCGTCTTCGGACTGCTGATGGCGATCGCTGTCGGCCTGAACATCTGGCTCGCGCACCGGCTCCGGCCGCCGCTGAGCGCGATGTCCCTGGAGCAGCAGAGCCTGGACCGCTACCGGATGAGCGTCGCCCCGTACAAGAGGTGGGTACTGCTCGCGGTCACCGCGCTCATCGGGCTGATCGCCGGAGCGTCCGCATCGGGCCAGTGGCGCACGTGGCTGATGTACGTGAACGGCGTGGCGTTCGGGCAGAAGGACCCCCAGTTCCATCTGGATGTCTCCTTCTACGCCTTCGACCTTCCGTGGTACCGCTTCCTGCTGGGCTTCGGCTTCGCGGCCACGGTGCTCTCGCTGATCACCGCCGCGCTGACCCACTACCTGTACGGCGGGCTCCGCATCACCAGTCCCGGCGCGCGGGCGACCGGCGCGGCCACCGGCCATCTGTCGGTGCTGCTCGGCGTCTTCGTCTCGCTGAAGGCCGTGGCGTACTGGCTCGACCGGTACGGGCTGGCGGTGAAGTCCAGCGACTTCAAGGCGACGGACAACTGGACGGGCCTGCGGTACGTCGACGCCAACGCCTATCTGCCGGCGAAGACGATCCTGTTCTGCATCGCCGCGATCTGCGCAGTGCTGTTCTTCGCGACGCTGTGGCGCCGCACCTGGCAGCTCCCGATGATCGGCTTCGGTCTGATGGTGCTCTCCGCGATCCTGATCGGCGGGCTGTACCCGGCGATCGTGCAGAAGTTCCAGGTCCAGCCGAACGAGCAGGCCAAGGAAGCGCCGTTCATCCGGAAGAACATCCAGGCGACGCGTGAGGCGTACGACATCGACAACGCCCGGGTGACCGACTACTCGGGCAAGAGCACCACGACGGACGACGCCAAGCTGCGCGCGAGCGCGGACGACGCCGCGAGCTACCGGGTGATGGACCCCAACGTCGTCTCCCCGGCCTTCCAGCAGCTCCAGCAGAAGCGGAACTACTACCAGTTCCCCAAGACTCTGGACGTCGACCGCTACAAGGACGCCGCCGGCAAGGACCAGGACACGGTCATCGGTCTGCGCGAGCTCAACCTGGACGGCATCCCCAAGCGCAACTGGATCAACGACCACTTCACGTACACCCACGGCTACGGCGCCATCGCCGCGCGGGGCACCACGACGGGCAAGAACCCGAAGGGGTCCCCGGACTTCACCGAGTCGGGTCTGCCGACCACCGGTGAGCTCGGCACGTACCGGCAGCAGATCTACTACGGCGAAAAGACCGAGCAGTACTCCATCGTCGGCGGGCCCCAGAAGGAGCTCGACTACGAGGAGGACGGCGAGAAGACCACCAGTTACAAGGGCAACAGCGGGGTCAGCCTCTCCAACGCGTTCAACCGCGCTGCGTACGCGGTCTCGTTCAGCGAGCCGCAGATCCTCTACTCGGGGGCCATCGGCGAGGGCTCGCGGATCCTCTACAACCGCACGCCCAAGGAGCGCGTCGAGGCGGTCGCCCCGTGGTTGACCATCGACGGCGACGCGTACCCGGCGGTGGTGAACCACCGCATCCAGTGGGTCGTCGACGCGTACACCACCACCAACGGGTACCCGTACGCCTCGCGCACGACGCTCGGTGACACCACGGCCGACTCGCTGACCACCAATCAGCGCGCGGTCGTCGCCCAGCAGAATCAGGTCAACTACATCCGCAACTCTGTGAAGGCCACCGTCGACGCGTACGACGGCAAGGTCACGCTGTACGAGTGGGACACCAAGGACCCGGTCCTCAAGACCTGGCGCAAGGCGTTCCCCGGGACGGTGAAGCCACGGGGTGACATCCCCCAGGACCTGATGGCCCACCTGCGGTACCCGCAGGACCTGTTCAAGGTGCAGCGCGAGCTGCTCACCCGCTACCACGTCACCAACCCCGCACAGTTCTACAGCGGCAGCGACGCGTGGCAGGTCCCGGACGACCCGACGAACAAGGAGTCCGGCGCCGTCCCGCCGTACTACCTGAGCATAAAGATGCCGGATCAGCCGGCCCAGAAGTTCTCGCTGACCACCACGTTCACCCCGAAGGGGCGGCCCGACCTCGGGGCGTTCATGGCGGTGGACGCAGATGCGGCCAGCAAGGACTACGGCACCATACGTTTGCTCAGAGTCACCACGACGGTGAAGGGCCCCGGGCAGGTGCAGAGCGAGCTCAACGGCAACGACGATGTCGCCGAGTTCGTGAGAAACCTCAAGGGAACCGACTCCGACATCGAGTACGGCAACCTGCTGACGGTGCCGCTCGACGGGGGCTTCCTCTACATCGAGCCGGTCTACACGCGCGGTGGCACGCAGAACTACCCGCTGCTGCGCAAGGTGGCTGCCTCGTACGGTTCGAAGACCGTCTTCGAGAACAGCCTCGGGGAGGCGCTCAACGCGGTCTTCGGGGTGGAGGGCACCGAAACCACGCAGCCGCCGGGCGAGACCACGAAGCCACCTGCGACCACCGGCGACGCCGCGCTCAAGCAGGCGATCGCGGATGCGCAGAAGGCCTATGCGGAGGGTGAGGCAGCCCTGAAGAAGCAGGACTGGACTGCCTACGGCAAGGCCCAGGCCGATCTGCAGGACGCGCTGAAGCGTGCGGCGGCGGCCGCGCCCAAGGCGGACAAGGGCAGCTGAGCAGTTGCCGGTAAAGCCCCACCTCCGCGTCGTGGTACGGTTTGAACACAACGACGCGGGGTGGAGCAGCTCGGTAGCTCGCTGGGCTCATAACCCAGAGGTCGCAGGTTCAAATCCTGTCCCCGCTACTGAAAGACGAAGGCCCGGATTCTTTCGAGGATCCGGGCCTTCGTCGTGCCGTGAAACTTTCCCATGTGGTGGGCGTGAAGTGCGGTTCGCAGGGCACGAGTTGGGTCCAGACGTGTTTGACTTATCTCTCTGTGGGCATGTCGACAAAACGCTGAAGTGACCTCACTGGCCGCGGTATACGAGGTGTACGCGGGTTGCAGGTGGTGGGACGATGGTATTTATGGGGGACAGGGCAACTCTGTTGGAGACAGGGCGGTTTGTGCAGCGGCACGTCCATGGGGTGGAAAACGTGACGGACGCGGCTTTTGTCGCTGACGCTGCGAGTATCACCGTGACCGTTGAGAACACCGAGACCGTTGAAGGTGTCGAGGTCGCGGGGGCGGCCGGGACCATGGGAGCCGCCAGGACCATGGCGGCTTCCGACGAGGCCGAGAGCACGGAGAGTGCCGAGACCGAAGCGCGGCACCGCCGCGCCGCCGACGCCGGGGACACCGCGTCCATGAGCGTCCTCGGCGCCCTGCTGCTGCGCCGTGGTGATCTGAACGGCGCCGAGCCCTATCTGCGGGGGGCCACGGCCGACGGCGACCGGGCCGCCGCCAACAACCTGGGTGTTCTTCTCCACCAGCGCGGCTATGCCGACGAGGCGGCCGGCTGGTGGCGTATCGCCGCCGTCGCCGGTTCCGCCGCCGCCGCGCACGCCCTGGGCCGCCACTACCGCGAGCGCGGCGACGAGCCCGGCGCCGAGTACTGGCTGCGCCAGTCTGCCGAGCAGGGCCATGCACTGGGCGCGTACGCCCTTGCCGACCTGCTGGAACACCGCAGCGACGTCGGTGCCGAGCGCTGGTTGCGCGCCGCAGCCGAGCAGGGCCACCGCGAGGCTGCCTACCGCCTGGCACGCGCCCTGGAGCGCAGGGCCGCCGCCGACCGGCACGACGCGTTCGGCCGTCCCGGAGCGGACGCGGGGCTCGGGATGGGCATGGGGCCCGGTCCGGGGGCGGCCGGTGGTCCAGTGACCGGTACACGTAAGGCGGGTGGGACCGCCGCACGCAAGGACGACGGGCCCGTGACCGGTTCCGCCACCGGGCAGGTCGGTGAGGCCGAGCAGTGGTACCGGCAGGCCGCCGCGCGTGGACACCGTCGCGCCGCCCTGCATCTCGGCGCCATCCTTGAACGGCGCGGCGAGCTCAAGGAGGCCGGCCGCTGGTACCTCACCTCCGCCAAGGACGGCGAGGCACGGGCCGCCTGCGCGCTCGGATTCCTGCTGCGCGATGCGGGCGACGAGGAGAGCGCCGCCGTGTGGTGGCTGCGCGCCGCCCAGGACGGTGACGGCAACGCCGCCAACGCCCTGGGTGCCCTGCACGCCGCCCGCGGTGAGCAGCAGACCGCCGAGCGCTGGTACCGCGCCGCCATGAACGCGGGCGACGTCAACGGCGCGTACAACCTCGGACTGCTGTGCGCCGCCCAGGACCGTACGCCGCAGGCCGAGCAGTGGTACCGCCGTGCGGCCTACGCCGGTCATCGCGAAGCCGCCAACGCGCTGGCCGTACTCCTGCTCCAGGCGGGGGACGCGACCGGTGCGGAGCCCTGGTTCTCCAAAGCCGCCGAGGCGGGCAGCGTCGACGCCGCCTTCAACCTCGGCATCCTGCACGCAGGGCGCGACGAGGACCGGGCGGCGCTCAGCTGGTACGAGCGGGCCGCCGCCGCCGGGCACACGGAGGCGGCGCTCCAGGTCGGCATGGCGCTGCTGCACCACGGCGAGGAGCAGGAGGCCGAGCGTCACCTTCGCTGCGCCGCGGGCGGCGGCAGCGCCGAGGCCGCCTTCCGGCTGGCCGGGGTGCTGGACTCGCGGCAGCCGCCGCCGGGACCGCCCGCGCTCGGCGAGCCGATGCCGGAGAAGACCGAGTGCGAGGAGTGGTACGAGCGGGCCGCCGAGCAGGGGCACCGCCGTGCCCAGGTTCGCGTCGGCATGCTCGCCGCCGCTCGCGGCGATGCGGACAGCGCCGCCCGCTGGTACCGCGAGGCGGCCGAGGCGGGCAGCCGCAACGGGGCCTTCAACCTCGGGCTGCTCCTCGCCCGCGAGGGCAGCGAGCGCGAGGCCGCGTTGTGGTGGAGCCGCGCCGCGAACGACGGGCACGGGCGGGCCGCGCTGCGCCTCGCCCTGCTCGCCGCCCGCCGCGGCGAGCTCACCGAGGGACAGCGCTGGTGCGCCCGGGCGGTCGAGCTGGGCCCCGCGGAGGTCGCCGAGCGGGCAGCACGGCTGCGTGAGGCGCTGCACCAGGAGCTGACCGCGTAGGGGAGCACCACGGGCGCGGTGCGGGGCGTGGCGCCGGAGCTGGCGTTCCGCCCGCCCGAGCCGGCGCAGGGCCGCCGGGCATGCGGCACGGCACGGGGATGTGCCGGCGGGCCCGTCGCCGTGCCGCGGTCAGCCCCGTCACCCGCGATCCCTGCCCGAGCCCCCGGCTCCGTGTGCGGGGCCGGTACGCCGGGTCTCCGCGGGCCGCCGCCCCATCCAGCGGAAACGGATTTGCGCTGGTCGGGGGTGTCACGTAATGTTGTGTTCACCGACGCGGGGTGGAGCAGCTCGGTAGCTCGCTGGGCTCATAACCCAGAGGTCGCAGGTTCAAATCCTGTCCCCGCTACTGAAGGCAGAGGGCCGGATCCTTTTACAGGGATCCGGCCCTCTGTTCATGTCCGGGGCCTTCGCCTCAAAGCGTGTGGCCCACCGCCTCCCCGTACATCGCCCGGTCGACGGCCTTCTCCTCCGGCACCGGCTTGCCGGCCGAGACACCCGCGTCGCGGTAGGCCTGCTGCAGGCGGTCCGTTGTGCCCTTCCGGATCTCCCAGTCCATTCGCATCGACGGAGTCGACCGCAGCGTTGCCTCGTCGATCTTCATCAGCTTCGCCAGTTCCGCGACGAAGGCGGGATCGGACTTGTAGTCACCGGAGAAGTAGGTGTTCACCGTGCGGATGTAGGCGCGGAGGAAGGCGACGCCCGCGTCCGGGTCCTCGGTCAGCAGCGTCGGGCCGAAGAGCAGGCCGCCGAGCGGTTCGCCGACCGGCTGGCCGCCGAGGAACGCATACTTCTTGTCGCCGTCGACCTTCCGCCAGACCGGGTCGAGCAGCCAGGCGGAGTCCACGCCCCCGTTCTGCAGAGCGGTCAGCACATCCGCCGAGCCGAGCTGCTGAAAGCTGATCTTGTCGAGCCCGCCGCCGTGCTTCTTCAGCGATGTGTCCATCGGGTATGCGATGACCGACCCCTTGCCGATCATGGTGCCCATCTTCCGGCCCGCCATGTCGACGTGACCGGCGCTCTCGCCGTCCTTGAGGCGGACCCACAGTCCGCTCTTCGAGGTCGGGTCGGGGGAGAAGTTCCCCGCCACCCACTTGATGTCGAAGCCGCCGTTGATGCCGTTCATCACGGCCGCTTCGGGGGCCGCCCACTGGGCGTCGACATCGCCCTTGGCAAGCAGCGGCAGGGCGTCCGGGGTGGGGAGCACCCTCAGTTCGACAGTCAGGCCTTCCTTCGCGAACTCGCCCTTCGAGACGGCGACCTGGAGCGGAGCAACGTACTCCGCGCTCAGGGTGCCGGTCGCGACGGTGATCTTCCGCTTCTTCGCCAGCGGCTGCGCGGCGGGCGCGCCCTTGTCGCAGCGGGCAGGTTCCCGGTCCGGTGCCAGATCGGCCGGGTCGGTCCAGCTGCCCGTACCGCAGCCCGTGACGGGCTTGACGGTGCGTGGCGCGGCAGCGGCGCCGGTGTCGTCGCGGGAGTCGTTCCCGGCGCAGCCCGCCGCGGCGAGCAGTGCTGCCGCGACGAGCGCGACGGTGCGGGTGAGAGGGGTACGTGTACGCACAGTGCCTCCGTACGGGGAACTCGATGGAGCAGGGTCGGTGCCGTTCACGACCGGCCGCGGCCGTGGTCGCGCGGCGCCCACGGGGTGAGCAGCCGTCCGGCGATCCGCACCACTTCGGAGAAGACGACGCCGAGTACCGCCACGCAGACGATGCCGACGAACATCACGTCGTTCTGGAACAGCGCCCGGGAGTCGAAGATCAGATGCCCGAGCCCGTCCGCCGCGGCGATCTGCTCGGACGCCACGATCACCAGGACCGCCACCCCCGCCGCGATCCGTGCGCCGACCAGCACCGCGGGCAGCGAGGCGGGCAGCAGCACATGCCGGAACATCTGCCAGGGCGAGGCGCCGAAGACCTGGCCGGCGTCGCGGTGACCCGCCGGGACGGCGAGGACGGCAGCCATGGTGGAGATCCAGACGAAGAAGAAGACCGTGGCGGCGACCAGCGCGAGCTGCGGCCCCTCGCCGAGGCCGAACATATTGAGGAAGACCGGCAGCAGAGCCAGCTTCGGTACGACGTACAGGGCATCGAGCAACGGTTCCAGCGCGGCTCGTACGAGGGAGAGCGCCCCCATCAGCAGGCCGAGCGCGTATCCGGTGACGGTGCCGATCGCGTAGCCGCCGAGGACCCGTTTGAGCGTGGCCCACACATCGGGCCACAGCTCGCCGTCGGCCGCACGGCCCCAGCCGTCCGCGAGGATGGTGGACGGGGCCGGATAGACCCGGTCGTCGATCCAGGACTGTGCGGCGGCCAGCTGCCAGAGCAGGACGAGGAGCAGGGGTACGGCGACGGCGAGGGCCAGCTCCAGGGCGCGACGTTTGCGGTGGGTGCGTACGGGATGCAGCTCCTGCGGGCCCGGCCTGCGCACCAGGACGGCCCCACCGCCTTCCTGACGTGCGTGTTTCACGGCTGTGCTCATGCCGGGGCCACCTCTCTGCGGACCTCGCTGCGCAGCAGCTCCCACAACTCGCTCTTCAGCGCGGTGAATTCGGGCGCCGAACGGACGTCGCCGATGCGCGGCCGGGCGAACGGCGGTCGGCGCTCGGCGATGATCCGGCCCGGCCTGGCGGACATCACCAGCACCCGGTCGCCGAGCACGATCGCCTCCTCCAGGCTGTGGGTGATGAAGAGCGTGGTGGTACGGGTGGTCTGGGTGAGGTCCAGCAGTTCGTCCTGCAGGATCGTCCGCAACTGGGCATCGAGCGCCGCGAACGGCTCGTCCATCAGCAGGAGTTCGGGTTCGACCGTGAGGGCGCGGGCGATGGCGACGCGCTGCCGCATCCCGCCGGAGAGTGCAGCGGGGTAGGCGCCGGCGAATTCCGCGAGCCCCATTCGGGCGAGCCAGTCGCGCGCCCTGGCGTCGCCCTCCCTGCGCGGCACGCGCTGGATGTCGAGGCCGAACCGGACGTTCGCGAGGACGGTCTTCCAATCGTGGATCCCGTAGTCCTGGAAGATCATCGCGGCCGGGCGGGGTGATGCCGTACGGATGGACAGTTCGCCCGCGCTGGGGCGGAGCAGTCCGGCGGCGATCCTCAGCAGCGTGGACTTCCCGCAGCCGGACGGGCCGACGATGCAGGTGAACTCACCCGGCGCGATGTCGAGATCGACCGGGCCGAGGGCGGTGAGGGTCTTGGCGCCGCGCCCGAACGAACGGGTGAGCGCCTGTGCCCGGAGCTTGGGGGCGGCGGGTGGTGGTGTGCTCGGGTGCGGATCTCCCACGGGTCTCTCCTCGTGCGGTCGAGGTGTGGATCCGCCGCGGGGCGGACGCGATCGCCGCCGACGATATGATGACCCGTCAGTTTCGGGAAGGGGGTGCGCGCGGGATGGGTGTGCCGCACACCTGGTCCCCCGGGACCAAGGTTCCGGGCGCACCTGTGGCAGTTTGTCCGAGGGTTCGGCCGGCCGCCGCCGGTGGACGAGCCCGGCGCGGCGGAGCTCGCGTCCGGGAACGCCGGCGTTCGCCGCTCGCTGCTGCGGGATCCGCCTGATCGGCGACCGGGGAGGAGGCAGCCGGCGCAGGAGCGGCGGCAGGCGGGTGCTCGTTCGTGCAGGACCGGGCCGTCCCTCATCGGGGAGTCGGCGACCCCGATCATGGCGCTGCGGTCGATGCGCAACTCCTCGCCGGCCATCTGTCGGGCGCCGGGGCCGAGCGGCGGGCATCGTCGGCACCAGGTGCGGTCCGGTGCTCAGGTCCTGGGGTGCCGGCATGCGAAAGGCCCGGTGCGAGTGTCGCTCGCACCGGGCCTTTCACTTTGTCTCAGGCCGTTGCCGCGCAGTTCGGGCAGACGCCGCGGTACGTCACCTCGACACCGGAGACCGTGAAGCCGAAGCGCTCGTCTGCCGACAGGTCCGCCAGCGGATCGCCCGCCGGGTGCACGTCACGGATGGTGCCGCACCGGGCGCAGACCAGGTGGTGGTGGGGGCGGTGCGCGTTCGGGTCGTACCGCTTCGCTCGGCGATCCGTGGAGACCTCGATGACCTCGCCGAGGGTGACCATCTCACCGAGCGTGTTGTAGACGGTGGCGCGGGAGATCTCCGGCAGTTTGGCGACGGCCCGGGCGTGGACCTCGTCGGCTGTCAGGTGCACATGGTCCCCGTCGAGGACTTCGGCCACGACGCGCCGCTGCGCAGTCATGCGCCAGCCGCGTCCGCGGAGCCGTTCCAACAGGTCACTCATGGAATCAAGCCTAACAGTGAGGGGGCCCTGGTCCCGAACAGGTGTGACTTTAGATGCTCGCTTGACTTGGACTTAGTCCATTGTAGGATCGGAACCGGCATACGCCAAGGGACAGGCTGTGCGGACATCAGGGCATGACGGATGTGCAGGAATGACGCAGGAGGCGCACGTGACGCAGGGACCGCTCACCACGGAGGCCGGCGCGCCGGTCGCCGACAACCAGAACAGTCAGACCGCGGGCGTCGGCGGGCCGGTCCTGGTGCAGGACCAGTCGCTGCTGGAGAAGCTCGCGCATTTCAACCGTGAGCGCATTCCGGAGCGCATCGTGCACGCCCGCGGCGCCGGTGCGTACGGCACGTTCACGCTGACCCGCGACGTCTCGCAGTGGACGCGGGCGAAGTTCCTCTCCGAGGTCGGCAAGCAGACCGAGACGTTCCTGCGCTTCTCCACCGTCGCGGGCAACCTCGGCTCCGCCGACGCGGTGCGTGACCCCCGCGGCTTCGCGCTGAAGTTCTACACCGAAGAGGGCAATTACGACCTCGTCGGCAACAACACCCCGGTGTTCTTCATCAAGGACGCCATCAAGTTCCCGGACTTCATCCACACCCAGAAGCGCGACCCGTACACCGGCTCGCAGGAGGCGGACAACGTCTGGGACTTCTGGGGTCTGTCGCCCGAGTCCACCCACCAGGTGACCTGGCTCTTCGGTGACCGCGGCATCCCGGCCACGCTGCGTCACATGAACGGGTACGGTTCGCACACCTACCAGTGGAACAACGAGGCCGGCGAGGTCTTCTGGGTCAAGTACCACTTCAAGACCGACCAGGGCATCAAGAACCTCACCCAGGCCGAGGCGAACAAGCTCGCCGGCGAGGACCCGGACAGCCACCAGCGCGATCTCCGCGAGGCGATCGAGCGCGGCGACTTCCCGTCCTGGACCGTACAGGTCCAGATCATGCCCGCGTCCGAGGCGGCCACCTACCGCTTCAACCCGTTCGACCTCACCAAGGTGTGGCCGCACGCGGACTACCCGCCGATCGAGATCGGGAAGCTGGAGCTCAACCGCAACCCGGAGAACATCTTCGCGGAGACCGAGCAGTCGATCTTCAGCCCCGCACACTTCGTGCCGGGCATCGGCCCGTCCCCGGACAAGATGCTCCAGGGCCGCCTCTTCGCCTACGGCGACGCCCACCGGTACCGCGTCGGCATCAACGCCGACCACCTGCCGGTGAACCGCCCGCACGCCACCGAGGCGCGGACGAACAGCCGGGACGGCTACCTGTACGACGGCCGCCACAAGGGTGCGAAGAACTACGAGCCCAACAGCTTCGGCGGCCCGGTCCAGACCGGCCGTCCGCTGTGGGAGCCCACCACGGTCACCGGTGAGATCGGTACGCACGAAGCCCCGAGCCACGCCGAGGACAATGACTTCGTGCAGGCCGGAAACCTCTACCGGCTCTACTCCGAGGACGAGAAGGCGCGCCTGATCGACAACCTCGCCGGGTTCATCGCCAAGGTTTCGCGCGACGACATCGCCGAGCGCGCGACCAACAACTTCCGTCAGGCCGACGAAGACTTCGGCAAGCGGCTGGAAGCGGCGGTCCAGGCCCTGCGCGCCTAGAAGATTCATGAAGATCTTGGGGTTCTGGCCCCGCCGCGTGAGCGGCGGGGCCAGACTCGTTTTCGTGGTGATGGGGGAATGGGTCGGGG